>CAYYVD010000071.1:0-16879 GCA_964475045.1 uncultured Desulfobacterales bacterium | reverse complement strand
AGCTCGTGGCCTGGGCGGCCTGCAAGGGGCACCAGGCGGACATCGGCGGGGCCGTGGCGGGCGGATACAACCCCGAGGCCCGGGAGGTGTGGCAGGAGGCCCTGCGGATCACCCCGGTGAAGGTCTACGAGGCGGGGAGGTTTCGCAAGGACGTCTGGGACCTGGTGTTCGCCAACATCCGCTACCAGATCGTGGAGGAGGACATCAAGGCGGAGATCGGCGGCTGCGTCGTTGGAGAGCGAGGGTTGACGGCCTTGATCGAGCGATACGGAGTGGAGACCTTCAACGACCACGTGGCGTACCTGTTCGACGTCACGGAACGCATGGTGCGAAAGGAGATCGCGGAGATCCCGGACGGCGCCTACGCGGGGAGCAGCACGGTCTATTACGACGGCATCCACGAGGGCTCCGAGATGGCCATTCGGCTGAACGTGGTGGTGGACGGAGACGAGATCACCTTTGACTACACGGGCTCCTCGCCGCAGACCGAAGGCTTTGTCAACGCCCCCTATGCGGCCACGGCCTCGGCGGTGCTCTTGACCTTCCTCATGCTCATCAACCCGGACATTCCTCACAATGAAGGCATCCTTCGACCCATTCACATCGTCAACCCGGAGGGCTCCTTTCTTAACGCCCGGTTTCCGGCCGCCACCACCTTCGGCAACAGCATCACCGGGCCCAACTCGGACGCCATCCTAAAGGCCTTTTCCCTGGCCCTTCCGACGCGGGTCACGGCCGGGTGGAACCGGTTTCTGGGCTTCACCGTCACGGGGCAGGACCCTCGAAAGGACCGCTCCTACGTGGACATCCTGTTCCTGGCTCTCAAGGGCGGCTCGGGGGGGACCTGGATGGCGGACGGGTACGATCACATCGGGCTGATCAACTGCGCCGGCGGCATCGTGGCCCAGGACTACGAAATGTTCGAGATCCATGACCCCCACTTTCTGATCCGACACGAGTACCTTCAGGACTCGGCCGGGGCGGGCCGGTGGCGCGGAGGCCTGGGCGTGGAGACGGAGTTCGAGATCTACGGGGAGCAAGTGACCGGCATCGCCTTCGGCGACGGAATCGAGGAGGAGGCCCGGGCGTTCGGGTTCTTCGGTGGCAAGCCCGGATGTGTGAACCGGGTGGAGCTGCGCTACCCGGACGGCACGGTGCGAAGGGCCAAGGCCAAGGAGATCATTCGGGATATTCCGCCGCGCACTGTCTTCAAGGAACGGGCTGGCGGAGGGGGCGGGTACGGAGATCCCTTCGAACGACCCGCGGAGCGGGTCTTGGAGGACGTGCGCAACGAGCTGGTCTCGTTGCGCTCCGCGCGGGAGGACTACGGCGTGGTCGTAGACGAGACCACCCTTGAGCTGGACGAGGAGGCCACGCGAAAGCGGAGGGAGGGCGGATCATGACGGGCTGCCGGGTGGAGCACATCGGCATCGTGGTGGAGGACCTGGAGCGAAGTGCGGCCCTGCTGGGGGGGCTTCTGGGGATCGAGGCGGGTCCGGTCCAGGACATGCCCGAGGTGGGCATGCGGGTGTCGAGCCTCCGGGCGGAGAACCTCCGCCTGGAGCTGATCCAGTACACGGATTCGGGAGAGGGGGTCGGGCGGCGGGTCATGGGGTCCGCCGCTGGCTACAACCACGTCTCCTTCGAGGTGGCGGAGATGGACCGGGCCCTCGACGCATGGACTTCCCGAGGGGCCCGGGTGATGGAGGGGTTTCCCAGGGCCGGTACCCACGGCCGGGTGGCGTTTTTCGAACCGGCCTCCACCGGGGGCCTGGTTCTCGAGATCTGCGAGCCCGGGGGCTGAGGAGGGGCCCGTCCCACGGCTCAGGAACCCGGAATGGAGGAAGGACGAATGACCGCAGGAATGGACGGCAAACTCTGGAACGAGCGTGTCGAGACGCTTTCGGACGATGAGATGCGCGCGCTTCAGCTGGAACGGCTTCAGAGACAGGTGGCCTACAACGTGGGG
Source organism: uncultured Desulfobacterales bacterium (assembly GCA_964475045.1). Classification (GTDB taxonomy): domain Bacteria; phylum Desulfobacterota; class DSM-4660; order Desulfatiglandales; family HGW-15; genus JAIPEI01. The sequence goes on along the minus strand of CAYYVD010000071.1, from coordinate 14,910 downwards.
AACAGCCCCGTGTACCGGAAGAAGTTCGAAGAGGTGGGGGCCGAACCCCGGGACATTCGAAGCCTCGAGGACTTCGCGCGGATCCCCCTCATGACCAAGGACGAGCACCGCCGGGCCCAGGAGGCGTCCATCGAGCGCTACGGCAATCCCTTCGAGCTGCTGGCGTGCGCCCCGCGGAAGAAGATCGTGCGCATCAACAGCACCTCCGGAACCACGGGCACTCCCACCCTCTACACCCTGACCCGGCACGATGTGGGTGTGGTGAACGAGATGCATGCGCGAAAGTACTGGCGGGCCGGCATCCGGCCCGGGGACGTCATGATCCAGGCCCTGTCCCTGAGCATGTTCACCGGCGGCCTGCCCCTGTCCGAGGGGATTCAGCACATGGGGGCCTGCGTGGTCCCGGTGGGGATCGAAGGCGGGACCCGGCGGGTCCTCGATTTCATCGGGTTGACCGATCCCACGGCCCTCATCGCCACGCCTTCCTTCGGGCAGTACATGATCGAGCGCTGCCCGGTTCTCGCCGGAAAGGACGCCGGCGAGCTGGGAATCCGATGGTTCTTCTGCGCGGGCGAGCCCGGGGGCGGGAATCCCGAGGTGCGGAAGGTCCTGGCCGAGGGGTTCGGGGCCAAAGTGTTCGATCACACCGGCGGGGGCCATGCCTTTCACGGGATCTCCTGCGACGAACCGCCGGAGCAGTTCTCGGGGATGCACTTCGTCAGCGAGGACCACTGCCTCCTGGAGCTGGTGGACCCCAAGACCAAGGAGCCCGTGGCCATCGAGGACGGTGCCCGTGGAGAGATGGTGTTCACGTTTCTCGACTGGGAAGGGGGTCCCTTCATGCGGTATGCGCTCGGCGACATCCTGGAGGTCTCCACACGGCCCTGTGCCTGCGGCATGCCGGGGAAGCGGTTTCGCATCGTCGGGCGGTCGGACGACATGCTCATCGTCAAAGGCGTCAATGTCTACCCCGAGGCGGTCAAGGGGGCGCTGCTCGGATTTCAACCGCGGGTGACCGGGCACTTTCGCATTCGGCTGCCGCGGCCCGGTCCGGTGGTGGATCCGCCCCTGCGGATTCGACTGGAGTACGGGCGCGGGGTCTCCTCCCGGGAGATCTATCCCCTGGAGGAGGAGCTCCTGGCCCACTTCCGCGAGGAGCTGCGCATCGCGCCCCGGTTCGAGTGGATGCCGCCGGACAGCCTGCCCCGGGAGAAGAAGAAGACCCGCTACATCCAGATCGAGGGAGGGGCGTGAACGAGGGGGGGGCACATGGATCGCACAAAGGACCGGCTGCGAGGACGGCGGCTGCTCATCGTGGACGATGAGCCGGACATTCTGAGCTCCCTGGAGGAGTTGCTGGACGACTGCGTGCTGGACCGGGCGGAGAACCACGAGACCGCCCGGCGCCTCCTGGAGGGCCGGGAGTACGACGCGGCGATCCTGGACATCATGGGGGTGCAGGGGTACGACCTGCTGGGGCTGGCCCGCCGCAAGGGGGTGCCCGCGCTCATGCTCACCGCCCATGCCCTCAGCCCGGAGCACCTGGTCCGGTCCGTCAAGGAGGGTGCAAGGGCCTACGTGCCCAAGGACAAGATCGCGGAGATCCGCACATTTCTGGAGGACCTGTTCGAGGAGGCGCCTCGCCGCGGCCGGCTGGGGCGGTGGTTCTCGAGGCTCGAGCCCTTTTTCGAGGAGACGTTCGGGGCCTACTGGAAGGAGAAGTCCGACCCGGAGTTCTGGCGGAAGTACTACTGAGCGGACCGGGAGGCGTTTCGGGGACACCATGCTTCCGTTGTTCCGGGATCCGCGAAAAAAGCCCCGGAGGACTTTGGCGGAAGCGGGGAAGCGCGGGGGAGCGCGGGAGCCGTGTCGTGTGCGCTCGTAGGGGAGTTGCGGGTTCTGCGTGGGGATCTGCCCGGAAGGGGCCCTGGTGCTTCGAGACCGGACGGACCCGCAACACGCGGTGTGGGACAACCGGGGGACGGCCCGGGCCTGGGCGGGGAACGGCAGGCCGGGGCGGGAGAGCGGATCCCCGGCCCCGGATCGAAACGGTGCGCAGGCAATGCCATGAGCAACATTCCCAAGTACGACATCGACAACTCCTTGGGGAGCCTGGTGCACTGGGCCGAGCGCGCCCTGATTCAGCGACTGCAGCGGAACTTCGAGGAGGAGGGCTTGGTCGTCACCGTGGAGCAGTGGCGGGTGCTCGTGAACCTGTGGAACCGGGAGGGCCAGTCTCAGAGCGAGCTGGCCGCGGCCACTCACAAGGACAAGGCAGGCGTGACGCGCATTCTGGACGGCATGGAGCAGCGCGATCTCGTGGTCCGAACACCGGACAAGGAAGACCAGCGCAACAAGCGCGTCTATCTGACCCGGAAGGGCCGCGATTTTCAGAAAGCCCTGGTGACCCGTACCCGGAAGACCATCGAAGAGGCGCTGGAAGGGATTGCTGATGAGGATGCCGAGGTGTGCCGCCGGGTCCTGGGGCGGGTGATTCGGAATCTGACGGGGCGCGGCGATGCGTGACGCGGCTCGCACGCCGGGGTCATGGGGATCGGGTTCGCAGCAGGGTGCGGGCGGGGTGTGCAACCGAGGGTGCCGGCCGGAGCGGATCGACGGAGAGGGCGGGGATGTGGTACCCTGGCTGAGGTCGATGTTTACGGCTTCAGCGTGCGCAGCCCCACATCAAGGGAGGAGACCATGGACGATCGAAAGGAACGGCTGAAGGGCAAGCGGATTCTCATCGTGGATGACGAGCCCGATATCCTGGGCTCCCTCGAGGATCTGCTGGACATGTGCAACCTGGACCAGGCCGGCGACTACCAGGGGGCCCTGGATCTGCTGGAGGGGAACGATTACGACGCCGCGATTCTGGACATCATGGGCGTGCGGGGGTATGACCTGCTCGAGAGGTCCACCGAAAAGGGAGTTCCCACGCTGATGCTGACGGCCCACGCCTTGAGCTCGAGGGATTTCGTGAAGTCCATTCGGTCCGGGGCGCAGGCCTATGTGCCCAAGGATCGCCTGGCGGACATCGCCACGTTTCTGGACGATGTCATGGAGGCGGCCCGAGGCCGGCCTGGGAGGAGGCGTTCGTGGTTCGACCGGCTGGAGGCGTTCTTCGAGGAAAAGTTCGGTCCGGACTGGCGGGAGAAGGAGGAGCCCGAGTTCTGGAAGAAGTACTTCTACATATGAGGAGGGATGTCGCGTGTCATGATCAAATCCATGAACATTGCGTGGTGGGTTCAGCGATGGAGCGAGCTGGATCCGGACAAAGCCGCGCTGATCTACGAGGGAGAGACCATCACCTATCGGGAGCTGCACGGGCGGGCCGATCGGACGAGCTGCTGGTTCCAGTCCCTGGGTATCGAGAAGGGGGACCGTGTGGCGGCCATGCTGCCGAACGGTCCGGAGTTCGTCGAGATCTATCTGGCCTGCTCCCGTCTCGGCGCCATTTTCATCCCCATGAACTTCCGTCTGGCCGGTCCCGAGCTCGAGTACACCCTGAGAAACGGGCGGCCGCGGATGTTCGTCTATGGGGAGCGGTATGCGGAGGTTGTGGAGGCCGTCGGCCTGGATCGAGAGCTACCGCTGATGCTGAAGGCCGTTCTGGGAAGCCCGGGCCGCGCCACGAGGCCGGGGCGCGATGGGGCGCTGGACTACCACGGGGGCTCGGCGGCCTTCGAAGGACAGCACCCCTTCCTGACCCAGTCCCTGGGGCCGGCGGACCCCGAAGAGCCCCACGTCATCATGTACACCTCCGGCACCACGGGACAGCCCAAGGGCGCGGTGCTCTCCCACCGAAAGACCTTTTTCAACTGCCTCAATGCAGATATTTTTTTCAAGCTTCATTTTGATGATGTTATGCTGGTGGTTCTTCCGCTTTTTCACTCCGGTGGGCTGTTTATTCAAGCCTCACCAACGCTTTACAAGGGCGCTACTTTGGTTGTTCGTCGCAAGTTCGACCCGCTGGAAACCTACCGGGACCTCGAACGGTACCGGGTGACCAAGTTCCTGGGGGTCCCCACGGTGTACCGGGCCCTGCTGCAGGTGGCGCCCACCGAGCGCGGGGACCTGTCTTCGCTCAAGGTGTGCGCCATCGGTGGGGAGAAGACGACCCCGGAGCTCCTGAAGGCGTGCAGCGAGGCCGGATTTCCGCTTCGGCAGATCATGGGGCAGACCGAAACCTCCATTCTACTGTGGGCATCAGAGGAAGATTCGCTGAACAGGCCGGGCACCGTGGGGAGGCCGGTGTTTCACGCGGAGGTGGAGGTGGTGGATCCCTCCGGCCGGCGGGTGGTTCCCGGGGAGGTGGGGGAGATCGTGGTGCGGGGGTCCATCATGATGAAGGAGTACTGGCAGGACCCGGTGAGGACCGAGGAGACCGTGGTGAGCGGGTGGCTCCACACAGGAGACTTGGCTCGTGTGGATGAAGACGGGTACTTCTACCTGGTGGACCGGTCCAAGGACATGTACATCTCGGGCGGCGAGAACGTCTACCCGGCCGAGGTGGAGCGGGTCCTGAGGGAGATTCCCGGCATCGAGGACGTGGCCGTGGTGGGGGAGCCCGACGATCAGTGGGGCGAGGTGGGCGTGGCCTACGTCCTTGCCGGGAACGGGAGGGCCTGCAGCCTGGAAACCCTGCACAGGACCTGTGAAGGCCGGCTTGCAAAGTACAAGTGGCCGAAAAGAGTGGTGGCCTGCCGGGCGTTTCCACGGACCTCCCTGGGGAAGGTGCGCAAGGTGGCGCTTGCGGAGGAGGCGTTGCGGGTCGAGGTCGAAAGTTGAGGCATGGGCTGGCCGGGCGGTTCAGGAGCGGCGCCGGGATCCCGGCGCATGGGGAGCGGGATGGAGGCGATCGGGGGTTTGTGCGGCGTGGGAAGGGGGTGGTGCGGTGGAGTGGATCCTGTGGCCTGCCGTGGCGTTTGTCATGGGGGCCGTGCCCTTTGGAAGGATCATTGGAAAGGCCGTGGCCCGGGTCGACGTCCGGGAGGTGGGGAGCAGGAACATCGGCGCCACCAATGTGGCCCGGGAGGTGGGTACGGGATGGGGGGTGGTGACCTTGATACTGGACGCCCTCAAAGGCGGCTTGCCGGTCCTGGTGGCGGCGACCCTGGGTCGTGGCGGCGTGGGGCTGGCGGAGGTGAGCGGGCTGGCGGCCATGGTGGGTCATCAGTACTCGCCTTTCCTGGGGTTTCGCGGCGGCAAGGGGGTGGCGACGGCCCTGGGGGTCTTCCTGGCCATGGATCCGGTGGCGTGCCTTCCCGCCCTGGTGGTGTTCGTTTCAGTGGTACTGCTCTGGGACATGGTCTCTCTGGGATCCATGATCGCGGCCTGCACCGTACCGGTGTCCTTGATGATTCTGGGCGGGGGCTGGGAGCGGGTGGTCGTGGGCGCGGCCGTGGCCGGACTCATCGTGGTCGCGCACCGGGAGAACGTGAGGCGGATCGTGCGAGGGAACGAGCGGCGATGGACCCGGGACCGGAAGCGCTAGGTGAGGCGATCCAGGAGGCGCTCGAGTTCCTCGTCGGAGTAGAAGTGGATGGTGATGCGCCCGCGACGTCCCTGGCGGTGGATGTCGACCTTGGTGCCCAGGGAGCGTTTGAGGTCTTCGGACAGGTCACGGAGGGCCTCGGACTGCGGTGATGCGGGCCGGGGTTTGGGGGCCGCGGACAGCCGCCGGGCACGATTCTCCGCCTGGCGCACGGTCAGCCCCTGATGGACGATGTGATCGCGCAGGGTTCTCTGGTCTCCGGGCGTCTTGAGGCCGGCGAGGACCCGCGCATGGCCCATGGAGAGACGGTGCTCCAGGAGGTCCTCCTGGACATAGGCCGGCAGGGTCAGCAGACGCAGCATGTTGGTGATGGTGGTTCGATCCTTTCCCAGACGCTGGGCCAGGCTTTCCTGGGTCAGCTTCCCGTCCTCGAGGCACTGGCGGTAGGCCTCGGCCTCTTCGATCGGATTCAGGTCCTTTCGGTGAATGTTTTCAATCAGGGCGAGCTCCAGGGCCTCGCTCGGCGTGGTTTCGCGGACCACCACGGGCACGGTGGTCACCCCGGCCTTCTGCGCGGCCCTCCAACGGCGCTCTCCGGCGATGAGACGATAACCGGAGGACGTGCGGGTCACCAGCAGGGGGGTGAGGACGCCTTTCTCGCGAATGGAGGCCACGAGCTCGTCGAGCTCCGGATGGTCGAAGGACTTGCGGGGCTGCAGGGGATTGGGCTCGATGGCGTGGACGGGGCAGTGGAAAAAGAATGGATGGTCGCCTTCCATCGGGGCGGCATCCGGAATCAGGGCGGAGAGGCCTTTGCCCAGGGCCTTACGTTTGGTCATGACAGTTGTCTCCTCGGGAAAGGAACTCTCGGGCCAGGGCCAGGTAGCTTTGGGCCCCCTTGGATCGAATGTCGTAGAGCAGGACGGGCATACCATGGCTCGGGGACTCGCTGAGTCGAACATTTCTGGGGATCATGACATCGAACACGAGATCCTTGAAGTGATCCCGCACCTCCTGCTCCACCTGGATGCTGAGGTTGTTTCGACTGTCGAACATGGTCAGAAGAATGCCGCCCAGACGGATGGCGGGGTTGAGGCCCTGCTTGACCGCGCGAAGCGTGGACATGAGCTGGGTCAAGCCTTCCAGGGCGTAATACTCGCACTGAAGGGGAACCAAGAGGGCGTCGGCGGCTGTGAGCGCGTTGAGGGTCAGGAAGCCCAATGACGGCGGGCAGTCGAGAAAGACGAAGTCGAAGCGGGTGCGCAGGGGGGCCAGGGCACGGCGCAACAGGTACTCGCGGTCCGCGGTCGAGGAGATCTCCACCTCGGCCCCGACCAGGTTGGGGTCGGCGCAGAGGATGGACAGGCCGGAAAGAGCGGTGTCCGTGACGGCGTCGTACGGGTCCGCGCCGGCCAGGAGAACGTCGTACAGGCCCCGGCCCAGGTCCCGAGGGTTGAGGCCGCAGCCCGTGGTGGCGTTGCCCTGGGGATCGCAGTCCACGATGAGGCACCGCTGCTCGGCGGCCGCCAGCGAGGCGGCCAGGTTCACCGCGGTGGTGGTCTTGCCGACGCCGCCTTTCTGGTTGGAGATGGAGATGATTTCGCCCATACACCGGGGCCTTTCGGCAGGAGTCGAGGTTTCACGTGAAACCAGGCAGAGCAAGCCGCAGGTTCGTGGATAGCATACACGGGGTGGATTGCAAAGTGAAAACCGCGGCGATGTTTCACGTGAAACCTCCCGTCAATGGAAGCAGGGCGGAAACGAAGCGCGGCGCTCCCGGGGAGAATGGGTTCCGGCGAGGGTGGACCGCGGAAAGGGCAGGGATCCCCCGGGGGAAAGTTCGGAAGGACCAGGCCGGAAGCGGGGAAGCGAAAGAGAACCTCCCCCCGGAGCCGGCGACAAAGCGGTCTCCTTTTTTGCTCCTTGTCGTGGGCAGAGACGAGGACGTGGCGTCGAGGGGGCGCCTTGCAGGGCAGGCGCCCCTTGGGCCTGCTCCGCACGCAAGGCCGGCTGCGCACCGGAGGACGGTGCGAATGTGGTGTTTTTTACCCACGTCCCCCTTTTTTGCGGGGTGGCCGCGAAGGGCGAAACGTGGTATCAGTGCCGAACCCATGCCATCTTGCGAGCAGAGAGGGGCACCATGAAAGCGCAACGCATCGAGCTGGATCACGGAAGCGGCGGCGAGGCCGCCCGGGAGCTGGTCTCCGAGATCATTCTTCCCCCCCTGGACAACCCGCACCTGCGGCTCCTGGACGACAGTGCGGTGCTGACGCTTCCCGGGGGGCGACTCGCCCTGACCACGGACTCCTATGTCGTGGACCCCATCTTCTTTCCGGGCGGTGACATCGGCAGCCTCGCCATCCACGGCACGGTGAACGACCTGGCCATGCAGGGCGCCGAGCCGCGGTTCCTGACCATGGGCCTCATCCTGGAGCAGGGCCTGCCCGTGGAGGATCTGGTTCGCGTCCTGGAGGCCGCCGGGGAGGCGGCCCGAAAGGCGGGGGTCTCTGTGGTGGCGGGTGACACCAAGGTGGTGCCCAAAGGCCACGCGGACCGGTTGTACATCAACACGGCCGGCCTCGGGGTCGTCCCCGAGGGGGTGGACGTGTCCGCAGGCAACGCCCGGCCCGGAGACGCCGTCCTCATCAACGGCAGCATCGGGGACCACGGAGTGGCCATTCTGTCCAAACGGGAGGGCTTGGATTTCAGCGTGCCCATTCTGAGCGACTCCGCGCCGTTGAACCGGCTGGTGGCCCGCGTGCTCGACACCGGGGTGCCGGTGCACGTGCTGCGGGATCCCACCCGGGGAGGGGTGGCCACCGCCCTCCACGAGATCGCCGGCGCTTCGGGGGTGGGGATCCGGCTGGACGAGCAACGGCTGCCCCTGAAACCGGCCGTGGTCTCGGCGTGCGAGATGCTCGGCCTCGATCCCCTCTACGTGGCCAACGAGGGCAAATGCCTGATGTTCGTGCCCGCGGACGGGGTGGAGACCGCCCTGACCGCCCTGCGGTCCGATCCGCTCGGGTCAGGGGCCCGGGCCGTCGGAGAGGTGGTGGCGGACCACCCGTGCCGTGCCGTGCTTCGCACCCGGGTCGGAGGGTCCCGGGTCCTTTTCCCCCTGACCGGAGAGCAGCTCCCGCGCATCTGCTGACCTCCCCCTTCCGGCGGCGGTCTCGGATCCCCTCCCGCCACGAAGCCCGGCCCGGCCTGCACCTGCGACCGGGCCCCCCGGACCCCCATGCGGTTCCCGAGCCGGTTGAGCGCCGCCCGGCCGCAGGCCCGGCCAGGGCCGGGGGCCCCGGCCGCTTGTCTCGATTCGAGAGGCAACGGACGGGGGTTTTGAAATCAGGGCGAGGCGTGGGTCGAGAAATGGCCGCAAAAAAAATGGAAAGCGGCAAAATTTATTGAAAATGGAAGAAAATGGGAGTTCGCTTTGTGTGAATAACTTTGCTCACAGCCGAACAAAGAGCGAGAAGCTTCTGAATTCATATGGAAAACATGGCCGGGCCAATTCTCGTTCCGTGGTGCCAAGTTATCGGGCTTCGATCGGATTTGTCAGCTGTTTCGGCCTTTTGCTTCTTGTCAAAAATCCACGGTGGCCTAAGTGAAACCTGGATTCCATTCCCTTTGACACGAGGCGGCCACTTTGAATAGTTTGCCGCCAAAGCAGAACGGAACCAAGCCCACGTTAGGAAAACCGTCGTAATCTGCTCCGTATCATCGTTCCCAGGTCGGTCGGTCGGCAGTCCTTGAATGGAAGCAGGAAAGCGCACGAGATCGGATCGCCACTCCGTTGTGCGGTCCGAACCTGTGGCGCCCGTGGTTCAGGCTCTTTTGGGACACCCTTTCCGCTTGTTGGAGAGATCGCGAATGAACGGCATATGGGAACAGGTCAAACAGCAGCTCCGTTCCGAGATCCCCGAGCAGAGCTTTTCCTTGTGGATCAAGCCCACCACGTTTCTCGAGCACCGGGACGACACCGTCGTGATCGCATGCCCCAACAAGTTCTCCAAGAACTGGGTCATGGAGAACTACGCGCCGCTCCTGCGGAGAAAGCTGGCGGAGGTCGGCGGCCGCAATCTTCAGGTCTCCCTGGAGGTCAAAGCCGCTCCGCCGCCGCCCCGGCCGCCCAAAAGCGTGAAGGAGTCCCGCCAGCTCGCCTTTCCCAACATGGAGAGACGGGGGGGCATGACCGCCCGGTGGCTCCGGAACAACCTCACCTTCGACCGCTTCGTGGTGGGCAAGTGCAATGAGTTCGCTTACTCGGTCTCGCGTTCCGTCTCCTCGGGCAGCGACATGGTGTACACGCCGCTGCTCATGCTCTCCAGCACGGGTCTGGGCAAGAGCCACCTGACCCAGGCGATCGGCCACGACATCCTGCGTCGAGAGCCGGACACCCGCGTGTGCTACGTGACCGCCGAGGAGTTCATCAACGAGATGATCTACTCCCTGAAGCGAAAGGAGATCGAGGCCTTCAAGAACAAGTACCGGCAGAGCTGCGACGTGCTTCTTCTCGAGGAGGTCCACTTCCTCAGCGGCAAGGAAAAGACCCAGAAGGAGCTGGAGTACACGCTGGACGCCCTGGCCAACGATCGAAAGCGGATCATCTTCACCAGCGCCGTCCTCCCGCGGGACATTCCCAGCCTGAGCAAGGGCATGGAGTCCCGGCTGACCTCGGGGATCATCACCACCATGAACCGCCCGGACCACCAGACCCGCGTCAAGCTGCTCGAGAAAAAGGCCTCCGAGACCGGGCTCGAACTGCCCGAGGACGCGGTTCATCTCCTGGCCAAGCACCTCACACGGGACGTCCGCCAGCTCGAGAGTGCCCTGAGCTGTCTCAAGGCCAAGACGGACCTCCTTAAGGAGAACATCTCCAAGAGCCTGGTCATGGAGGTGATCCAGTGCCACGTCAGTGATGTGGCCGGCCGGAGCCTGGAGGACATCATGGGGCTGGTGTGCCGGTACTTCAGCCTGGAGGCGGAAACCCTGGCCTCCAAGTCCCGAAAAAAGGTCCACGCTTATCCGCGAAACCTCTTCTCTTACCTGTGCAGGAGGCACACCGACGCCACCCTGGAGGAGATCGGCCGCGCCATCAACCGGAACCACTCCACGGTTCTGTACGCGTCCGAGGTCATTGCGAGCAAGGTGAAGGTGGACCGCAACGTGAAAAAGCAGGTGGATTTCTTCAACCGGCAGATCGAAAAGGGCGGATCGTGAGCCCGAGAGAGCCCCTGTCGCTGCGAAACGCGGTCGTGTCCCTGATGCTCGCGGCCCTGTGGGCGTCCGTGGCCTACGTGGTCTTCGTGGGCGGGGTGTGCGTGTGGGCCGGCGTGCGCAATGTACACCAGGAGGGGTTCTGGGTGCCCGTTCTCATCGGAGGGCTCACGGCTCTCATCGCCCTTCGCCTGGCCTGCCCCCTGGCCGGAACCCTGCGCTCGGTGATGCGACCGCGGGGTGAGGAGGGCGCAGTGGGCCGGCTCGCGCGAGACTGACCCTGCGGATCAGGTCCCGCCCTCCGGAGGGGTGCTCCGGTAAAAAGAGGCCAGGTAGGCTTCGTCCCTGGGGGTGAGGTTGAACCGAACACTGGCCTGCTGAACGAGCGCGGAAGCCGCGCGATCCGGGTCCTCTTCGAGCTGCTCCGAGATCCAGCGGACCGCTTTGCGAAGGGTCTCTCCTTTGGGCTGAAGGGTGGCCATGGGATCCGTCCTCCGATCGACTGAATGGGGTGGCTTGGAACCATCACCTGTACCACAAGCCGCGCGCCGGGAAAAGAGCGTTCTGGAGATGCGGGGGGAAAGGGTTTTGAGCTCGTGTGGGGTGGGGTCATGAAGCGCATCGTAGAGCTCATTGTGCTGGCGGTCATGCTCCTGGCCCTGTTTCCCGTCAGCGCGGCCCTCTGGTGGTTGTTCGAGTACCTCAACCGGTTCGTCCAGAACTGGTCCTATGTGGGGGAGTCGTTCGACGCCTGGTCCTACTTCTGGTTTGCCACGCTTCCCTTTTCCACCGTGCTGCCGGCCGTGCTCGGCACCCAGGCATGGCTTCGGAGCTTCTCCTGGCCGGAACGGCGCTTCCAAGGGTTTCTGCCCATTCGACCGGGGAGGCCCCGGGCCCTGGCCTGGGGGTGCTTGTCGCAGCCGGAGCGGGCCTGGCGGGAATCGGGGTCCGGCCGAATCTGCTCTTTCCCCTGCTGTGGGTGTCGCCCCTCCTGGTCATCGTCTCCCTCGAGACCCTGCTCTTCGAGCCCCACGTGTTCTCCCCCGTCACCCGGGGGGCGTGGGACGGCATCGTGACCGCCGCCCTGGCGGCCCTGATCTGCGGTTTCTTCTGGGAGATGTGGAACGTGTACAGCGCGGCCAAGTGGGTGTACAGCATTCCCCATGTGCACCGGTTCCAGATCTTCGACATGCCCCTGCTGGGCTACGCCGGCTACCTCCCCTTCGGACTGGAGTGCGTGGCCGTGGCCGGCCTCTTCCTGGGTGGAAGGGAGCAGGGTCCCCTTTTCCCTTGACGGTGGTCGAGCGCTTCCGATTGTCAGGAAAGTCTTCGCACCGAGGCGGGGCTTTCCATAGCGGGCCGTTCCTCTGCCGGGTTGCGGGCGTCGGGCCGCCTTGGTCACGGTCCGCTCGGTCGAGGTCAGTCCTCCGGCGGCTGATTCCACTTCCCGTGCCGCACGATCTCCCCCTCGATCATGTAGATGACCTCCTCGGCGATGTTCGTGGCGTGGTCCGCGATCCGCTCCAGGTACCTCGAGATCAGCAGTAGGTTGATCAGGTAGCCCACGCGGTCGGGCATCTGGCGGATCAGGTCCTTGACCTGGTCGTACATCCGGCCGTAAATGCGGTCGACCTCGTCGTCCAGGGTGAGGACGCGAAAGGCCTCGTCCAGGTCCAGGTTCACCAGTGCGTCCAGGCTGTTCTTCAGCATGGACTGGGTCTTCTCGCTCATGGTGCCGAAGTCGAGGGGGGCGTCGATGGGCTCCTTTCGCGAGATGATGGAGACGCACCGGGCGATGTTCACGGCCTCGTCGCCGATCCGCTCCAGGTCGTTGTTGATCTTGATCACCGCGGTAAGGAAGCGCAGGTCCACGGCCACGGGCTGGTGCAGGGCCACGATCTTGAGGCACTCTTCCTCCACCTCCACCTCCCGTTCGTCGATCTCGTAGTCCGTGGCCAGGATCCGTTCGGCGGCGACCGGGTCCCGCTGCTTCATGGCCCGGGTGACCATGCGGACGCGCTCCTCCACCAGCGCGCCCAGGGCCAGGACGCGTTTCTTGAGTCTCTCGAGCTCCTTCTGCAGGTGTACGGGCATGATCGGCCTTCCTTCCAGTGGCGGGAGCTACCCAAAGCGCCCGGTGATGTAGTCGGAGGTCTGTTTCAGCTTGGGCCGGGTGAACAGGGTGTCCGTGGTGTCCACCTCGATGAGCTGTCCCAGGTAGAAAAAGGCCGTCACGTCGGAAACCCGGGCGGCCTGCTGCATGTTGTGGGTGACGATGATGATGGTGTAGGCGTTCTTGAGCTCGTGGATGAGCTCCTCGATCTTCTGGGTGGCGATGGGGTCCAGGGCGGAGGCGGGCTCGTCCATGAGCAGGACGTCGGGCTCCACAGCCAGGGCCCGGGCGATGCACAGCCGCTGCTGCTGGCCGCCGCTGAGCCCCAGGGCCGATTCGTGGAGGCGGTCCTTGACCTCCTCCCACAGCGCCGCCCGGCGAAGGCTCTTTTCCACCTGCTCGGCGATGGCGTTGCGGCTTTTGACCCCGTTCACCCGCAGACCGTAGGCGATGTTCTCGAAGATGGTCTTGGGAAAGGGGTTGGGTTTCTGAAAGACCATGCCGATCCGGCGTCTGAGTGTGACCACGTCCACCGCGGGGTCGAAGATGTTTCTGCCCTGGTAGAGGAGCTCTCCCTGGACGCGGGTGTGCGGAATCAAGTCGTTCATACGGTTGATGCAGCGAAGAAGGGTGCTCTTGCCGCACCCCGAGGGGCCGATGAGCGCGGTGACCTGGTTTTCATAGAACGGCAGGGTGATGTCCTTGAGCGCCTGGAAGGCTCCGTAGTAGAACTGCAGCGCTCGAATGTCCACCTTCAGCGAACGGGACGGTTCCATGGTCGAATGGTGACCTCCTTGCATGCCCTCAGTGCTTCTTCTGCAGCCGTGCGCGATAGACGATGGCCGCGAGGTTCAGCCCCAGGACGAGCACGATGAGCACGAGCGCCGTGCCGTACTGGAGGGGGCGGGTGGCCTCGATCTCGGTGCCGGCCGTGGCCAGCACGTAGATGTGGTAGGGCAGCGCCATGATCTCGTCGAAGATGGACGAAGGCATCGACGGCGTGAAGTAGACGGCGGCGGTGAACATGATGGGCGCGGTCTCCCCGGCCGTGCGGCTCAACCCCAGGATGGCTCCGGTGAGGATGCCGGGCATGGCGGCGGGGAGGACCACCCGGTAGGTGGTCTGCCACTTGGTGGCTCCGAGCCCCAGGGAGGCCTCCCGGTACGTGTCCGGCACGCTTCGAAGGGCCTCCTCGGCCGATCCGATGATCACCGGAAGGCTCATGGCGGCCAGGGTCAGGGCCCCGGCCAGAATGCTCACCCCCATGCCCAGGTAGACCACGAAGAAGGCCAGCCCGAAGAGCCCGAACACCACCGACGGCACCCCGGCGAGGTTGTTGATTCCCAGCCGGATGACGCGGATCACGCGACCCGGGCGGGCGTACTCGTGCAGGAAGATGGCCGAGGCCACCCCGACGGGAAGTGCGATGAGGATCGCACCGATGCCCAGGCAGGCGGTCCCCACGATGCAGGGCAGGATGCCGCCCTGGGTCATGGAGTCCATGGGGGGCTGGGTCAGAAAGGTCCAGGTGATGGCGCTCCAGCCGTTGGCCACGAGGAAGTAGACCACCACCAGCAGAGCGAGGCCGTTGATGGCGGCTGCGGCGCGAAAGAGCCAGAGCCAGAACCCCTGGATGCGGCGGCGCCGCTTGAGGCCCTGGCGGACGGATTCGGACATCGCGTCGCCCAAGGGCGCCATCGGGTCGTTCGAAGCCGGTTTCTGGGGCGTTGGGCTGCTCATGGATCTTCTGTCTCTCTCCTGAGTGTTGGTGAACGCCCTCCGGGCGGCCCCTAGAGGGTCGACGCGCCCACCTGCTTGTATCGATGCGAGATCTGCTCGGCCACGAGGTTGAAGAGCAGGGTGAAGAGGAACAGCACGACGGCCGTGGCGAACAGGGCGTGGTAGTGGTTTCCTCGGAACGGGGCCTCGGCCATCTCCGCGGCGATGCTGGCGGGCATGGGACGCACCGGATCGAACAGGGACCCGGGCACCATGGCGGCGCCGCCGGCCACCATGAGCACCACCATGGTCTCGCCGATGGCCCTCGACATGCCCAGGATCACGGCCGTGGTGATGCCGGAGAGCG
>CAYYVD010000070.1:0-17137 GCA_964475045.1 uncultured Desulfobacterales bacterium | reverse complement strand
CGGTCAAGGCCGAGGCCGTGTGGAGATCCGTCTTCTGCATGATGTTGGCCCGGTGTTTTTCAACGGTCTTCGGACTGATACAGAGATAGTCCGCGATCTCCTTGTTCTGATACCCCTCCCCCACGAGCTTGAGGACCTCCCGCTCCCGCTGGGTGAGGGTGTCCCAGGAAGAATCGTTCTTGACGCTTTTCCGCTCCTCCAGCCATCCTTCGAGAACCTTGTCAGAAATCTCGGGGCTCACGTAGCTCTTCCCGGCGAGCACGGCCCGGATGGCGATGAGCAGCTCGTCGTGCCCGGCGGACTTGAGGCAGTAGCCGTTCGCACCCGCATGAAACGCCTGCAGCACGAAATCCTCTTCCTTGTGCATGGTCAGGGCGAGGATCTTGGTCTCCGGAGACTGGCGCCGAACCTCCAGGATGACCGAGATCCCGTTCATCCGGGGCATGTTCAGGTCGAGCAGGACCAGCTCCGGCGACTTCTCGAGGATGCATCGAATCGCCTCGAGACCGTCCCCGGCCGCACCGATGACCTCGAGATCCTCGCTGGTGGTCAGCAGCGACTGCAGCCCTTGTCGCAGAATGAGGTGGTCCTCGGCGATGACGATGGTGTGCTTCTGCTTCAAGTTGTTCCCCCGAGGTTCGTTGCCTGGGTGGCCGGGCAATGGTGAACAAAGCGGATCAATCTACAGGCCATACCCCATATACCACAGGGCCCCACGTAAGTAAAGTAAGTGCACAGACGGGGTTGAACCCACGGTCCCATACCAGCCCAGGGAGCCCGACTATGCCCATTTTTCTAATCGTCGAGGACAACACCCTCATGCGCAAGACCCTTGCGGACACCCTCCGGACCAGCTTTCCGGAAGCCAGCATCCACGAAGCCGTCAACGGCAAAGAGGCGCTCGACGCCTGCGAGAAAGCCTCTCCCGAGCTGATCCTCATGGACATCGAGCTCCCGGATGCAAACGGGCTGGACCTCACCCGCCGGATCAAGCGCCGAAGTCCGGAGACCAAGATCCTCGTGGTCAGCCTCTACGACGGTCCGGAGTACCGGGAGGCGGCCGCCAAGAACGGCGCCGACGGGTTCCTTTCGAAGAGGACCGGCTCGACCGGGGACATCGACAGGCAGGTTCGTTCGCTGCTCCAGGGCTCGTGAAAAACCCCTTGTTCAACCGCTGTAAACACACTATTCTGTTGCCCGAGAACCCTTTTCCCGCCGAGATCCACCTTCTTTCCCGGAGGTATGCCATGAAACGACTCCAACCAGGGCTTTGCACAGCGTCCCTTCTCCTGCTTCTCGTCTGGCTCCCGGCCGCCTCTTTCGCCTCTACCTCCGAGTGCGTTCAGTGCCACGAGGAGCTTTCCGCCGGTCAGGTGGCCGACTGGAGGGTCAGCAAGCATCACGCCGAAGGCATCGGATGCGCGGAGTGCCACGGCATGGAGCACGACAGCGCAGACAACCCACAGCTCGCCGAGCTGCCCGACGAGCGGCTCTGCGCCCAGTGCCACCAGGAGCAGTTCGACCAGTTCGTTCAGGGCAAGCACAACCTGGGGTGGGCCTCCATGAACGCCATGCCCGTCACCCACCTCGAACCGGACGAGCTGATCGAGGGCGGCCGCGGATGCGGGGGGTGTCACAACATGGGGGTCAAGTCCGAGGAAGACAAGAAGAAGCTCTCCGAGATGGGCTACCGTTACCAGAACAACTCCTGCGACGAGTGCCACACCCGGCATGCCTTTTCCAAATCCGAGGCCCTGAACCCCAGGGCCTGCCGGCAATGCCACATGGGTTTCGACCACCCCCAGTGGGAGATGTGGAGCAGCTCCAAGCACGGGAGCCGCTACCAGACCCAGGAGGTGGGGGATCTCCCCGAAGAGGCCAGCGCCCCGGCCTGCCAGGACTGTCACATGCCGGAGGGCAGCCACGAGAACCACACGGCCTGGGGGTTCCTGGGGGTGAGGCTGCCGTTTCCGGAGGACGAGCAGTGGAAGCAGGACCGCATCACGCTGCTCAAGGCGCTGGGCGTTCTGCACCCGGAGACCGGAAAGCCCACGGCCCTGCTGGACGCCGTCAAGGAGCTGGACCTGGCCCGGCTGACCCAGGAGGCCTGGCAGACCCAGCGGGACCGCATGATTCGAACCTGCTCCAATTGTCACTCGGAGTCCTACGCGCGCCACCAGCTGAGCATGGGAGACGAGATCATTCGAAAATCGGACCGTCTCATGGCCCAGGCCATCGACATCGTGGCCGGACTGTACCGGGACGGAATCGTTCAGAAACCGGAGAGCTATCCCTACAACTATCCGAACCTGCTCTTCTTCATGCGCACGGGGGGCGGCGACCTGTCCAATCTCTCGTACATCGATCAGCTTCTCTTGAAGATGTACCTGAAGCACCGCATGCGCACTTACCAGGCCTTTTTCCACGTCAACCCGGACTATGCCTACTGGTACGGCTGGGCGGCCATGGTGGAGGAGCTGGGGGCGATTCAGGCCAAGGAGAAACAGATGCGGGCTCAGGCCGAGGCCGCAAAGTAGCGGGGCCGCGGAACGCCAAAAGGAGCACACCCGACGCATGGAGCTCGTAACGGGCCTGAAGGGCGAAAGGAGGCTGGTGGTTTCACCCCGGCACCTCTCGAGCGCAACGGGCAACTTCGGATCGGACGTGCTGTCCACGCACGAGGTGGTGCTTCTCATGGAGCTTGCGGCCCGCGAGGCGATCCTGGGCTGCCTCCCGGACGGCATGATCACCGTGGGGACGCGGGTGGACGTCCGGCACACGGCGGCCGCCCCCCTGGGGGCGGAGGTGACCGCCAGGGCGAGGCTCGAGGAGATCCGGGGCCGCGTGCTCCTGTTTTTCGTGAAGGCGGAGGATCGCTTCGGGACCCTGGCCGCAGGGGAGAACGAGCAACGCATCGTCTCCCGCGCCGGCTTTCACAGGCACGTGCGCCGGCGGACCGCGTGATTCACTGCACTGAAAACGAAACAGTCATTCCTTCTTCATAATGCGGCAATTGACGCAACGAAAGTGTTCATCCGCTTCAAAGTAGCAAAGCTCGAGGACACCGCCGATCAGCCTTCCTGTAAATCTGCTGTTTCGATGGCCGTCTCAACGCTTCGAGGCTGGAAACCCGTCTTTGGCGCGCCTGGGAGGATTCGAACCCCCGGCCTGCGGATTAGAAGTCCGCTGCTCTGTCCAACTGAGCTACAGGCGCTTGTGGTCGTTCCATTCTAGATGCCGCAGCCTGCGGCGTTGCCGCCCGTGGAGCCGCCCGTAGGGCCGGTTTCGTTCACCGTGACCTTGTGGGCATCCTTCCCGTTGAGCACCTGCCGAAGGAGGAAGTTGGTGTTGCGCTCCAGGTTGTTCATGGTGTCGGCCAGGGCCTTGAGCTGGGTCAGGATCTTGCGGGATCTCTCTCGAGAGGGAATGTCCAGCACCGGCTGCTCCAGGATCCGGATCAGGCGGTCCAGGTTTCCGGAATCGAAGCGGTTGTTCTGCTGATAGAGCAGCTCGACCCACTCCTGCTTCAGGCTCTCCGGAAGCTTGTCGTAGCTCTCAATGACCTCGGGCTGCAATCCATAGCGCAACGAGCTCTTCAGCCGCTGGATCAAGCCCTTCACCTCCTCCTGGCGCTTCTCGTCGGCTCCCGTCTCCTCAAACACCTGACGCCACCGGTCCTCCACCTGCATGGCGACCCAGTTCTCGCCGACGTCCGGTGGAAGGGAGACCTCCAGGAAACGGTTCTGGACCTGGGTCAGGTCGTTGCGCAACGGCTCGCTGACGCCGGGCAGACCCTGGAGAAGCCCGTTGAGCATCTCCACGGCCTCGAGCTTCTCGTGCTTCTCCTGCCGGCTGGTCAGGAGAAGTTGCTCCCACTGCTCCCGCAGGAAGCCGAGCTCCTGCTTGACCAGGGAAAAGATCAGGCCGGCCTTGGTGATGGCGTTTCGAAGCGAATCGGCGAGGATGTTGCACGCCTTCAGCCGGTCGTTGGCCAGCTGCTGCATGGCCTCCATGGAATCCTGGCGGAACTGATAGGACAGCAGCTCGGTCCCGAGCGCGCGGGACAGTTTCTTGATGACCTTGGTCTCCTGCCCCCCGATGCGGATGGTTCTGGGATGGAAGTGGATCTTGATGACGGCCACCACCACGTAGTCGCTCTCCGCCCAGAGGGTCTGTCCCAGGCTGTCTCTGGGATAGTCGGGGACAGAGTAGATGTTTTGGTGCAGATCCGACTTGCGGACCAGGACGGGTTCCATGTGGTGATAGTCCTCCCACACGCCGTCCACCTGCAGGCGCACGCTGCGGGCATCGGAGAGCGGATCCTCGGCGGTCCAGCTCCTCTGCCGCTCCACACACCAGCCCATGGCCTCGAGAGCCCGGTTCGGCTCGTCCCGGTAGTCCGACCAGGGCCGCCCCGGCGGGTTGTACTCCGACTTCTCCGGAAGGCCCCAGGAAATGCCCTCCCGGCTCTCATCGATGTAACCGGAGGTCACTCGAGTGGCCCGGAGCTCCGGAGGTCCGCCGATGCGATAGATGGTTCCCTTGTAGGCATGGGGAAGGCAGAAGAGAATCGTCTCGATCATCCCTTTGCAGGCCTTCTCCAATGTCGCCGATTCAATGGTGATGGACAAAGCGGCTCAGTCCCGCGTCTTCGAGTTTCCTGGGCGCATGGCTCCCGACTGCCGGTGCTTTTGCGTTCTGATCACGCCGTGAGACCCTGCACGGGCTCCTTCTTCAGCGATTCGGCCTCCATCTCGGGCATTGCGCTTCCGGCTTTGATAACAGTACGGTATTTAAGGAAGAATACTTTAAGCCTTTTCTCCGATTTGTCAATCAAAATGCGAAGCGCGGACCTTGACAATCCCCCATCCCACTGTCAGACTTGGCCGATGCTGGAGCACAACCTGATCATCGAGCGCATTCCTTCGCTTCAGGCGCCCCTTTTCATCGCCGGCTTCGAAGGGTGGGGCAATGCCTTGGGCGTGTCCAGAGGCATGGTGGACTACCTGATCCGCACCTTGAATGCAGAGCCGTTCGCACACCTGGACCCGGATTGCTTCTACCGTTACGACGAACACCGTCCCCGGGTCCAGGTGGAGGACGGCGCCCTCCTCGACCTTACACCGCCGGGAGCCGTGTTCTATGCGGCCTCCCGGGAGCAGGCCGGACGAGACCTCGTGCTCTTTCGGGCCTCGGAGCCCCAGTTGCGGTGGTACGATTTCGGCAGGGCGGTCCTTTCACTGTGCGAGCAGGTCCAGTCGGTGGCCGTCGTGACCATTGGAAGCATGTTCGACGATGTGCTTCACTCGGACACCATGGTCTCCGCCATGGCATCGAGCCCGGACCTTCTCCATGCCCTCGAGCCCCACCGGGTGGTTCCGGTCAACTATCAGGGTCCGTCTGCAGTGCACTCCGTCGTACACGAAGAAGCCGCCCGGCGGGGTCTCGATTCCCTGGGTTTCTGGACCCATTGCCCTTACTACCTCCAGGGCACGACCCACTTCGGGCTGCTCTCTCATCTGGGAGCCATCCTGGCTTCATGGGGAGGCTTTCATCTGGACACCGGCGAGCTGGACGCCACATGGCGGGATCTGAATCGCCAGATTCAGGAGGTGATCGAAAAGAACCCGGAGCTGCAGAAGATGATCAACGACCTCCGCAAGGCCAAGGTCAGGGGCTCCATGGATGCGGCCAGCCGCCACGACAACGTGATTCACCTGGAGGACTTTCTCAAGCCCGGCTAGCCGCCTCCTGTACGGCCGACACCAGGGCCGGTATGATCTCTCCTGCGCTGCCCTTCAGAAAGACGTCCGTCATGCCGCCGGACAGATGGGTCTCTTCCTTGTTGATCTCGATGAGCTTCGCGCCCCGCTCCTTGGCCAGGACGGGGATCGTGTTGGCCGGGGAGACCACGGCAGAGGTCCCCACGATCATCACGGCCTCCGCCCTGGAGGCGAGCTCGAACGAGCGATCGAGCGCCTCGCCGGGGATGGCCTCCCCGAAGAAGACCACGTCCGGCTTGAGGGGTTTCCGGCAGAGACATCGCGGCGTGGGTTCGTCCCCGATGTCCTCCCGGGTGTAGCGCTTGCCGCACCAGATACACGTGAAGGTGCTCGAGTTGCCGTGGTACTCGGTCACGTTCCTGGACCCGCCGGCCTGATGGAGGTTGTCGATGTTCTGGGTGATCACGTGGTGAAGGTAGCCCATGCGCTCGAGCTCTCCCATCCCGATGTGGGCCGGGTTGGGTTGCGCGTCCCTCACCAGGGCTTCCATGTCCCGGAGCATGGACCACACCTTTTCCGGATCCTGCCGAAAAGCGGTGATGGTGGCGTACTCCGCCGGATCGTACTTGGCCCAGAGACCTTCGGCACTGCGGAAATCCGGAATACCCGATTCCACAGAGACACCCGCGCCCGTGAGGGCCAGGGTCAGCCTGGACGCCATCAGGATCTCTGCCGCCTCGCGTAATTGATCTTCCATCGCATGCCTCCGTCAGCCGCGCGTCCGGTCGTCCTTCCGTCGCTCCGTCCCGAGCACGCCCGCCTCAGAGAGGCTCCAGGACGATCTTGCCCTGGGCGTTGTTGTATCGCCTTACACGGGCCTTCAGGGTCTTCTGCTCTCCGAAGATGTTGACCATTTTCACCGTGTCGCCGTTCACCTCCAGCTCGTCGACGTTTTCGAGGACGCGCTCCTCGGCGCCGTCCGTGAGAAGAAAGGCATTGGCTTCGCACATGGCGATTCTCCTTTTCGGCTGGGGAACCGGAACGCCTCCGGTTCCATCAGTCCAGGGTGTCGAGGGCGTTTTTCAGGCAGGTGGTGCTCTTCCGGGTGAGATCCATCATCTCACGAATGGATCGCGCACTCTCGATCCTGCCGGCGCCCTCGAGCTCATTGGCAAACTGCTCGTAGTCCTCCAGGTGGTGTTCGTTGTGATCGATCCAGTGCTCGAGACGGATCCTTGCTTTTTCATTGAAATCCATGGCATTCGGCCTCCCGCTTCCGTGCTGGGTCGCTCCTTTGCAAGAACAATGTCTCTCAGAACATAGCAATCGCCCCACGGGGTGTCAACGGCCGTCCCCTGCCGCCCGGAGAACGGACTCTGTGTTCGTCTTTCCATGGTTTGCCTCCCATGGAGCCTCGACCACCCCTTCGGCGCAAGTCATCTTCATCCCTTGGACTGCTCGAAGCCCAAAGCCCATTCTCCATTGCTTCTGATCAATCTTCCCAGGAAATTCTGTTGACTCCCACCTCCCGTCAGGGTAGGATCCTCGACGTCTGCCCGTCTGCGATTCAGGCTTCGGACGGGATGGAAGCGGGCGCACTGGATTCAACCGGGAGGAGCGATATGCCGAATCAGGACATCCTGGATGGAAAGCGGATTCTTATCGTGGATGACGAACCCGACATCCTCGAAACCCTCGAGGAGTTGCTCGACATGTGCCTTATCGACAAGGCCCCGGATTTCGACACGGCCCGCAAGTTCCTGGACAAGAACACTTACGACGCCGCCATCCTGGACATCATGGGCGTTCAGGGCTACGACCTGCTCAAGATCGCGACGCATCAGGGGATCCCCTGTCTGATGCTGACGGCGCACGCCCTCAGCCCCGACAACTTGGTCAAGTCCCTCCGGGAAGGCGCCCAGTCCTATGTGCCCAAGGACAAGATCACCGACATCGCCACCTATGTGGCCGAGACGCTCGAGGCCTCGGAACGCGGCCGCGAGGGGACGGACATCCGCTGGTACCAGCGGCTCAAGCCCTTCTTTGACCGGAAGTTCGGAAAAGGGTGGAGGCAGAAGGATCAGGATTTCTGGAAGGACTTCGACCGGAAGTACGTCAGCAGGAAGGAAGAGCTCGAGGACATCCTGTAGCGTCCGGGTCGACCTTCCGGTCGCCCGCTCGAGGGGTTACAGGGGCACCTCCACGATGAAGGTGGCCCCTTTTCCCGCATCACTCCGAAGCGCAAGCTTTCCCTGCATATCCTCCACGAGCACCGACACCCCCGCCAGGCCCAGACCATGCCCGCGGACGCAGTGCTGCTCCTTCATGTCCATCTGGAAGTAGCACTCGAAGATCTGCTTGTGGTGGCTCTGGGGGATTCCCTGGCCGTCGTCGCTCACCGTGATGGCGAGGTGCGCCGGCCCTTTTTCCACTCGAACCTCCACGTGCTCCCGCCGGTACTTCAGGGCGTTGTTCAACAGGTTGCGCAGAATCTGCTTCATCTTGGTCTCGTCGAGGGACACCTCGTCGTTCCAAAGGTCCTCGTCGATGCACAGGCCGATGCCCTTGCCCGCGAGCGTGTCCTTGAGGCGGGCCAGCGATTCGCAGTCTCGAATGCAGTCCGCCGTCCTCTGGTCCGTCAGATCGAAGATCTCCACCAGGGCCTGCTCGATGAACTCCGATATGCGAAAGCGCTCCTTGTAGATGATGCCCTGGTTCGAGCGTCCGATCTCCATGGCGTCGTTGACCAGGGACTTGGTGATCTTGGTGTTTCGAAGAACGCGGTGCAGCACCTTTTTCTGCTTGTCGGTGAGGTCTCCGTACTTCTCCTCGCGTTCCAGAAGGGACAGGATGCCCGCCTCGATCACGGCCAGCGGCACCTTCAAGTCATGAATGAAAAGGTCGAACTTGATTCTTTCTTTTCCCATGTCATGCCCTTGTGCTCCGTGGGTTCCGCCATCGGAGAAACCCGGCGTTCCTGCGGGTTCCTGGGCCGCGGGTGCCGTTTTCGCAAACATCTTTCTGAAAAGACCTACAGGCGCCATCGGGTTCGCCCTTTCCGTTCAAGCGCACCTTTCCGCGAGCCGTCTCCATTCAGCAGACCGGGGAGGCTCGACCCGTCCCGCGGCCCAATGAGAAGCGTCCCCTTGTCGACGCCGATGCTCATCGGCGACCAGCGGCCGCCGCGCTCCGGCGGTATCAAAAAAGAATGCCCGCGTACCCCACGAAGCTCGTGTCGGGACGGATGTCATAGCTCATCGCGTAGACCAGCTCCACCCCCTGCTCAGCCCCCAGCCGGCGGGCCGCCGCCACGGAGGCCCCGGCAGCCCCTGCGCAGCAGGCGTTCTGGTTCTGCAAGCCCTCGGAGATCACTCCGGCTCCGTCCATGGCGAGCATGCGGTCGATGACGGCCTTGTCGTTCTGGTTCCGCACCCAGTCCACCGCCTGCTCGCCCACACCCTGCGGAGCAAAACCGTAGTTCGGTCCGTAGTGGGTCAGATCCGTGGATCCGATCACGACGATCCGCCTCGCCAGGGACTCGGCCAGGGACACGGTGCGCTCGCCGATCGCCAACGATTCCTGCCTGGGCGAAACCCCCATGGGAAGGATCCGGGCGTTCGGGAAAAAGTGACGAACAAAGGGAAGCTGGAGCTCGATGGTGTTGTCCTGACCGTACCGATGGGCGGTCTCCACCTCGAAGGAGAACTCTTGTTCGAGCGCGGAAGCCAGATCTCCGTCGATCTCCAGGGCTCCCAGGGGCGTCTCCCAGGCCCCTTCGGTCATGATGTAGTTGGGGCTACCGGAATGCAGGTGCCGGCCGAACAGGACCACCGTGTCGGGATCCGATGCCCTCTGCAGGCATTGGATCACGTTGCAGGCCGTCTGCCCGCTGAATACCCACCCCGCGTGCGGGACGATGCCTCCGACCCGGCGCGCTCCACCGTTCGGGCAGGGCTGTGAGCGGGCCGCAAACTCCTCGATCATTCGAAGGCAGTCAGAACGGCCGGCCGGATACCAGGTCCCAGCAAAATCCGCCCTTCTGGTTGCCATGTCTTCCTCCTTGGTTGGCCACAGAATCCATCTCATCCTCCGACCCTTCCGGGCCTCCCCGGGAGGTGTTCTTTTCCTGGACCACACCCCGTTCGCCGCGTACCGGAGCGCCGGCAAGGGGGCATGCCGATGTCTCCTGTTTTTAGTATTATGAAGCAATTTCCACATCAATGCAAGGTCATTGTTCCCGCTGGTCACGGCTGTTCCCGCTTTTGGCCCTTGCAGGCGGCAAGGGGAGCTGATAAACTCGGTTCCTTTTGGATCAGGGAGGACATTGGACTCGCCATGGTCGAGTGGATCATCCGCATCCCGGTGCTTCTGTTCGCCGTCACCATTCACGAGTACTCCCACGGCCGGGCCGCCCTGTCCCTGGGCGACCCCACGGCGCGGGACGCCGGACGGCTCACCCTCAACCCCCTGCCCCATGTCGATCCGCTGGGGGCGATCTGCCTGTTCCTGTTCAGGTTCGGCTGGGCCAGGCCCGTCCCGGTGGACGTGCGCTACTTCCAGAACCCCAAGCGGGACACCATCCTCATGTCCCTGAGCGGCCCTGTGGCCAATCTGGCGGCTGCGTTCGTGGCCGGGCTCTTCTTCCGCTTCCTGCTGCTTCCCTATGACGTGTACGTGCTCGTGCTCATCGACATGATCCTGATCAACATCGGGCTCGGGGTCTTCAATCTCCTGCCCATCCCGCCCCTGGACGGTTCGCACGTGCTGGAGAACCTGCTCCCCGACCACGCCGCCTCCGCCTTCCGCCGCTTTGGACGGTATGCCCCTCTCGTCCTCATCGGCGTGCTCCTCGCCGATCACTACGCCCACCTGAACATCCTCGGCCGGCTCCTGGGGACGCCCATCCGGTTTCTGGCCTGCCTGTTCGGCGGACCCACCTTTTGCGGGTTGTTTGGATAGGAAAGCGCGCTCTTCCTCTCTCCCGCCGCAAGAAGACAAAAGGCCGAAACAGGCCATGCGCAATGGGATCCGGACATGGATTTGACATGGCGTCGACATTGCGCTACACAGGAGGTTCCAATGATCATGAAAGGTATCGACTGGATTTTGCGAGCATGAATGATCAAGCCGTCCACGAGGAGAACCCGGAGATCCTCCGGGTTCAGGAGCTGACCCGACGCATGGAGAGGGTCAACGAGGAGATCGAGCACATGCTATCGAGACTTCCTCTCACCCACCACCGGGAGGTGGCCCGGCTCAACCAGCTCTTGAACGAGCAGACCCGCCTGGTGAGCTCCACGCCTCAGCGGAGGGTTCCCCCGAGGATCACCGTGTTCTACGACAACGCCCGGGACAAGGCCTCCTTTCTGCGCCAGCGGTACAACGAAGCCCTTTCGAACGGACTGCTTCGAAGGTCCGTCGACGGTGACTGAGAGGCCACCTGCCATGAAGCTCGTGTTCATCACGACCGGCGGCACCATCGACAAGATCTACTTCGACCGAAAGGGCCGCTTCGAGGTCGGAGACCCCCAGATCACCGAGGTGCTCCGCGAAGCCAACGTGACCCTGGACTTCGAGGTCATCTCTCTGATGCGCAAGGACAGCCTGGATATGTCCGACGCGGACCGGCGCATCGTCCTGGAGACCGTGCGAAAGCATTCCGAGCAGCGGTTCGTGGTGACCCACGGCACGGACACCATGGTCGAGACGGCCAAGGTCCTTCAGGGGGCCCGGGGAAAGACCGTGGTGCTCACAGGGGCCATGCAGCCCGCGCGGTTCCGTTTCACCGATGCCGTGTTCAACATCGCCACGGCCGTGGCGGCGGTCCAGCTCCTGCCCCAAGGGACCTACATCGCCATGAACGGCAGGATCTTTCTTCCGGATCGAGCCCGAAAGAACGTGGAGAGGAACTGCTTCGAGGAACTCCCGTGACCGGGAAAGGGGACGTCATGCGGGGCGCTGTGGGCGGAGCCATGGTGGGCTCGGTGTACGAAGGCCGGCCCATCGAGTCCCTGTCGTTTCCCCTGCTCGCACGAGGATGCGCCCAGAAAAGCCGTGTCCCCGAGCGGGGGCAGTGATACCATAGACTGCATCGCCGGGGCGTGGCCGCGGCATTTTACGGCGGAGTGCCCCGGGGATCGCCCCGAGGATTCGGGCGAGACTTCCCGGGGACCCTCCCCGGCGTGATCGATCGATTCGAGGCGGCCTACGGGTAGGCGGCGAGGCCCCGAATCCGTTCATCCAGAGCACTCGTGCTTCGGTTCGAGAGGAGGAGCGCATGAATCGCATCCAACCACCAACCAAAGAAAAACACACCTTTCTCGACTTCCTGTACTGGCTGCTGGTGGTCTCGGTCCCCGTGGTCACCGCGGCCGTGGCCATGTACCGGGCCTCCGTGGCCTGGTTCGTTCTCTACCTGCTCTTGGGAGCGGGGCTCGGCCTGGTGCTCATGCGGGTCTTCTGCTCCCACTGCCCGCACTACACCACCGGATCCAGGACGCTCCAGTGCATGTTCTTCCGGCGGATTCCCAAGCTGTTCCAGGAACGGCCCGGGCCGTTGAAGATGTGGGAAAAAGCGGTCACCCTGGTCGTGGGTGCGGTTCTGCTCCTGCTGCTGCCCCTTCCGGGGCTCCTGGAGCAGCCGGCGCTCCTCGCGGTGTACGTCCTGTCCCTGGCCGTGTTTCTGCTCACGGTCCGGCGGTACGAGTGCGTCCGGTGCACCTTCACCGAGTGCCCCTCCAACCGGGCTTCGGAGGAGCCGCAGGGCACCGTTTCGTGAGGTGCGTCTCTCTCAGGTCTTGAGAATCACCGGCTCGGGCTCGTAGCGGCCTTCCTGGACCTGCTCCCAGAAATCCTTCTGGCTCTTCTGCCACCCGTGCCCGAAGCTGGCGTCGAAGAACCCGCCCAGCCTCCGGAAGACGCGCCGCCAAACCGCGCCCCGGCTCAGGGAGAGCACGTCCTCCAGAAAGGGCACCACCTCGTTCATCCGCTCCTTGGGCAGGTACGCCCGGGCCCCCAACTCCACGGACTTTCGAAGGGCCTCCACGTTCACGGCGTGGGCCGTGAGCATGATGGTCGGGAACCCCAGGGTGACGGCCGCGTTCAGGAGATCGAACCCCCGCACACCCATGATGTCCAGGATCACCGCATCGTAGGTCCACGACCGGAGCAGCTGGTAGCCGGTCTCGTAGTCCGTGGCCCGGTCGAAGGTCAGGCCCTCGTAGTCCTCCAGCATCTCCTCCAGGGTGTCCAGGACGTCGGGCTCGTCGTCCACGGCGAGGATGCGTTTTCCGTTCAGGATGCTCTCTGCCATTCTCCCTCTCCTCTGCAGCAAAGGTGCTCGGCCGGTTCCGGCCGGATCTCGTCCTGTTGAAGAAAAGCTCAGCCCAGGTTGCGGGTCTTCTCCTTGGCGTCCTTACGGGGCACCGGGGGCGGCTGCTTCTCGGGCACGCCCAGGCAGACCACGGCCACAGGGGTCCGCTCGGGGTCGATTCCCAGAAGAGCGCTCAGGTTCACCTTGTCGTAGAGCGTGAACCAGAGGCTCCCGAGCCCTTCGGCATGGGCTGCCAGGAGCATGTTCTGCACGGCCGCCGCACAGGCGTGCTCGTACGCCGTGCCCCCGCCCGCCTGGAACTGGTCCACGCCGGTCCTTTTCGGGTTTCCCACCACCACCACGAGCACGGGGGCGGCCTGAAGGAAGTCCACCCGGTACTTGTCCAGCCAGGTCCAACCGCTCTCCTCCGTCGCCCAGACGCGGCAGCGCTCCGCCTCATGGTACACCCGATCCTTCACCCCGGGGTCCGTAACCACGATGAACTCCCATGGCTGGGCGTTCATGGGCGACGGGGCCCAGACGGCGGCCTCGAGAATCCGCTCGAGGGCCTTTCCGTCCACGGGCTTCGGGGAAAAGCTACGGCAGCTCCTCCTTTCGCGAATCGCTTCGTACACGTCCATGCCTGCCTCCTCCCTGAATGATCCCGGTGCAGCCCGGGCTTGCGGGTCGGGCTACGCTTCGGCGCCGCCCTGCTGCTTCCTGGGGCCCCCCTCCATGCGCCGCCGTTCCTCGTCCCGAATCTCCCGCCGCAGCAGCTTCCCCACCTTGCTCTTGGGCAGCATGTCCCGAAACTCAATGTACCCTGGAACCTTGTAGGGTGCAAGCCGTTCCCGGCACCAACGAATCAGGTCGGCTCCGCCCACGCCGCGGGCGTCCTCCTTGAGCACCACGATGGCCTTGATGCGCTCCCCCACCTTCCGGTCCGGGACCCCCACCACACAGGCCCCGATCACTGTGGGGTGGTCCTGAAGCACGGCCTCCACCTCGGAGGCGGATACCCGGTAGGCCTTGTGCTTGATGATGTCCGCGGAACGCTCCACGTAGACGAGCTGCCCGCCCTCGTCGCCCTTGACGAAGTCGCCCATGCGGTAGAAGGTCTTGCCTCGAATCTCCACGTAGGAGCGGGCGGTCTCCTCGGGTTTGTTCAAGTACTCCTTGAGGGTGTAGGGCGAGGTGACCACCAGCTCACCGCTCTCCCCGTCCGGCACGGGCTCCAGGGTCTCCGGATCCACCACCAGGCACTCCCGGCTCGCCAGGGGAAGACCGATGGTCGTGGGCCTGGGATCCCCGTCGATGCGGCTGTAGGTCACGTGGCCCGCCTCGGTGGAGCCGTACACCTGGTAGATGGGGATGCCGAACCGCTCCTTCCAGCGCTTGAAGACCTCCACGGGCAGCACGTCCCCCCCGCAGTAGCAGGTGGTGAGAGACCCCAGGTCGTAGCGGTCGAGACGGTCGTTCTCCAGGATCATGCGGTAGAGCGCCGGCACCCCGAGCATCCACCCCGCACGATGGCGCTGGATGGTCTCGAGAATGGCGTCCACCTGGGGAACCGGCATGAGCAGGGTGCAGTTGCCCTTGTTGAGCCCCACGGCCATGCAGAGCCCCAGGGCCATGATGTGAAACAGGGGGTTCACCGCCAGGTAGACGTCCCGGCCCTCGAGGAGGTGGTCCCCGGCCACGTCCTCGGTCACGTCGTTCACATAGGAGGTCATGCCGATGTGGTTGCCGGGAACCCCTTTGGGAAACCCCGTGGTGCCTCCCGTGTACAGGATGTAGGAGAGGTCCTTCCAGGGGTCCAGGTCCGGGGTGGTTCGAAACGGGGCGTGGTCCAGGAGGGAGCGAAACGAGAGCACCCGGTCGTCCCGCTCCACCTTGCCTCCGGGGATGCGGTCGAAGAGGACCCCCAGCGCCCGCTTCCAGGGAGGAAGCAGGTCTGCGAGGTT
Organism: uncultured Desulfobacterales bacterium; assembly: GCA_964475045.1. GTDB lineage: Bacteria > Desulfobacterota > DSM-4660 > Desulfatiglandales > HGW-15 > JAIPEI01. The sequence continues at coordinate 2,138 of CAYYVD010000070.1, read as the reverse complement.
GGTGACCACGGCCCGCTTGAGGGGCGTGGTGGCAAAGACCTCCTGGACGTAACAGAAGTTGGTGTCCTGGCAGACGATGGTCTCCGCGCCCGAGTCCTCGAGCATGTACTCGATCTCGAACGAGGTGTAGATGGGGGAGACCGGAACGATGACCGCCCCGATCCGCTGAATGGCCAGAAAGGCGATGAGCCACTGGATGCAGTTGGGGGTGTAGACCATGACCCGGTCGCCCTTGCCCACCTGGAGATCGTTCAGGGACCCCGCGAACCGCTCGCTCAGCCCGCGCAGCCGCCCATAGGAGAAGGTGGTGCCCAGGTAGACCACGGCCGGGCGATCCGGGTACCGCTCGCTCATGCGATCGAACCGCGTGAAGGTGAGTTCCTGTTCCAGCTCTTGCTCGGAGATCTTCATGCCCCGCCCTGCTCCTGATGGGTGGACCACCCGTCCCGCGCACCCCGCCGTCCTCGCGGTCCCGTAGCTGACCCGGAAGCTCCCGGAAGGCGACGCGGTGCCCTTGTCCCTATCCTCCTCGTCCGATCCGCTCCATGCCCTATGCTTCCTATTCCACCCCGAAGTAGGCCGACCGCACGTCCGGGTTGTCGAGCAGCTCCTGCCGGGACCCTTCGAGCACGGCCGTGCCGTTCTCCAGGATGAAGGCGTAGTCGACAATGGGAATCACCGGGCGGGCGTACTGCTCGGTCACGATGATGGAGATGCCGGTCTGGTTCCGGATCTCCCGGGTGGAGCGGACGAGCACCGCCTGAATGAGCGGGCTCAAGCCCATGAGGGGCTCGTCCAGGAGAAGCAGCTGCGGCTGGGCCATCAAGGCCCGCCCGATGGCGAGCATCTGCTGCTCCCCGCCGCTCAGAAACCCGCCCACGCGGCCCTTGAGCTTTTCCAGGGCCGGGAACAGGTGAAACACGTACTCCAGGCTCTCCCGGGCCTGCTTGGGGGAGGCGAGGTAGCCGCCGATCTTCAGGTTCTCCAGGACGCTGCTCTCGTTGAAGATCCGGCGCCGCTCCGGGCAAAGCACGATGCCCAGCCGCGCCCGCTTGCTCGGCTTGAGGCGGGTGATGTCCCGGCCCATGTACTCGATGCGCCCCAGCACGGTGATCCGCTCCCCGCCGGCCATCTCCTCCTTCTTGCGGATGTCCTCCATGATCCCGGACAGGGTGTACATCAGGGTGGACTTGCCCGCGCTGTTCGCGCCGAACACCCCGATGATGCGGTTCTCGTCGCACTGGATGCTCACGTTGTTGAGCGCCAGCATGTTCTCGTAGAACACCATCAGGTCCTCGGCCTCAAGCATAGGTCATGACCTCCTCCACCTCCTCGGACCCGAAGTAGGCCTCTTTCACCCGCTCGTTCGACATGACCTCGTCCGGGGTGCCTTCCATGAGCTTCTCCCCGAAGTTCAGCACCACCACGCGCCCGGCCACACGAAAGAGCTCCCTGAGCCGGTGCTCGACCATGACCACGGTGATCCCCTCCATCTGAAAGCGCTCGATCAGGGGAATCATGCTGGCGATCTCGCTCATGCTCAGGCCCGAGAAGACCTCGTCGCAGAGGATGACCTCGGGCTGCAGCGCCAGGCAGCGGGCCAGCTCCAGCCGTTTGAGGTAGCCCGTGGGAAGGGTGGAGGCCCTCTTGTAGGGCACGAACGAGTCCCGCTCGAACCCGATCTCCTCGAGGATGTCGATGCCCACCGTGTCCCGGTCCCCGAGCCGGCCTCCGCCCCGCCAGCCCCCGGTCCTTCTCGCCCGGGGCGAGAAGAGCGGAATCACCAGGTTCTTGAAGGCGGGCAGGCTGTAGTAGGGCCGCATGATCTGAAAGGTGCGGGTGATCCCCATGTCCGCGATCTTGTGAGGGGGCTTGCCGGTGATCTCCCTGCCTCGAAAGAAGACCTGCCCCGAGCTCATCTTGATGAACCCGGTGATGCAGTTCACCACCGTGGTCTTGCCCGAGCCGTTGGGGCCGATGATCCCCAGGACCTCGCCCTCCTTCACGTCAAAACTCACGCGGTTCAGGGCCAGGACGCCGCCGAAGGTCTTGGTGGCCTCCTGGAGCCGAAGAATGGGCTCCCCGCTCATACCTTCACCCACCTTTCGAACTGATGGTACTTGCGCTGTCCGTAGTTC
>CAYYVD010000069.1:0-17274 GCA_964475045.1 uncultured Desulfobacterales bacterium | reverse complement strand
CCCTGGACTGCGCCTGCGACGGCGTCCGTGTGAACGCCGTTTGCCCCGGGGCCACGGACACGCCCATGCTCTTCTCGGCCCACCCCGTGCGGCCCACACGCACCGAGATGGAGGAGGTCCAGTGCCGGACCGTTCCCATGCAGCGCATGGCCCGGCCCGAGGAGGTGGTCGCCGCCATCCTGTTTCTGGCCTCCCGGGAGGCGGGGTACATCACCGGGACCCTGCTGCCCGTGGACGGAGGGTACACGTGTCAGTAGAGATCGCGTTGGTCAGGCCCTTCGTGCTCGTACTCAGTCCCGACAGGGACGGTGTTCGTACTCGTACTCGAGGACTGAACATCTCCCCGGGCGGAAAAGCCGAGTACGAGTGCCGCGTCGCTGAGTACGAGCACGAGTACGAACACCGAAAACACATCATTCCAACCGGCGGATGCTGGGCGTTCATTCTTGACGCCAGTGATCCTTCACGTCGAGGACCGGCATGATGCATCCCTGCGAGCTCCTCACGCCCGCCCAGGTGGAATCGGCCACCCACACCTTCCTCCACTTCCGGGATGAGCTGTTCATCCCGCAGATCACCAAGCGCCGGAGCTTCTCGGCCTGGACGGCGTCCGGCATGGCCTCCAGCCTGTCCGAAGCCAGCCGGAGGAGGCAGGACGTCCTGGCGTCCTGCGAGCCATGCCCCCTGCCGCCGTCCGTGGACCGGGATCTTAGGTCCTTCATGGCCCGACGCATATGAGCCCAAGACAAGAGGATGCCATGACACCGGGCTTCATCGGTACCGGCACCATCACCACCGCCCTGGTCACCGGTCTGTGCACGTCGCCTCGACCACCGGAGGAGCTCTGGGTCTCGCCCCGAAACGCGGAAAAGGCCGCCCGGCTGGCGTCCGCCTTCGATTCGGTCCGGGTGGCGGCCGGCAACCAGGAGGTGCTGGACCGCACGGACGGCGACCTCGCCGCCATGACCCGGGAGTGCATGACTCCTGGGGGCTCAATGAGCTGGCGCTCGAAACCATGCAGGCGCTCCAGGGGTTCAGGGCCGTCCGGCCCGCGCTTCAGACCGTGGAAAGGCGCATCTCGCAATAGCCCTCGCCTTTCGAAACCTCGATGGACGGAGTCCTCGTTCGAGCCGGGTGCGTCGGAAGGTTCGCCCTTATGTCTGGCTTGACATAAATGTCTCCCCCTGATTAGAATGGTTCCCGATCGCCCCCCGGGAATCACGATCCGTTCCCGGGGCTTTCTGGGGAACGCCCGGAAAGGGACATCATTTTGAGGAGGGTATCGATGGGGAAACGATTCGGCATTCCATTGGTGGCGCTGTGGATCCTGCTGGTCTTCGGCGTCCTGCCCGCATCGGCGGCCGACGCCCTGATGATGGCCACCACCACCAGCACGGACAACACGGGCCTCCTGGACGTTCTGGCCCCCCGGTTCCAGCAGGACACCGGGATCGAGCTGAAGTGGACCGCCGTCGGGACGGGAAAGGCCCTGGAGATGGGCAGGAACTGTGACGTGGACGTCCTGCTGGTGCACGCGCCTGCGGCGGAGAAGCAGTACGTGGCCGACGGCTACGGCAAGGACCGCACCGAGGTCATGTACAACGACTTCGTCCTCATCGGCCCACCCGGCGATCCGGCCGGCATTCAGGGCATGTCCGTGGTGGAGGCCATGAAGACGCTGGCGGTCGAGAAGGCCGTCTTTGCCAGCCGGGGCGACAACTCCGGAACCAACAAGAAGGAGATCTCCCTGTGGAAGGCCGCCGGCATGGACGTGCCCGACAAGGCCGACTGGTACGTGCAGACCGGTCAGGGCATGATCGCCACCATCCACATCGCCGTCGAGAAGGGCGGCTGCACCATGACCGACCGCGGGACCTTCATCAAGTTCGCAGACAACCACGGCGGCAACCCGCCCCTGGTGGTCCTGGTGGAGGGCGATCCGGTGCTGTTCAATCAGTACAGCGTCCTGGCCGTTGATCCGGGCAACTGCCCGAATGCACGATACGAGCTCGCCCGCAGGTTCACGGAGTGGATCACGTCGAAGGACGTCCAGGCGTTCATCGGCGACTTCAAGCTGCTGGGCAAGAAGCTGTTCATTCCCAACGCCCAGTGAGGCGGTCCGGCAGCCACCTCTTTCGGGGTGATGCGGCCCGGACCGCATCGCCCGTTTTCGCCCACACGTCATGATGCGCTGAGCCCATGGACTACATCCTGAGCGGTCTGATCCGGGCCCTGGAGCTCTTGCTCCTGGGGGACCCGGAGACCTTTTCCGCCATACGCACCACGGTTCTGACCTCCAGCCTTTCCGTGGCGGCCAGCATGGTCCTCGGCGCGCCCCTGGGCTTCTGGCTGGGGGTAACCCGCTTTCCTGGCCGGCAGCCGATCCGCATCGTCGTGGACACCCTGCTGTCCCTGCCCACGGTGGTCATCGGGCTTCTGTGCTACGCCTTCATGACCCACCGGGGCCCCCTGGGCGGGCTGGAGCTGCTCTTCACCATCCGCGGAATGGCCGTGGGACAGACCATCCTGGGCCTGCCCATCGTCGTGGCCATGACCGCCACGGCTGTGGAGAGCCTGGACCACCGCCTCAAGCAGACCCTGCTCACCCTGGGGGCGGACCGGCGCCAGCTCCTGCTGACCACCCTCTGGGAGGCCCGCTTCAGCCTGGCCCTGGCCGGGGCCGCCGCCTACGGACGCATTGTCTCCGAGGTGGGCATCTCCATGATGATCGGCGGGAACATCAAGTGGCACACCCGGACCATCACCACGGCCATTGCGCTCGAAACGGGCAAGGGGCAGTTCGCCGTCGGCATCGCCCTGGGCCTGGTCCTGATGGTCATGGCGCTGCTGGTGAACCTGGCCATGTCCGGCCTGAAACGGTTGTCCGGCCAATGACCGAACCTCTCTACACACTGGAGCATGTGCGCCAAATCTACGGCGGCCGTAAGGTGCTGGACGTGGACCGCCTGGACATCCACGAGCGGACCATCACGGGCGTGGTCGGGCCCAACGGGTCGGGCAAGAGCACCTTGATGCGGCTGCTGGCCTTTGTAGAGTCCCCGGCCGCAGGCCGCCTGGTCTTTCAGGGGAGATCCGCGTCCCAGCTGGACCTGGCGGCACGACGCCAGGTCACCATGTTGGGCCAGGAACCTTACCTCCTCAAGCGCTCCGTGCAGGGAAACGTGGCCTACGGGCTCAAGATCCGCGGTGCGACCTCGATTCGCCCCCGGGTGAACCGGGCACTGGAGCAGGTGGGACTTGAGCCCGCCCGGTTCGCCCACCGCTCCTGGCGCGAGCTGTCCGGGGGCGAGGCCCAAAGGGTCGCCCTGGCGGCCAGGCTGGCCCTCGAGCCCAGGGTCCTGCTGCTGGACGAGCCCACGGCCGGTGTGGACCAGGAGAGCTCGGACCGCATTCTGGGCGCCGCCCTGGACGCCCGCCACCGGTGGGGAGCCACGATTGTGATCATCAGCCATCACCTGGGCTGGCTCCACCGGGTGGCGGGCCGGATGTTGACCATGGACTACGGACGACTGAGGGACGTGTCGTGAAGGCCTCTCGCATTTTTCATGCTTTCTTCCCTGACCAACAACTTGTAGAATGTCTCGAGTGAATCCGACGTCCCGTTCCATGCGGACGGACGGAGATGGAGCACATCCCCCCGATTGGACAGACGCATCGTACCCGTACGCAGTCCCGATAGGGACGGTCATCGTACTCGACGGAGCCATGTTTCTGCATGCGGAAAAGCCGGGTAAGAGTACCTTTTCGCTGAGTACGAGTGCGAACACCGAAGAAGCGAAACCCCCGGAAGTGCATGCACTGGACGGTCACTCATCACGCCGGTGATGCTCGATGTTTTAAGGAAAGACGGTAGATGAACCCGAAACGCCCTTTGATCAAGCAGGTGCTCATCGTCGACGACGACGAAGACCTGCTCCTCATGACCCGGGAAGGTCTGGAGAAGTACGCCCACCTCTTTGCCGTCCTGACGGCCGAAGACGGGGTCGAGGCGGTGGAGATCCTCGAGCGCCGGCCCGTCTCCCTCGTGCTCACCGACCTCAAAATGCCCCGCATGGATGGCTTTGCGCTGCTCGCCCACATCATGGACCGCTACCCTGACATCCCGGTCATCGTCATGACCGGGTTCGGCACGCCGGCCCTGGAGAAGCAGGCCGGCACCGGCGGGGCGGTCGGGTACATCCAGAAGCCCTTCCGCATGGAGGCTCTGGCCCGCCAGATCGCGGCCGCCCTTCGCCGGGAGTCCGAGGGTGGAACCCTCCACGGGTTCTCCATCGGGGTGTTCGTGCAGCTGGTCGATGCGGAGCAGAAGACCTGCACCATCCGGGTGGTGAACCGGCGTTCCGGGCACAAAGGGGTCCTCTTTTTTCGAAACGGTGAGCTGATGGACGCCCGCGTGAACGGCGCCACCGGCCTGGAGGCGGCCTACACCGTCCTGTCCTGGGAGGAGGTCAGCCTGTCCATCCAGAACACGTGCGCCAAGCAGGAGAAGCTCATCGAGGGCGACCTCCAGGGAATCCTCCTCGAGGCCATGAGACGAAAGGACGAGAACCCCGAGTAGCCTGAACGTGCCCACACTACGTCGTGGTCCCGGCCGGCGGGATGCCGTGAAGCCGCGTGACGGGAGCCATGGCGGGAACACCTCCAGCCGCCCGACGATCACATCGTCTTCCGGGTTCCCAGCACATGGCGGATGCTCAGACCTGGTCCGCGTCTCCAACGGAATCCGGATCGCCCCACCGGGACACGGTCCGAAGGGAGGCGAGGGCCGCGGCCAGGATCAGGGCGAACACCCCCACGGTCAACCCGGTGCTCCACCCCCACCACAGGGGGCCGTTCACCAGCACGGTGCACCCCCCCACCACGGGCAGGGCAAACACATTCATCACCCCGATGTCTACGGCCACGGGCGTTCGAAACTCCGGGTCGGCCATGCGAAGCAGGAGCAGCCCGCAGGAGACGGTGCCCGTGACCGTACCGAAGATCGCGGCGGTCCGCTCCAGCGCATAGACCCCGGACCGTTTGCCCAGGTAGACCACCACGGCGGTCGTGGCGGCTCCGTTGACCAGGGCGAACACGGACACAGGCACCAGGAATTCTCGAAGCACCGGCAGCTGAATCGCCGTCACCGTGGTCACCACCAGGAAGTCCACGGCGGATCCGGTGATCCGCCTCTGAATGCCCGGATCGGCCAGATGATCGATGTGAAGCCGCTCCATGACCGCCCGGACCACGAGCGCTGTCACGAGGCCGAAGAAGAAAAAGAATCCCCAGAGGATGCGGCCCGCATCCCCCGGAAGCGCGCCGACCAGGCCCCGAACCAGACCGTAGGTCAGGACGTAGACCAGGGCCACGAGGCCCAGCTGAAAGGCCAGGGACTCGGCGCTTCCGCTGTGCAGGGTAAGGAATCCGGCGGACGGGCCGTTCCGACCGCGCTCGAGCACCCCCGTGAAGAACGAACGGGGCAGCTCGGTGCTCGGGTGTCCCGACCACCCCTTTCTGAGGCCCCGATTGACGAGGGGAACCCCCACGAAGAAGGAGAAGAGGTATCCGATGGTGGCAAAGGACAGGCCGATGGTGGCCGCGTGCTCGAACCCGAACCCCTCCCACACCTTGCCCAGGCTCAGGGCCTGGCCGGGGCCCTCGTTGAACCCCAGGGGCACCAGGAATCCGAAGGTCGGAAACAGGTTCCAGCCGGCCAGGCCCAGCAGGATGACCAGCATCCCGCCTATGACCGCCTGCAGGGGAAAGGTGACGGCCTGCACCAGGGCCATCCACACGGGCCCCTTGAGACGGGCCTTTCGGGCTCCGCACCCGGCGCTTCCCGGGCCGGAACGGGTCAGGCCCACGGAGATGAAGGAGATGTTGAAGGCGTGGTACGCGATGTTTTCCAGGGTGGATGCGGAGGCCCCCACCAGCCCCGTGCTCACCAGAACCAACCCGAGGATCCCCCCGATCAGACAGCCCGGAAAGAGAACCCTCTGAAATGCAGGGACGACCGCCCTCAAGAGCACGCCGGCCAGGAGCAGGAGGCCGAGAAAACAGAACAGCAGCACCGGCTCGAATGAAAACGGGGTCTCCATGGCCCCCCCTCCGCGGGTTCGCATCCAGGTCGATGGACCGCTCAACCCCGCGGCCGGAAGAGATTGTTGACAAACGCCACGAGCAGGCGCTCCCGCATTTCCGGAGGGAGCGCATTCATGGCTCCATTGATCTCCGCCATCTCCTCGGGCAGATCCTGTCCGGCCATGCCCGCAGCCTCCAGAATGCGCTCGAAGGTCTGGTCGTCGAGCCCGGCCGGGTCCAGCCCGGAGAGGGTTTCAGCGAGCGCCTCGGCCGGCTCGGCCTTTCGGGCCGCCTCCACCGACGCCCGGAGGTCCTGCAGGAGGGGCTCCACCCAGGCGGTGTTGGACGCGTTGATGGAGAGGTGAACGTGCTGCGGAGAGCGGTCGTACGCAAAGGCGGGCTGCAGATACCAGCCCCGTTTGGCCATCTCGTCCACGATGCGGAAGACGTCCACGGTCTCGGAGGCAAAGGCCACCAGGCACATCTCCGGTTTCCCCAGGACCCGGAGGTCCTCCATGGACTCGACGGCTTCGATGATCCGCCTCGAGGCCTCCAGCTTCCTGCGAGCGATCTCCAGGTACCCCTCGTCCCCCACGGCGTGGAGCACGGCCCATGCCGCGGCCATGGGACCACCGGACTTGCTGCTCTGGATCGCATTGTTCACCACCGCGTAACCCGTCCATCGGGCGCAGGCGAAGATCTGGTGCCGTCGCAAACGGCGGTCCTGGTACAGGATCAGGGAGGCCCCCTTGGGGGTGTATGCATACTTGTGGAGATCCACGCTCAGGGAGGTCACGCCGGGCACGCTCAGGTCGAAATCCGGGACCGGTTGGCCCAGACGCCGGAAGTACGGAAGCATGAAGCCCCCCATACAAGCGTCCACATGGAGCAGCAGGTCGTGCTCACGGGCCAGCTCACCCAGCTCTCGAACCGGGTCCACCACGCCGTGGGCATAGGAAGGCGCAGAGGCCACCAGCAGGATGGTGTCTGGTGTGACGGCCTCCTTCACCCGCTGGACGTCCGCCCGAAAGGTGTCAGGATCCACAGGAACCTGCACCACGGCCACACCCAGATAGTGGGCCGCCTTGTGAAAGGCCGCGTGGGCCGTGGACGGCAGAATCATCTCGGGCCGCTGGAGGTCCGGGCGCTTCTCCCGCCAGAAGTCCCGGGCCGCCTTGACCGCCAGCAGGATGCTCTCCGTGCCGCCGCTGGTGAAGTTTCCCACCACCCCTTCCTGCCCGCCCAGGTGCTCCGAGAGCATGCCCACGAGCTCGTTCTCCAGACGGAGCAGGCTGGGAAAGGCCGTGAAGTCCAGGCCGTTCTCCGTGAGAAAAGCGGCATAGGCCTCCTTGCCCACGGCCCTGATCTCCTCGCCGGGATCGAACACATACCCGAAGACACGCCCTGCACGCCAGTCCAGATCGCGCGCCCGAAACGCCTCCAGCCTCTGGAAGATGTCCTCCCTGGCCAGACCCTGCTTTGGGATGCCCATGGTCCCGCCTCCTGTTCGCTGTTGCATCTCTCCATGAAGGGAGAGCTGCCGTCCACCGCCTTCGACGGCCCCCTTGTATCACGAAAGGGGATGAAAAGACGATGGGAAATGCAATCGGTCCAAGTCCCTCGTTGGGCCCGGCCCACCACCCCTCCAAGGCCGCGCGGGGAAGCCCCGTGCGCCGGAAAGGCCTTCGCTTTTGATTGACAAACCCGGGGCCCTTGACCATACCTCGACGCGCTCGAGGCAACGTCACACATCACGGAGGAAAGACCGATGAAAACCTGGGGATGGGTCTTCTGCTTGTGCTCCCTGCTCCTGCTGACAGCCACTCCCGCTGTGAGCGGGGTCGACATGAAGCCCGGTCTCTGGGAGATCACCACGAACACCCGAATGCAGGGCATGAGCATCCCGCCCTCCACCACCACCCAGTGTCTGACCGAGGACGACGTGGTCCCGCACAACCGGCAGCCCGGCCAGGAGTGCGAGATCGTGGACATGGAGACCTCGGGGGACACGGTGACCTGGCGGTTGGAGTGCACGGGGCAGGGAGGACGAGTGGAGAGCACCGGAATGATTCGCTACCTCGGAGATCGCTTCGAAGGGTCTGTCACGACCGAAATCGATGCAACCGGCATAACCGTCGAGAGCACCCTGGAAGGCAAGCGCCTGGGTCCGTGCAACTAGCCCCCTGATCCCCCAACAAAACCCCAACCCACCGCAAACCGAAAACACACTCCTGCCTCATCACAACCTCACGGGCTCGCCCTATTCCGGCGTCATGCGTCTCACGGAGACGCGGCCGAAATGCTTCCCGGTTTCCAAGGAGGGCGCCCGTGACCACACCGATTGCAGAAAATCCCCCCCACCTCGGTCTGAGGACCGACAACGCCAACCCTGTCGCGGCCATGGTGCTCACAGCGGCCAAGCGCCCGGTCGAGCGCCTGCTCTCCCTCGAACGGATCCGCTCCCTGTACGAAAGGGTCTCCGGGCTCCGCTCCGGCAAGGTCTTTCTGGATCGCGCACTGGACGTCCTCGAAATCGATCGGGGGTGTCGCCCCGGCGACCTCGAACGCATCCCAGGCTCGGGCCCCGTCGTCCTGGTCTCCAACCACCCCTTCGGCGTGGTGGACCCCATGGCCGTCCTGTCCCTGGTCCTGACCGTCCGTCCGGACGCCATGGTTTTGGGAAACCACCTCCTCCTGCGGATCCCTGAGCTTCACGACCTCCTGATCCCGATCGACCCCTTCAGAGGCAAGGACGCCGTCCGTCGAAACACCCAAGGGATCCGGCGATGCCTTCGGCTCCTTCGAGAAGGACGCATGCTCTGCATGTTTCCCGCCGGGACCGTCTCCCATCTGCACGTCCGTCCCGGACTTCCCAGGGTTACCGATCCGCCGTGGAACACCACGGCCGCCCGTCTCGCTCTCAAGACCGAGGCCGTCGTGGTGCCCGCCCACGTGTCCGGCCGGAACAGCGCCCTGTTCCAGATGGCCGGCATCATCCATCCCGCGCTGCGAACGGTCCTCCTTCCCAGGGAGACGGTCAAGAAGCTGGGCGGTCGCGTGCAGATCCGCATCGGCCGGCCGGTCCCATCGGAACGTCTCCGCCGTTTCTCCACGGACGAAGAACGTACCCGGTTTCTTCGCTCCCGCTCGTATCTGCTGTCGGAGGACAAAACCGTCCCTTCCGGCCCGCTCCTGCGGCGGCCGGCCCAGGCACGGCTCGAACAACTCCAGTCACCGCAACCCTCGGAGCGGCTCCTTGGCGAGGTACAGCGCCTTCCCTCGAACCAGTGCCTCGTCCAGAGCGGCCCTTTTCAGGTGCTTCTGGCGCGGTCGCGACAGATCCCCGCGCTTCTCGAGGAGATCGGCCGGCTTCGAGAGCGGACCTTTCGGGTGGAAGGCGAAGGGACGGGGCGATCCACGGACACGGACCGCTTCGATCAACACTACCGTCACCTCATACTCTGGAACCACGAGCGTTGCGAGGTGGCCGGCGCCTATCGCCTCGGGCTTTCCGAGGACATCCTTCCGCGCTTCGGACCCAAGGGGCTCTACACCCGCTCCCTGTTTCACTACGGCATGCGGTTCCTGAACCGCATTGGACCGGCGGTCGAGCTCGGGCGCTCTTTTGTCTGCATCGAATACCAGAGGAGCTTCCAGCCCCTGTTTCTTCTCTGGAAAGGCATTGCCCGTTTCGTGTCGATCCATCCCCAGTACCGCTGCCTCTTCGGTCCGGTGAGCATTACTCGAAGCTACCGAAGCCGGTCCCGCGGCCTCATGGCGGCCTTTTTTCGGGAGAACAACGGCGACAGCGATCTCGCCCGCCTGGTGCGCCCCAGGCATCCGTTTCGAACGGCCGCCCTGAGGAGCTCTGAGCTGCGCAATGCCCTGGAAGGGTTGCAGGACGTGCGGGAGCTCTCCGAGTTGATCTCCGAGATCGAGGAGGACCGCAAAGGTGTTCCCGTGCTCATACGACAGTACCTCCGGCTCGGCGGCGTGGTCCTGGGGTTCAACCTGGATCCGGACTTCCGGGACGCTCTCGACGCACTCGTTCTGGTGGACCTGATGCGAACCCGGCCCCGCACCCTGTCCAGGTACATGGGCAGGGAGCCGGCCGGGGCCTTCCTCGAGGCCCATGCCGCCGGCCTGGCACGCTGCGCGTAGGAGTGCTTCGACCAACACAATTTTCACTGGGCACTAACGGTTCTCGAACACCACCGGCCTATTCATGGGCCCAGGACATTGCAGCCCGGGCTACCCAAGGAGGACGTCATGGAACGCTTTTCCATCGCAACCGAGCGGTTGACCAAGGTTTACCCCAACGGGACCTGTGCGGTGAAAGATGTCAGTTTCTCTGTAGAGAGCGAGGATCTCCTGATCATCCTGGGGCCTTCGGGAGCGGGCAAGTCCACCTTGCTCCGGTGCCTGAACCGCCTGCTCGAGCCCACCTCGGGCCGCATCGTGCTGAACGGCAACGACATCACCCACGTGGGAGGCATGCGGCTTCAGGACGTGCGAAAGCGCGTCGGCATCATCTTTCAGCAGTTCAACCTGGTCGGCCGCCTCAGCGTGCTCGAGAACGTCCTGGCCGGCCGCCTGACCCACTGCGGAAACGTGTTCTGGCATACCACCTCCCTCTTTCGCATGTTCCCGAAACGGGAAAAGGAGTTCGCGTTCGAGTGCCTGAAGAAGGTGCGCATCGAGGCCCTGGCCTATCAGCGGGCCGACACCCTGTCCGGCGGGCAGATGCAGCGTGTGGCCATCGCCCGTGCACTGGCTCAGGAGCCCTACGTCTTTCTTGCCGATGAGCCCGTGGCGAGCCTCGATCCGGCCAGCGCCGAGATCGTCATGGAGACGCTTCAGGACATTCAGGAAACCCAGCACATTCCCGTCATCGTGAACCTCCACCAGATCGGCCTGGCGGAGCGCTACGCCAAACGCCTCTTCGGCATGGCCAATGCGGAGATGGTCTTCGAGGGCGGCAGCAATGCCCTGACCCCAGAGGCGATCGAACGGATCTACGGCGTGGCCGTGGATCCGAAGACGGGCCGCCCCAAGGGGCGGCATGGACTGGTAACAGAAGCGGTCTCCGACCTGCCTCCCGATGCGGAGCCTCTGATCCCTCAGCAGGGATGGAAGGCCACCGCGTCGGGATAGATCGGAGGCCCTGTTCTCCCTTCGGGGGAGCCACACCCAAACGGTGCGGACCCGATCCGCACCCCATCCTGCGAAAACGCAGATCACGAGGAGGAAAAGCATGATGAAGTGGAGAAGAAGCGGTTTTTTGGCGGTGGCCCTGCTGTGCACCCTTCTGATGTTCGGATCCGCGGCCCACGGCTCGCCCGACTGGCCGAGCAAGATCAAGTTGGGGTTGATCCCCACGGAGGGCGGCGCGGACATCATCAAGCGGTTTCAGCCCCTGATCGACCACCTGAAAGCCACCCTGGAGATCGACGTGGAGCCGTTCAGCGCCTCGGACTACGCCGGCATCATCACGGCCATGGCCCACAAGCACATCGACTTCGCCTACTTCGGCCCCAAGAGCTACGTGGAGGCCTCGGCCCGGGCCAATGCCGAGGCCCTGGCCCTCGAGCTGAACAAGGACGGCGCACAAGGATACTACGGCATCATCATCACCAAGAAGGGATCCGGGATCAACTCGCTTGAGAAGGCCATTCGAAACAACCGGACCTTCGCCTTCACCGATCCCAACTCCACCTCAGGGTGCCTGGTGCCGAGCGTCCTGTTCTACCGGGATCTGAAGGCCCCTCCGGAGGATCTCTTCAAGGAGGTGAGCTTTTCCGGTTCCCACGGGGCGAGCATCCTGGCGATCAAGAACGGCAAGGTGGAGGTCGCGTCCACCAATAACATCGACATGGACCGGATGATCGAAAAGGGGTCCGTGTCCGCGGACGACTTCAACATCATCTGGCGCTCGGAGCTCATCCCCGGAGCCCCCATGTGCGGGCGCAAGGACCTTCCCAACAGCCTCAAGGCCGCATTCACCGGTGCGCTCATGAGCTTCAATTTCGACAAAATGGGGATCGAGAAGATCCAGAACGGCGGCTACGCTCCGGTCAGTGACAAGACCTACGACGTGGTCCGCTACATGAAGCGGCTCAAGGCCCAGCTTCAGGAACAGAAGGGAAACTAGGGCGACAAGCGAAAAACCGCCTTCCTGACCCGAAGACCCGGAACGGCTCGGCCGTTCCGGGTTCTTCACACCCCAAAACCGGCCCCGGCCGAATCGGATGCTGCCCATGATCTTTGAATCGGTTCTTCACAAGTCCAAGGACCTCCCCATCCCGTGGACACGGGACATCCGTTGGATGCTCGCAGGCGCCGGGCTCACCCTCCTGGCCCTGTTTCTGCCCTGGTTCCGGGCCGAGGGCCTGTCCGTGTCCGGGTGGACCCTGACGCTGAACGGGTACGGCTTCCTCTGGGCTCCGCCCGTCCTGGCCCTTTCGGCCGCGCTCCTCTCCATGCGCAACCCCGGCGCCCGTCCCGCCCCCGTGATGCTCCCCGGCGCGGCGGGGCTCCTCTGCCTCTTCCTCCTCTTCTGCATGGTGGTCCACTACGACGAGGGGACCTTGGCCCTGGTGCTCCACAAGCACACACCGCCCCACGTCCGTTTGATCCTCGAGGGACGGAGGGTTGCGATGACCGGGTTCGGAAACACGGGCCCGGGGCTCTACGCCACCCTGGCAGGTCTCCTGCTCGCAACCCTCGCCCCCCTGATGCGCCCCAGACCCAAGGGACCCGTGAAAACCGACCCGCAGGCCCCCTCCTGCGGTCCCCGCACCGCGGAATCCCTGGACGACCTGCGTGCGGCCTGGACCCACCTCCACGAGCTCAAGATCACCGCCGGATGCCTGCTGGCGGGCGCGGTTCTCATCTTCACCTACACGTGGTGCGACATGAGCCCGACAAGGCTCTGGGAAAACCGCGGCAACGCCCGGGAGTACCTGTTCGGACGGGATCTGTCCGAGTCGGACCTCGCGTACATCGAGGATCAGGTCCGAAGAGCCCCGGAGATCCAGGCCCAGGGAAAGGCGCGGGAGTTCCAGGACAACAAGTACCGGTCCGTCCCGGTGGAGCAGCAGCCCGGGCTAGAGGGGAAGATGAAGGAAAACGAAGCCCTGGTCCAGACCTACCTCGACGAGATGAGCGAGGAGGAGAAGGCCGCGCTTCGAGAGCAGGCCCGCGAGGACGCCCTGCAGGAGAAGGAGGGCGGCTACTTGCCGCCGGAGACCGCGTGGCCGAAGCTGAAGGGATACATCGTTGCGCTCCTCGAGACCGTGGCCATCGCCATCTGGGGGACCCTGCTCGCCGTCATCTGCTCCGTGCCGGCCTCCCTGCTGGCCGCGCGAAACACCCTTCCTTTGATCATTCCGGGCGACGGCCGTGCGTCCCGCGCCGCCCGATGGTTCGCGGTGTTCGGCGTACGCCGCTTTCTGGACGCCTGCAGGGGCTTCAACGAGTTCGTCATGGCCCTGATCTTCGTAGCCGTGATCGGGCTCGGCCCGTATGCAGGGATTCTGGCCCTCTGGATCCACACCTTCGGAATTCTCGGCAAGGTGTTCAGCGAGCAGATCGAGGCCATCGACCCGGGTCAGGTGGAGGCCCTTTCCAGCACAGGGGCCTCGGTGGATCAAACCATCGCCTTCTCGGTGATGCCTCAGGTGATGCCCGGGTTTGTGAGCTACGCCCTGTTGCGCTTCGAATCCAACGTGCGAAGCGCAACCGTGCTGGGGTTCGTGGGAGCCGGCGGCATCGGATTCCTCATCTTCGACAAGCTCAACGGCTATCTGTTCCGCGAGGTCTGCACGATGATGATCATCATCATCCTCGCCGTGGGCGTCATCGACTACTTCTGCGGCAAGCTTCGCAGCCGGTTCATCTAGCGTCGCACCAGGCCCTTGAGGTAGGGATACAAGGCCGGCGCACAGGCGATGATCTCCCAGCCGCCGGCGTCCAACTCGCCGGCTTCGAACACCCCGCCGCTCTCCTCGAGGATCAGGCGGGCCGCGGCGAAGTCCCAGGGACGGACGCGGCCCTGCACCAGCGCCGACATCCGGCCGCAGGCCACGCCGGCCATGTCCAGGGCCGTGGACCCGAACATGCGAAGCTTCCGCACGTCCCGGACCAGGGAGGCGCTCACTGCGCACATGCGCGCCATGGTCTCCTCCCGGCTCCCCAGGCTGATCCCGATGAGGGCGTCCTCCACTGCGGTCTCCCGGGCCACCGTGATGGCGCGGCCGTTGCAGGTCGCTCCGCCCCCCCGGACGCCGCAAAAGAGCTCGTCGAAAACGGGGGCGTACACCACGCCGACAACCGCCGTCCCCAGAGAAGCGCTCAGGGCATCCCGAGGCGAGTCCGGCGGGGAGGTGCGCTCATAGCAGGCCACACTGACGCAGAAGCAGGGGATGCCGTGGTAAAAGTTTACGCTTCCGTCCAAGGGGTCGACGATCCAGAGGTGATCGGATCGCCCGGGCCGGAGCCCTGTCTCCTCGGCCAGGATTCCGTGGTCGGGGAAGGCGGTGGCAATGATCCGAAGGATCGTCTCCTCGCTGCGCCGATCCGCGGCCAGCTTGAGATCGTGACGGCGAACCGCTTCCACAGCCGCCCCGCGGCGGAAATGTTCGAGGAGAAGCCTTCCCGCGGCCCGGGCCGCTTTCTCTGCCGTCTCTCGAATCCGGGCGACGACGGTCGGCGGAGAGGTCGTCTTCATGGGTTCAGGCATGTTCCATGATCAGCCTGCGGGAGGAACCGTGGAAAACACCGGCCGGCCTTCCACAAAGGTGGTGCGTATGCGGGGAACCTCCTCCGGGTCCACCAGGACGAGGTCTGCGGACAACCCGGGCCGAATGGCCCCGGTCTTTCCGTCCATGCCCACGGCGCAGGACGGGTTCAGGCTCACCATGTTGACCAGCTCGTGAAGGGGGGCGACGCCCAGGCGATGCAGCTCGAACACGGCGTGCAGCATGGAGGCCGGGGCGTAGTCCGAGGCGATGACGTCGCACCAGCCCCGGCGAACCGCCTCCCGGCCGCTCAGGTTTCCTGTGAGCGACTCTCCTCTCAGGATGTTGGGCGCGCCCATGAGCACATGAAGCCCCAACCGGGAAGCGGCCTCCGCGGCCTCCGCGTTGACCGGGAACTCACAAAAACGGATTCCCAGGTTGCGCAGCCAAGCAACCTTTTCGGCGCTGTCGTCGTCGTGGCTGGCCATGGGTACCCCGTGCTCCCGGCACAGGGCCGCCAGGTGCTCCACGTGGGCCGTGTCCAGGCGCCGGCGCGCCTCCAGACGCCGTTCGGCCAGGATCTCCAGCTCCTCGGCCGTCATGTGGTCCACGGTGCCGTAGTAGGCCTTGAAATGGTCCATGGACACGAACTGCCCCTGCCCCGGGGTGTGGTCCATGATGGAGAACAGATGCACCCATCCTTCGCGGATCAATGCCTCCATCAGGGGGGCGCACTCCGCGTCGATGATCTCGTACCTGGCATGAATGAGGTTCCGGACGCTCAGACGGCTGGACAGCGCGTGGATGTCCAGAACCACGGACCGCGCCACGTCCGCCCGGCGCATCTCGTTCTTGTCCGTGGCACTGAAGGAGAGCGAGTGGAACATGGTGGTGATGCCGCACCCGGCGAGCCGTTTGTCCAGCTCCACCAGCGACATCTCCACCGGGAACCGCCCGCCCGGCCTGGGCTGGATCTCGGACTCCACGGCATCCGAGTGCAGGTCGATGAACCCGGGAAGCACCAGAAGACCCGATGCGTCCACCACGGGCTTTTCCAGGGTCATGCCTCCCATACCCACGGAAGCGATCCGCCCCCCTTCCACCACCACCGAGGCATTTTCCAGCAAACCCTCCGGGCTCACCACAGTGCCGTTCACGATCACACACCCAGGGTCCTCGTCGAGCTTCAGAGCGGCTTCACGCACGGTTTCCTCCTTTTACGACAGGCGCGGTTGGGACGCTGTCGTACTTCTCCACGAACCCCTCGGCACCCAGCGCCCGAAAGTCCGGCAGGGCCGTTCGAAGCTGCTCCCAGGTCCAGTCCCACCAGGCGATCCGCATCAATCCTTCCTGCACCCGTCTCGAAAACCGTTCCCGGACCGCTGCCGCCGGAACGCCAGCCGCCACCGTGAAGGGCGGCACGTCCCGCGTCACCACCGCACCCGCGCCCACGGCCGCACCGGTTCCGATCTCCAGCCCGGGGAGCACCACCGCCCCGTGCCCGATCCACACGTCGTGCCCGAGCGCCACCCCGTGGGATCTGCGCCACGCGAAAAAGGCGTCGTCATCGCTGCCGCACAGGCCGTACCAGCGGCTTCGATAGGTGAAGTGGTGAAGGGCGGCCCGCTCCAGAGGGTGGTTCCCGGGGTTGATGCGGGCGCAGGAGGCGATGGAGCAGAACTTTCCGATGCGCGCATAGATGACCTGGGTGTCTCTTTCCACGTAGGAGTAGTCCCCCAGCTCCGTCTCGACGAGGGAAGCGCGGTCGCCCACCTCGGTCCACTCCCCGAGCCGGGTATCGATGATCGTGGCGGTCGGGTGAACGCGCGGGCTACGGAGAGTACCGGCTCTCAGCCCTTTCGAACCCGCTCCTTTGGCTCCCATCATGACGGCTTCCCCGTTTCTTCCGTCTCTTCCCCGGTCGACGCGGTTGTGGCCGTATCGTTGTTCTCCGGCGGCCCCGCGATCTCGACAGTCCTGGCCGCCAGGCGCTTGCGGGCCTCCCGGTCGTGGAAGATTCCGACCACCGCACTGCCGGCGTCGATTCTTTCCTGGATCATGTCCATCACCGTGCCCCGGTTTGCAGGGTCGAGCGAGGCGGTTGGCTCGTCGAGCAGCAGGATCGGGTACTCGGCGATGAACCCCCGGGCCAGGTTGACCCTCTGCTGCTCCCCGCCCGAGAAGGTGGTGGGTGAAAGCCGCCACAGCCTCCTGGGAATTCTCAGCCGGCGCAGCAGGCCCCCGGCCCGGGTCCGCGCCGTGTCTGCGTCCACACCCCGCTCCCGCAGAGGCTCCATCACCACCTGGAGGGCCGGAACCCGGGGCACCACCCGCAGGAACTGGCTCACGTAACCCACGGTCCACCGCCGGATCTCGAGGACGGTGTGGGTGTCCGCCGCAGCGAGATCCACCAGGGAGTCTCTGTGGCGGGCTCGAATGGAGTCTTGCTCCA
>CAYYVD010000068.1:0-17331 GCA_964475045.1 uncultured Desulfobacterales bacterium | reverse complement strand
CTGGCCCACCACTTCCATGACGTTCAGCAGCAACAGGATGCCTCCAGGATGGGCCGAGACCACGATCTCGCTGGTCCCCGAGAGGGAGTCGTAGTAGTTCACCGCCGTGATCTCGGCCGCGTAGATCTGGTTGTCCTGGGAATCGAACAGCACGAGCCGCTTGCCGATGTACGTGTCGTTGAAGGGGGTGGACCCGGAGGGATAGGGCGAGGCCCCGGTCGAGAACTGGGTGGCTCCGGCCGCGTACCCGTCGATGTAGTTGAGGTAGAAGGTCTTGCTCGTGTCGCTCCCGGCCTGGGCCTGCAGGCGGCCTTCGGCCGTGGCGCCCGAGTCGTAGGTGGTGATGCCGTCGTTTCCGTCCCCGTCGTAGTCCTTGAGGTGGTCCGGGATGTAGAGGTCCTTGGTGGAGGCCCCGTCGGTCAGGAGCAGCACGAAGCTCTTGGCGCAGTGGACCGGGTCCGGGTTGTTGTACGGGTCGTCGGCCGCGGTGTTGTTGGGGATCACGTTGTTGGCGTAGCTCAGCTCGGCCTCCACGTCCTCCTGCTGGAAGTACTTGATGGCCGTGTAGTAGGCCTCGGCCAGGGGGGTGTAGGTGTTCGAGGCCTGGTTCTGAATGTTGTTGATCATGTCCGTCATGGTGGAGCCGATGGTCCGGGGGATGAGGCCCCCGTTCTGGCGCTGCTTGCTGTCGTCCCCCTGGTTGAAGAACTCCAGCCCGAACCGGGCCCGGGCCCAGAGCCGCTGCATGATGCCCGCCAGGTTCCCGTCCAGGAAGTTGGCGTCCTCGTCCGGGAGGTCCACGTTGTTGATGTCCTCGCCCTTTTTCACTCGAATGGTGTAGGAGCTCTCGCCCACGTCCACCCACTTGCTGCCGTCCCAGTACTCGAACTCGAAGTCCCCGCCGGTCATGAAGACGTAAAAGAGCTTGTCGGCCGGGCAGGGCGAGACCGAGGCCGGGACATCGGTGGTCCCGCTCCGCTGCCAGTAGTACTGGTAGTAGTCGTAATCCGAGCCCGAGCCCTCGCCGATGTTGGTCTGGTTGCCCCCGCCCGTCCGGGAGGTGGCGAGGCCCCCCATCATGACCTTGCGGATCACGTCCACCCGGCGCATGGTGGCCCAGTTGAGGAAGTTCCCGTCCCAGGGGCCCGTGGTGTCCCGGTAGAACATTCCGCTCGAGTAGGTGTACTGCTTGTAGGGCTCGAAGTAGCCGTAGTACCGGGTGTCGTGGTCGTAGGCGTCGTAGGCCGGACCGTTCATGCTGCCCGAGTTGTCCACGATGAGCAGGATGTTGGGCTCCACGGTGTTGGCCTGAAAGACCGGGTACACCGTGTAGTCCCCCATGGTGGGCTCGGTGCAGGCCGCCCGGGCGGACCCGTTCGAGGCGAGCATCGCCGCGCATGCCGCCATCAGCAGGAGCAGGGATCGAAAAACGCGCCGGCTCATCATCACAACCCTCCGGAAACCCCGATCACTTTTCGGTACTCCCCCACCACGTTAGACCGGGCCGAGCTGGGGCCCTCCCCCAGGGAGTTCAGGCTGTAGAACACGGCCACCCCGCCCCCGGATCCGGCGCCCACGCCTTCGGCGCCGCTCGCGAACTCCACCCCGCCGCCGGCCAGGTTCTTCTGACCGGTGCGCTCCACGTCCATCTCGACCCGAAGCCCCGACAGCAGGAAGCGCAGGTCCCGGCTCGTATCATGGGGTGCGTACCCCATGACCTCCCGGTAGAAATCGCTGGTCCCGCTGTCCAGGTAGCTCACCGAGGCGAGGTCCACCTGGGTGCCGGCGTCCACGCAGGCGGACACCACCTTGGGGGTGGCGTACACACCGCTGTCCGCGTGGTGGAAGGCGATCTGGTGGAACTTGTGGTTGCCCGCGATCAGGAGGTCGATCTCCGACGTCCTGGACGAGGAAATGCCGATCATGGTGAGGAGGGCCAGCATGATGAGGGCCACCACCATGACGGCTCCGCTCTCCCCGTCGCACGCCCGATCGATCCGGGGCCGTCTTTCCGCCCGCCGTGTCGATGTCATCACACGATCTCCGGTACGATGCCCTGAAGCGACATCTGCTTGGTGTGTCCGTGATCTTCCCAGGTGACGATGACCTGTAGGGTCTTCGTGTTGTCGAGGAGGAGGTCCTCGGCCACATTCCAGAAGATGCGGTACCCCCCCTGGACCTCGTTGTGGTCTGCGGTGGCTGCGGTGTGGTGATCCAGCCCTCCGCCGCCGTCGCCGTCCGTGTCGGCGAGGTCCGGATCGTTGAAGTCGGCCAGGCCCTGTTGAAGCAGCTTCTCGAGCTTGTCCGCCGCCCAGGTGGTGCCCTCGGTGACGTGGTCGGCCACCGCGTTCCCCTGGACGGCCGAGACCTGCATGGTCGCCACGGCCAGGAGCCCGAAGGAGAGGATCGCCATGGCGAGGATGACCTCCAGCAGGGTGAAGCCGCATTCCGCGGAAGCGATCCAGGGCGATCGATTGGTCATGTCGACCTCCTTTACTCCAGCCCCAGGTTCCGGCACTTGACCTGGGCCATCAGGGTGCTTCTTCGAAAGGCGTCCCCCGGGGCCGTGTAGATGGCGGCATTCTGCTGGTTGCGGTAGATCGTGCTGTTGGCGTATCCCCGAATGGGCTCAGCCGTTCGGGCCACCACCGTGATCTGCACCGAGCGGATGCTGTCCAGGGTGGCCGTCTGAACGCCGTTGCCGTCCAGGTAGACGAAGTTCAGGGCATCGATGTGTTGGGCCGCCATCTCCGTGCTTCCGCCGGTCTGCCGGGCCAGGTCGGTGATGCCGTCGCCGTCCGTGTCCGAGAGGCTGTACGTGACGGTCTCGTCCGCATCGCCGGCATCGCCGTCCGGGTCGCCGGTGCCGGCGTCGTCGGTCAGGTCCATGGCGACCTGGATGGTGTCGGTCCCGGCCGAGAGGACGCCCGTGTCGGCGGTCCCCTCGGGGTTGTACCCGGCCATCCGGATCTCCCGTTTCAGGTTGAAGATCGCCGCCCGCAGGTTCTGGTGCATGGCGGACACCTCGGTCTGGGTCACATAGGTCTGCTGCTGGGAAAAGAACGTGGTGTAGATGCCGGCCATCACCACGCCGCTGATGGCCATGGTGACCAGCAGCTCCAGCACGGTGAACCCTCGCTGTGCTCGCGTCATGTCCCGCGTGCCTCCGGGAAACAGGCCCGCCGTTACTCCCAGGCGGTGCCGCTCCACTTCTCCACCCGGACCACACCCGTGCTCAGGGCGCCGACCCGGTAGTAGTCCGTATGGCCGTCGTTGGTCAGGTAGGCGTACCCTCCGTTGCTGAACCCGCGCACGTCGAAGCGGAGGTAGTCGGTGCTGTACGTCTCGCCGCCCGGCCCCTCGAAGCGGACGCCGTGTCCGTAGTCGCCCAGGACCATGGTCTGGGAGCTGCGCGCGCCCGTGTGCAGGTAGCGGTCCGGGGCGGAGTAGAAGGACACACCCGTGGACGCGTTCTGCTGAATGGCCCGAAGCTTGGTGGACTGCAAGTGCGAGTAGAGATCCTGTGCGGACGACTTGAGCCGGTACTTGGGCATCCAGGCGGAAAAGCCGGGAATGGCGGGGACCGCGAGGATACCGAGGATCGCCGCCACCACCAGCAGCTCGGTCATGGTGAAGCCGGAGCAAGGACTTCTGCTCCCGGTACGATGCTTGCCCATGCAGACCTCCTGCACGCTTGTGGAACGCGAGACCGTCACGTTGAAAGTGCAGAACAACTTTCGTGCCATGACGGGCTTTTCAGGAAAAGCTTATGGAAATCGGTGAATTATGGCTTTTAGAGAGATGGGGAGGGAACGGCGGAATCCGCGGTGAGTTGCAGATTGCAACCGAAGAAGAAGAAAAACTCCGAATATCCAAGGGTTGCAAAAGAGTGGCGTTTTGCCACTCCGGGGTGAAACGCCACTACTCGACGTCGTAACGGCGGATCTTTCGATGCAGAGTGGACTTGTCGATCCCGAGGAGCTCGGCCGCGAGGGTCTTGTTGTGGTCCGCCTTGGCGAGGGCCTTTCGAATGGCCTCCACCTCGAGGTCCCTCAGGTTGAGGGGCGTCTCGTCCACGGAGGCGTACCGGGCGGTCTCCACCAGCTCCCTGGGCAGGTCCTGCACCTGGATCTTCTTCAGGTTCGAGCTGGTGGCGGTGCACCGCTCGAGCAGGTTCTCCAGCTCCCGCACGTTTCCCGGCCAGTTGTAGGAGAGCAGCACATTCATGGCGTCCGGAGAGATGGTGTTCACCCGGGACTTGCCCGCGGCCTGGAGCTTCTTGAGGATGTGCCCGACGATCACGGGAATGTCCTCCTTGCGCTCCCGGAGCGGGGGAATCCAGAGCGGCAGAACTCGTATGCGATAGTAGAAGTCCTCGCGGATCTGCCCGGACTCCACGGCCTCCTGGAGGGGGCGGTTGGTGGCCGTGATGATGCGCACGTCCACGGGCACCCTGCGATCCCCGCCCACCGGCCGCACCTCCCGGCCCTGGAGGACGCCGAGGAGCTTGACCTGCAGCTCGGGCGGGATCTCCGTGATCTCGTCCAGGAAGAGGGTCCCCCGGTGGGCCGACTGGATGATGCCCAGGTTGTCCCGAATGGCCCCGGTGAACGCCCCCTTGACGTGCCCGAAGAGCTCGCTCTCCATGAGCTGAGGGACGATGGCCCCCACGTTGACCTCCACGAAGGCCTGGTCCTTTCGCGGGCTGTAGTTGTGAATGGTGCGGGCCAGCAGCCCCTTGCCGGTGCCGGACTCCCCTTCGATGGATACAGGGGTGTCCTTCTGTCTCAGCTTGTGGATCGTCTCGTAGAGCTCTTGGACCCGCTGGCTGATGCCGACGAACTCCCCCATGTATCCCCGTTCCCGCAGCTCCTTCTTGAGGATCAGGTTTTCCCAGAGGATGGCCTTCTCGTTGAGGATCTTTCGAACGACCTGAACCAGGTGCTTGAGCTCCAGGGGCTTGAGCAGAAAGTCGAAGGCGTGGAGCCGAACCGCCTGAATGGCCTCGTTCATGGACCCGTAGGCCGTCATCAGGATGATGCTGATGTCCGGGTGGAGCTCCCGAGCCTTCATGGCCAGCTGGATGCCGTCCAGGCCCGGCATCTTGATGTCGGTCACCAGGACGTCGAAAGGGCCTTTCTCCAGAGCTTCCAGGGCGGCTCGGCCGTTGTTCAGGGCGGTGACGTTCAGCCCCCGGCGTTTCATGAAGAGGTTCAGGGACCGAAGAAAACTCTCCTCGTCGTCGGCGATCAGGATGCGAAAGGAGCGTTCGAACTCCTGGCGGTCGGCTTCCGGGTTCATGGGGTTGTCCATGGTGTCGGGTTCAAGGAACGGTTTCGCCCTCCTGACTTGACCTCCTGGGGCCGGGCGCACCGTCCAAAAGGGCGATCAGGTCCTCCCACACGGACACGGCCGGCACCTCGGCTTCGTGAGGGATCCGTGCGTCCGGATCGTAGCCGGGCGCAAAGGGCAGGCCGTGGTCCCGCACATAGGTGCTCCAGACCGGGCGCAGGCCGTTCTAAGGGGCCGCGGCTATGTCCGGCTCGGGGTCGTCGCCCACGTAGAGGGTCCGGCCGGGGTCCACACCGACGCGTCCTTCAGCACGCCGTTCCCCATGGTGATCAGGGTGTCGAACAGATCGAATCCCACGGCGTCAATGGGCTGCACGGGACCTCCTCTTCGCCTCGCGTCCGGAGACCTTCCCGGGCAACGGAAACAGGGTCGGCTGCAGGTAATTCTTCAGCGTCCGGCAGCGTCTCCGCCACCGGCACCGCAGACAGACCTCCACCTGCACGCGCGGCCTGGACTTGCGGCGCTCGCACACGATGTAGCCGCGCGCGGCCGGCATGCGGTCTTCAGAGCTCAAGGCGATCGCTCCCGGGATGCGGCCCCGCGGGCCGCGTTCTCACAGAACCACGGCCGAGGCCGTGGGTGCTTTCCGTCTGCTTTATACCGGTCGCGGCGGCGAAAAACAAGACCGGAGCGCTGTGTCTGTTTCGGCGGCGGAAACCGGGTCTGCGGTCCGCCGCAGCTTCTTGACACCCTCAGGGAGGTGGCATACCATGAACCCTGGTCCGAACGGACCCCCTTACCCGTTCATGCCTCGGGCAGGAAAGGCGACGCCATGAAGATTCGGGACCTGATGATCCCCAACCCCATCACGATTCCCAAGGGCACCTCCATCGAGGAGGCCATCGGGGTCATGAAAACCAACGCCATTCGGCACCTGCCCGTGGTCTCCAAGGGAAACCGGCTCGAGGGCTTCGTCACCCTGGCCGACCTGAAGCAGGGCCTGATCCCCTCCATGGTGGCGGACCTCACCCTGGCCGACCTGATGATCCGAAAGCCCATCACCGTGCAATCCGAGGACGACGTGGAGGTCGCGGCCAAGTACATCTACCAGTACAAGATCGGCGGCATTCCCGTGGTGGACGGGAAGACCCTGGTGGGCATCATCACGGAGTCGGACATCCTTCGAGCCTTCATCGACATGATGGGCGTGATGACGGCCACCTCCCGGGTGGACGTGGCGGTGGGCGATCAGCCGGGACGCTTCCGCGAGGCCCTGCAGATCATCAATGATTACGGCGGGGACGTGATCAACATCGGCATGGCCGCGCAGGACCTGGACCGGCGCGTCTACTACTTCCGCCTGGCCGCGTGCAAGACGGACCGCATTCGAGAGGCCCTGGAGGCCGAAGGGTTCGATGTGGTCGCCGCCATGGACTGACCCGCCAACCCGGTTCTCACGGACCCTTTCATCCGGCGTTCGGCCCCCGCATGCTTTCGTTCCTCCCCGGAACGGGTCCCCTCCCATTGGGCCGATGCCCTCCTTTTGTTTTCCCCGCGAATGGGGGTCCTGCAAAAGAACGCATTTCCGCGCAAAGCCGCAAAGAACGCAAAGAGAGCGGTTTCGTATTCGTAGGTTTTTCTTGGCGCTCTTGGCGTCTCTGCGAGAAAGCAGGATTTTTGCGACTCCGTCATGAATGATTATCATGAATAGAATGTTTTGAACGGAACCGTACCCTGACCTCCCAAGGCTTGCGGAGGTCCCGGAAGGAGACCCGATCCCATGAAGAGACCCTTTCGACGTAAAACCCTCCTGCTGATCCTGCTTCCCCTGCTGCTCATCCCGTTGATGGGAGCCGAGCGGCAGGAGGACGCTTCGGGCCTGGACGTGAACGTCCAGTCCTTCACCCTGGACAACGGGATGCTGTTTCTCGTGGTGGAGCGGCCCACCACCCCCCAGGTAGCCTGCCGGCTGGCCGTTCGCGCGGGCGCGGCCCTGGAGGAGCGAGGCCGGACCGGCATCGCCCACATGCTCGAGCACATGATGTTCAAAGGGACCAAGAACTTCGGGACCCTGGACCCCAAGCGGGACCGAGCGCTGCAAAAGAAGATCGAAGCCGCCTATCAGGTGGTCTTGAACGAACGTCGAAAGCGCCGCCCGGACCAGGAGCTCATTCGGAAGAAGCTCGAGGAGATGGCCAAGCTCCGCAAAAAGGTCCAGGAGATCTACGTGCCCCAGGCGTTTTCCTCCCACCTCGGGCGCAACGGGGCCGTGGGCATCAACGCCTTCACGAGCAAGGACCAGACCCAGTACTTCCTGTCCCTGCCGTCGGACATGGTGGAGCTGTGGTTCTCCATGGTCAGCGAGCAGGTCTTCGAGCCGGCGTTCCGCGAGTTCTACGTGGAGAAGGAGGTGGTCCAGCGGGAGTGGGCCTACCGTTACGTGAACAAGCCATCGGGCGCCGGGTGGCTGGCCCTCGACGCCGCGCTGCACGCCGCACACCCCTACCGCAACCCCACCATCGGCTGGAAGTCCGACATGGAGCGCTTCAGCACCACGGACGCCGAGGACTATCACCGGACCTTCTACAATCCCAAGAACGCGGTGGCCGTGCTGGTGGGGGACGTGAGCATGGAGGAGGTGGAGCGGCTGGCCAAGATCTACTTCGAGCGATATCCCTCGGGCCTTCGAGCCAGGGAGCGGGTGACGCGGGATCCGCCCCAGGAGGGCGCCCGCAGGGTCGAGCGGCTCCTCGAGGGGGCCCGCACACCCCTGGTGCTCATCGGGCATCCCGGAGCGGACATGGGGACCGACGACTTCTACGCCCTGGACGTGATGACCATGGTGCTCAGCAGCGGGCACGGGGCGCGCATGACGCAGAACCTCACGCGCAAGGGTCTGGCCGTGAGCGCCTGGGCGTACAATCCGGACAACCGCTACGGCGGGACGGTCGTGGTGGGCGGGACCCCCAACGATCCCGGGGAGCTCGAGCAGGAGGGTCTCACCGAGGAGGAGAAGCGGGAGGCCTACCGGAAGGCCTGCCGGGAGCTGGAGACGCTCCTGATCGAGGAGGCCGGGCGTCTCGAGCGCGAGCGCTTGACCCCGGAGGAGCTGGACCGGGTCAAGGCCCTCGCCCGGTATGGCTTCCTCTCGCGGCTTCGGAGCAACGAGGCCCTGGCCGGCACCCTGGCCAACCTGGAGGTCCAGGTGGGCTGGGAGTATCTCCAGGACTACCTGTCGCGAATCGAGCAGGTCACCCCCGAGGATGTCATGCGGGTGGCCGGCCGGTACCTCAAGGAGGAGGATCGCACGATCTGCTTCGTGATTCCGGGCGGGGAGAAGGCCCAACCGGACGAGCCTTACGAGGAGGTGCGCTCCTTCACCGCCTCCACGGCCGAGCAGGTGGAAAAGCCCGAGGACCTCACCAACCACTCCCGCTACCCCACGCCGGCCGGCTGGCGCCATCCCCTGACCTTCGAGCGCGAGCCGTCGAAGGTCGACTACCCCATGGCGGAGATTGCTTCGGTGGGCGGCGCGAGCCTCTTCTATCTGCCGGACCGGGAGCTGCCCCTGGTGGACCTCACGCTGCTCGTGAAGGGCGGGGCCGTGGACGTGCCCGAGGACAAGATCGGCCTGGCCGACCTCGCCAGCGCCACCCTGGTGCCGGGAGGGACCGAGACCTGGGGTCCGGCCGAACTGGCGGCCCTGCTGGATGCGCACGCCATCCAGCTCGACGTGAACGTCAACGAGGAGAGCACGGTCATCGAGCTCTCGGTCATGCGCAGCAAGTGGGACCGGGCCGTGGAGGTGCTCCAGGAGGTGCTGGCGGCCCCCCGGTTCGCGCCCGAGATCGTGGAGGCGTCCCGGCGGAGGCTTCTGACCGGCTTGAGCCGGCAGGCGGGGGACGCCGGGCGGGTGAGCCGCCGCGAGCTGGAGATCCTCCACTTTGAGGGGCATCCCTACGGCCGGGATCCCCTCGACGGCCTGAAGACCCTTCCCGGCATCACTCGGGAGGACCTCCGGGCCTTTCTTCGGACCCACCTGGTGCCCTCCAACATGACCGTGGCCGTGTCCGGCGATCTGAGCCGGGAGGAGGCCGAGAGCGGGCTTCGAGGTATTCTCAAGGCCCTCGAGGCCCGGGTGCCCCCGGAGCGCAACCTGCCGGTGCCGGAGCCCTCGCCCCCGGTCCTGGCCTTTGTTCACAAAGCGGGACAGGTCCAGAGCCAGGTGGCCATGGCCCTGCCGGGGCCTCGGCGCACGGATTCCGGCTACTGGAAGACCCATCTCCTCGTGGACATCTTCGGCGGGCGGGACTCCTTGGTCTTCCGCCGGCTGCGGGACGACCTGGGCCTGGTGTACTCGGTCTACTTCCACCAGCGCTACAAGTGGAAGGCCGGATGGATCACCGGGTACATGGGGTGCAAGGGCGACCGCACGCCCGAGGCCGTGGAGCAGGCCGTGGCCCTCATGAAGGACCTGCGGCAGGACGTCCCCGAGGGCCAGTTCGAGCAGAAGCGCCTGGACGCCCTGAACAGCTTTGTGTTCAACGTGGACAGCCCGGCCGCGCTGACCCGGGTGTACGCCCGGTACGAGCTCCGCGGCGAGCCCCTCGACACCCTGGACCACATCCAGGAGTCGTTCATGGAGGCCACGTCCAAGGACCTCGCCCGCCTGGCCCGGACCTACCTGGACCCGGCCAGGCTGCAGATCGTCGTGGTGGGCGACCGGACCACCCAGGTGGCTCGAAAAGACGGGGCCGGGGTGGACTTGGAGACCGCCCTGCAACAGACGGCCGAGGCCCTGGGGTTGCCCTTCGAGACGCTTCCCCTGCGGTGATCGGGCGCCTCCGACGGAAGGGCCCGCCTGTTCACGACCTCCCAGTGCCGCCGGGCCAGAGGAGCTCCGTGAGCTGCCCCACGGACTCCACCCCCTGCGCCTCCATGCCGTCCAGGGCGCCCGCGCCGGACAGGTTGCCGCGGGAGAGGAGGCACCGGCCGAACCCCAGCTTCAGGGCCTCCTTGATCCGCACCTCGGGCTGGCTCACGCCCCGGATCTCGCCGGCCAGGCCCACCTCGCCGAAGGCCACCATGTCCAGGGGCACGGGCACGTCCCGGTAGCTGGAGATCAGGGCCGCCACGATGCCCAGGTCCGCGGCCGGCTCGTCGATCCGGAGGCCTCCGGCTACGTTCACGAAGATGTCCTGGCCGCCCATCTCCACGCCCATGCGCTTGCCGATCACGGCCACGAGCAGGGAGATGCGGTTCGGATCCACGCCGATGGCGGTCCTTCGCGGGACCCCCAGCGGGCTGGGGCCCACCAGGGCCTGGACCTCCACCAGCACCGGGCGGGTCCCCTCGAGGCAGGGGATGACCACCGAGCCCGAAGCCCCCTGGGGGCGCTCCTCCAGAAAGATACGGGAGGGGTTGACCACCTCGGCCAGGCCGGTGCCGGTCATCTCGAACACCCCGATCTCGTTGGTGGGCCCGTAGCGGTTCTTGACCGAGCGAAGGATTCGGAAGGCGTGGCTGCGGTCCCCTTCGAAGTAGAGGACCGTGTCCACCATGTGCTCCAGCACCTTGGGCCCGGCGATGGCGCCCTCCTTGGTCACGTGCCCCACCAGAAAGGTGGGCGTGCCCGTTTCCTTGGCCCACGCCATGAGCCGGGCCGCAACCTCCCGCACCTGACCCACGCTGCCCGGCGCCGAGGGCAGGAAGCCCGTGTGCAGGGTCTGAATGGAGTCCACGATGAGGAGGTCCGGCTTCATCTCGCTCAGGGTCTTCATCAGGTCCTCGAGCAGGGTGCCCGTGGCCACGTACAGGCCGTCCGCCTGAACGGCCAGCCGGTCCGCCCTCAGCCGGATCTGCTGGCTGGACTCCTCGCCGGAGAGGTAGAAGCAGCGAAGGTCGCGGGAGGACAGGTGGCCGGCCGCCTGGAGGAGCATGGTGGACTTGCCGATGCCGGGCTCCCCGCCCACGAGGATCATGGACCCGGGAACGAGCCCGCCGCCCAGGGCCCGGTCGAACTCGTCGATGCCGGTCCTCCAGCGAAGCTCCCGGTCCAGGGAGATCTCTCCCAGGGGCACGGGCCGCATGTCCACGCCGCCCGGACCGCCGGCCGCCCCCGTCGAGACCGGTCCGGTATGTTCCTCCACCAGCGTGCTCCACTCGCCGCAGTCCGGACAGCGTCCCATCCACTTGGGGGCCTGGTACCCACATGCCTGGCACACGTACACGATTCGATCCTGCTTCTTCACGCGGCCTCCCTTTCGGCGCTGTTTCGGACCATTGTTTTCCATTCCGCGGTTTGCGTCAACGGATTCCGAAACCCCCGGCGCCGTCCGGTCTCTATACCGGTGATTGGCGGTTCCCGCCCGCTGGGTCCCCTTGCTCACCGGTTGACAAAGGCGGGACCCCGTGTTAAGCGACACCCTTAGCATACATTTTTGGAAAGGAGCGTTTCATGGCAGATATCCTTCAGGTAACCGATGACACCTTCGAGGACGAAGTCGTCAAGAGCGGCCTTCCGGCCGTGGTGGATTTTTGGGCGGCCTGGTGCGGTCCCTGCCGCATGGTGGGTCCGGTGGTCGAGGAGCTGGCCAAGGAGTACGAGGGCAAGATCAAGGTGGCCAAGATGGATGTGGATCAGAACCGCCAGACGCCGGCCAAGTTCGGCATTCGCAACATTCCGACACTGATCTTCTTCAAGGGGGGCGAGGTCGCCAACACCATGATCGGAGCCCAGCCCAAGGGCGCCATCGAGGAAGAGATCAAGAAGCTGCTGTAGCATGTACGACATCATCATCATCGGCGGAGGCCCCGCAGGCCTCACCGCGGGGCTCTACCACGCCAGGGCGCGCATGAACGTGTGCCTCCTCGAGAAGCTCGCCCCGGGCGGCCAGGTGCTCACCACCGACTGGGTGGAGAACTACCCGGGCTTTCCGGACGGCCTGAGCGGCTTCGAGCTCATGGACCGCATGAAGGGCCAGGCCGAGAAGTTCGGCCTCGAGATCCGGTCCGAGGAGGTGATCCGGCTCGAGTTCCAGGACGACGTCAAGGTCGTGACCACGAACCAGGGGGCCCACGAGACCCGGGCCGTGATCCTGGCCTGCGGGGCGTCCTGGAAGAAGCTCGGCATCGAGGGCGAGGGCCAGTTCATGGGCCGAGGCGTCAGCTACTGTGCCACGTGCGACGGCCCGTTCTACCGGGAGCAGCCCGTGGCCGTGATCGGCGGGGGGGACACGGCCGTGGAGGAGTCGCTCTTTCTGACCCGGTTCGCCAGCAAGATCTATCACGTGCATCGGCGCGACGAGCTTCGGGCCGTGAAGCTCCTTCAGGAGCGGGCCCTGGCCGAGGAGAAGATCGAGTTCGTGTGGGACACGGTCCCCACCCGCATTCTCGGGCAGGAGGGGGTGGAGGGAATCGAGCTCAAGAACGTCAAGACCGGCGAGGTCACTCGAAAGGACGTCCAGGGCGTGTTCGTCTTCATCGGCACGGACCCCAACACCGAGCTGGTGCAGGGGCTGGTGGTCCTGGACGAGCAGGGGTTCGTGGTCACGGACGACCAGATGGAGGCCTCGGTCCCGGGGGTGTTCGCCGCCGGAGACATTCGGTCGAAGGCCTTTCGCCAGATCTCCACGGCGGTGGGCGACGGGGCCAACGCCGCCTACGGGGCGGAGAAGTACGTGGAGGACCTTCAGGGATCGTGATGCACGTACAAGGAATGGACGTCAGGCGCCGGCGCGTCGGGATCCGGGCGCTCGCCCGGATCGCGGCGGCGCTCCTGCTGCTTTCGACTTGCGCCGCCGGGTGCGCGGTCGTGGACACCGTCACCAGCACGGTCAGCTCCTTCTTCGGAGACACGGAGGAACGGACGCCGGCCGAGCTCATGTTCGAGGGCGAGGAGTACCTCGAGGCGGGCCGCTACCACGCCGCGGCCGAAGGCTTTCAGCAGATCAAGGACCGCTACCCATACAGCAAGTACGCCCTCAAGGCCGAGCTCCTGCTGGCGGACGCCACCTTTCTCAGGGACGACTACAACACCGCCTACGAGCTTTACGACGAGTTCGAGCGGCTCCACCCGAGAAACCCGAACATCCCTTACGTGATCTTCAAGAAGGGCGAGTGCCATCTCATGCAGGTCAGCACGGTGGACCGGGATCAGACCCACACCCGGGCCGCCCAGGAGGAGTACGAGCGCCTGATCAGGCGGTTTCCCAGCGACCGCTACGCCGAGTTGGCCCGGAAGAAGATCCGCAAGTGCCTGATCTACCGCGCCGAGTACGAGCTCTACGTGGGGCACTTCTACTTCGGGAAGGGGCACTACAAGGCCGCCATGGGGCGGTACCAGTACATCATTCGAAATTACCCGGACATGGGCCAGTACCACGAGGCCCTGGAGTACATCCGCATCTGCAAGAGCAAGCTGGCCGAGCAGGAGGCCGAGCGCCTCGAGGAGTTGAAAGAGGAGGAGCAGGAGCGGGCCGAGAAGGAGGCCGCCAAGGCGGCCGCCGAGGCCATGGAGGCCGCGGACGGCAAGGAGGCGTCCGGCGAAGAGGACAGCTCCTGAGGCCGATCAGCCGCCCAGCAGCTCCTGCACCATGCCCGGCACGGAGTCGAGGGCCGCGGGCAGCTTGTCCAGTTCGCCCCCTCCGCCCTGCGCCATGTCCGGCCGTCCGCCGCCCTTGCCTCCCACCATGGGCGAGAGCCGCCGAATGATCTCTCCGGCCTTGACGCGATCCGTGAGGTCCGGCGACACCACGCAGATGAGCATGGCCTTGCCGTCCCCCCGTCCCCCCAGCACGGCCACCCCCGAGGCGAGCCTCTCCTTGATTCGATCGGCGAACTCCCGCAGGACCTTGGGCGAGTCGGCCTCCACCTCCCGGGCCACCACGCGGACGCCCGAGACCTCGTGTGCGCCTTCCAGCAGATCCGTGGTGCTCCCGGCTCGAAGCTTTCCCTTCAGGGACGCGATCTCCCGGTCCCGCTCCTTCAGGTCCCGGAGCAGCCGTTCGGCACGCTCCTCCAGCTGGTCGGGCGCGGTCTTGAGGAGCGCCGAGGCGGCCTTGAGCGCCCGCTCCTGGTGCTGGACATGGGCCAGGGCCCCTTCCCCGCTCAGGGCCTCGATCCGGCGCAGGTTCGCGCCTACCGCCCCCTCGCTCACCACCTTGAACAAACCGATGTCCCCGGTCCGCTCCGTATGGGTGCCCCCGCAGAGCTCCCGGCTCACGCCCTCCACGCTCACCACCCTCACGGTCTCGCCGTAGCGCTCCTCGAAGATGGCCGTGGCCCCGCTCTGCACGGCCTCGTCCCGGCCCATCTCCTGCGTGGAGAGGGGGCGGTTCTCGCGAACGCGCCGGTTCACGAAATCCTCCACCGCGAGGAGCTTGTCCGCGTCCACCTGGGCGAAGTGGGTGAAGTCGAACCGCAGTCGGTCCGGGGCCACCAGGGAGCCGGCCTGCTTGACGTGGTCCCCCAGGGTCTCCCGGAGCGCTTTGTGGAGCAGATGGGTGGCCGTGTGGTTGCGGGCCGTGGCCCGTCGCCGCTCCTCGTCCACCTCGGCCGTGAGCTCGTCCCCCTCGCGAAGGGTCCCTTCCTCCACCTTGCCCCGGTGCACGATGAGCCCGTGTCCGAACCGAACCGTGTCCGTGATCCGGACCGCCGTCCCGCCGGACCGCAGCCACCCCTGGTCCCCCACCTGACCGCCGGCCTCTCCGTAGAAGGGTGTCTCGTCCAGGACCACCTCCACGGCGTCCCCGGCCTCGGCCGAGGTCACGGACTCCCCGTCCCGTACGATTCCTTTCACCCGGGCCGGGCACGCCAGGCCCTCGTACCCGAGGAACCGGCAGGACACCCCTTCGGAGGTGAGCCTGCGAAAGGCCTCGGGGATCTCCTCCTCGCCGCTTCCCTTCCAGGCCTGCTGGCTCTGGCTGCGCTGGCGCTCCATGGCCCGCTCGTAGCCCGCCTGGTCGATGGCCAGGCCCTCCTCCCGGGCCACGTCCTGGACGATGTCCAGGGACAGGCCGTAGGTGTCGTAGAGCTTGAAGGCCAAGTCTCCTGGAATGCCGACCTCGCCCCGGGACCGCAGCTCCTCCAGGTGCTCCTGCAGGACCTTCATGCCGTGGTGGAGGGTGTCGGAGAAGCGCTTCTCCTCGTTGGTGACCACGCCTTCGATGAAGCTTCGCGAGGTGATGAGGTCGGCGTAGTCCCGGCCCATGACGTCGATCACCTGGGCCACCACCCGGTGCATGAAGATATCCTCGAGGCCCAGGATCTGCCCGAACCGAATGGCCCGCCGAATGATCCGACGGAGCACGTACCCCCGGCCCTCATTGGCGGGCATGACCCCGTCTCCGATGAGAAACGCCGCGGCCCGGGCGTGGTCCGAGATCACTCGAAAGGAGACGTCCTGCTTCTGCGACTGGCCGTATCGCACCCCGCACAGCTCCTCGATGTACCCGATGAGGTCCCGAAAGAGGTCCGTGTCGAAGTTGCTCTTCACCCCCTGGACCACCGCGGCGATCCGCTCGAGGCCCATGCCCGTGTCGATGCTTTGATTGGGCAGGGGGGAGAGGGTGCCCTGAGCGTCCCGGTCGAACTGCATGAACACCAGATTCCAGATCTCCAGGTAGCGGTCGCAGTCGCACCCCGGGGCGCAGTCCGGCCGATCGCAGCCCAGCTCCTCGCCCTGGTCGATCAGGATCTCGGAGCAGGGACCGCAGGGCCCCGTGTCGCCCATGGCCCAGAAGTTGTCCTCCTCGCCCAGGCGCACAATGCGATCCGGGGGCAGGCCGATATCCTTCTCCCAGAGGCCGTAGGCCTCGTCGTCGTCATGGTAGACCGAGGCGTAGAGCTTGTCCGCTGGGAGCCCGTACCCCTGGGTCAGGAGCTCCCAGGCCCATTCCACGGCCTTCTGCTTGAAGTAGTCCCCGAAGGAGAAGTTTCCCAGCATCTCGAAGAAAGTGTGGTGCCTGGCCGTGTAGCCCACGTTCTCCAGGTCGTTGTGCTTGCCTCCGGCCCGCACGCACTTCTGGCTGGTGACCGCCCGGTTGTAGGCGCGCTTCTCCTCGCCCAGGAACAGGCTCTTGAACTGCACCATGCCGGCATTCGTGAAGAGCAAGGTGGGGTCGTCCCGCGGGATCAGCGGGGCGCTCGCCACGATCTCGTGCCCGCGCTCGTTGAAAAAGTCCAGAAACGTCCGCCGTATCGATCGAAAATCCATGCGCTCTTCCCGTCTCCTATGCCTCTGCCTCGGCCTCGGCGATCTCCTTCTCGATCTTCTTGAGCCCGGTCTTCTCCTTGACCAGGCCGGCGATCTTGTCCCGAATGTCCGTGTTCTCGGCCAGAAACTTCTTCACGTTCTCCCTGCCCTGCCCGAGCCGCTCGCCCTCGAAGGAATACCATGCGCCGCTCTTCTCCACCACGTCCAGGGACACCCCCAGGTCCAGAATGTCCCCCTCCTTGGAGATGCCCTGGCCGTAGATGATGTCGAACTCCGCGATCTTGAAGGGCGGGGCGATCTTGTTCTTGACCACCTTCACCTTGGTGCGGTTGCCGATGTGCTGGTCCCCCTCCTTGATGGCCCCGGTGCGGCGGATGTCCAGCCTCTGGGTGGCGTAGAACTTGAGCGCATTCCCACCCGTGGTGGTCTCCGGGCTCCCGAACATCACCCCGATCTTCATGCGGATCTGGTTGATGAAGACGACGCACGTGTGGGACTTGCTGATCGTGGCCGTGAGCTTCCTCAGGGCCTGGCTCATGAGCCGGGCCTGGAGCCCCACGTGCTGGTCGCCCATCTCCCCCTCGATCTCCGCCCGGGGCACCAGGGCGGCCACCGAGTCGATGATGAGCGCGTCCACCGCCCCGCTCCGCACCAGGATCTCGGCGATGTCCAATGCCTGCTCCCCGGTGTCGGGCTGGCTCACGAGCAGGCTGTCCACGTCCACCCCCAGGTTCCGCGCATAGGTGGGATCCAGGGCGTGCTCCGCGTCGATGAACGCCACCATGCCCCCCGCGGCCTGTGCCTCGGCCGCCACGTGGAGAGCC
>CAYYVD010000067.1:0-17611 GCA_964475045.1 uncultured Desulfobacterales bacterium | reverse complement strand
TGAAGGCCAGCAGGGACGGCGCGTGCTTGAGGATGCCGCCGATGGCGTACATGGCCTGCTCCGAAAGCCCTGCGTACCCGTCCCCGGCAAAGAGGTTCTCACCGTCCTTCCAGAAGGACATGTGGACGTGCATGCCGGTCCCGTTGTCGTTGAACAGCGGCTTGGGCATAAAGGTCACGGTCTTGCCGTGCTTCCTCGCCGTGTTCTTGATCACGTACTTGTACTTGAGCAGGTTGTCGGCCATCTCCACGAGCGGGGCGAAGCGCATGTCGATCTCGGCCTGCCCGCCCGTGGCCACCTCGTGGTGCTGGCACTCGATGAGCACGCCGATCTTCTCCAGGGTGAGCATCATCTCGCTTCGCAGGTCCTGCATGCTGTCCCCCGGGGGCACCGGAAAGTAGCCCTCCTTGTATCGCGGCTTGTACCCGAGGTTCGGGGACTCCACCCGCCCCGTGTTCCACCGCCCTTCGACGCTGTCGATGTGGTAGTAGCCTTCGTGCTGGTTCTGGTCGAACCGGATGTCGTCGAACACGAAGAACTCCGCCTCCGGGCCGAAGTAGGCGATGTCCGCCAAACCGCTGCCCTTGAGGTGGCTGACGGCCTTTCGGGCGATGTTGCGCGGATCCCGGGTGTAGTCCTCCCCGGTGACCGGGTCGCAGATGTTGCAGACCATCACCAGGGTCTTGTCGGCGAAGAACGGGTCCACAAAGGCGCTCTCCGGAACCGGCTTGACCAGCATGTCCGACTCGTTGATCACCTGCCAACCTCGAATGCTCGAGCCGTCAAAGCCCAGACCGTCCTCGAACGTGCCCTCCTCCAGCTCCCGGGCCGGAATGGAGAAGTGCTGCCACAGTCCGGGAAAGTCCATGAACCGCAAGTCCACCACCTCGACCTCTTCCTTTTTCACGAAGTCCAGCACCTCTTTGGCTGACGCGAGCTCTCTGGCCTCTTTCATGTCCTACCTCCCTGCATGTTCGTCATTCACCTGATGGATGGTTGTCCGCTCGTCATCCCCCCGGGCACGGGCCTCTTCGGGGGGGCCGGCCGCGGCCGGCGCTCTTGTTCCCGCCAGAGCAACCTACATGCCACACAAAAAGAGTCTCGATATTCCAGGGCCTTGCCTTGTTGCATCCCTTTCCGGGACCCGCCGGCGCCCCACAACATCTACAAATTTGTCATACGCACGACAGCGGCCACACAAAAACGTCGCCCCCAGCGTCCGGTCTTCGGGCCCCACCCGGAGAGGGACGGGGCCCGCCGGTTCGTCCTCAACGGCGGCGCGGGATTTGCATGACAAGCCCCTGCCGTGTTTTTCGAAAAAGGCGTTGATCCGCAATGGCGAATCGGTTAGATGGAGGAGCGGTGGAACGAGGTATGCACTGGAGAGAACGAACTTACTGTGGCGACTTGAGATCCGGGGACGCCGGACGCGAGATCCTGCTCATGGGGTGGGTGGACGCCGTGCGGGACCACGGGAACCTGCTGTTTGCCCACCTGCGGGACATTCGCGGCATCGTGCAGGTGGTCTTCGATCCCGCGGCCGGGAGCGACCTGTTTCAACGAGCCGAGCAGCTTCGAAGCGAGCACGTGGTTCGAGTCCGCGGGCGGGTGGCCCGCCGGGCGCCGGGCACCGGGAACCCCAACCTGCGGACGGGGCGCGTGGAGGTCCACGCCACGGAGCTGACCCTCCTGTCCGAGTCCCGGACCCTGCCCTTTCCCGTCTCGGAGAAGGCCATCGTTTTCGGGGAGGAGATCGCCTCCACCCCGGACCACGTGGACGAGGACCTGAGGCTGCGGTACCGCTACCTGGACCTGCGCCGCCCCTCCAAGCAGTTCTACCTCCTCAAGCGCTACGAGATCATCAAGGCCATTCGCCGCATCCTCGACGAGTACGGCTTCATCGAGGTGGAAACCCCGTTTCTCACGCGAAGCACGCCCGAAGGGGCCCGGGACTACCTGGTGCCCAGCCGCGTGCACCCCGGCCGATTCTACGCCCTGCCCCAGTCCCCCCAGCTGTTCAAGCAGCTGCTCATGATGAGCGGCATGGACCGTTACTTTCAGATCGCCCGCTGCTTTCGGGACGAGGACCTGCGGCCCAACCGGCAGCCCGAGTTCACCCAGCTCGACCTGGAGGCCTCGTTCATCGACGAGACCTTCATCTACGAGGTGGTCGAGGAGCTCGTCGTGCAGATGTTCGCCGTCGGCGGCATCTCCCTGCAGCGCCCCTTTCCGCACATGACTTACCGGGAGGCCATGGACCGCTACGGTACGGACCGGCCCGACCTGCGCTTCGGCCTGGCCTTCGAGGAGGTCACGGACATCCTCCGGGAGACGGACTACGCCGTGTTTCGAGGCATCCTCCAGCGAGGCGGTGTGATCAAGGGGTTCTGCATTCCCGGGGCTGCAGGGGACCTGAGCAAGAACGTCCTCCAGAACGAGTACGCCGCCAGGCTCGTCCCGTCCTTCGGCGGCAAGGGCATGACCTGGATGAAGCGGGTGGACGGCCGGCTTCAGAGCAACATCGTCCAGTTCTTCCGCGAGGACGAGCTCGCGGGCATGACCGAACGGTTTCAGGCCCGGGACGGCGATGTGATCATGATGGTAGCGGACGCGGACCACGCCCTGGTCTTCGACGTCCTGTGCCGGCTTCGGCTTCACGTGGCCGATCGGCTCGGGCTCGTCCCCGAGGACCGGCACCGCCCCGTGTGGATCACGGACTTTCCGCTCTTCGAGCTCAAGGACGGCGCCCTGAGCTCCCAACACCACCCCTTTACCATGCCGGACCGCGCGGACTTCGACCCGGAGGACCGGGACGATCTGACCTCCCTGCTCTCCCGGGCCTACGATCTGGTGATCAATGGCGAGGAGCTGGGCGGAGGCAGCATCCGCATCCACCGCATGGACGTTCAGGAGCGGATCTTTCGAGCCCTCGGCCTCAGCCGGGACGACGTGGAGGAGAAGTTCGGCTTCTTTCTTCAGGCCCTGGAGTACGGGGCCCCGCCCCACGGCGGGCTGGCCCTGGGCCTCGACCGGGTGGCGGCCATGATCCTCGGGACCTCCTCCATTCGCGACGTCATGGCCTTTCCCAAGAACCGGAGCGCGCTCTGCCCCTTGACCCGGGCCCCGGCCGGGGCGGATCCGTCCCAGCTGGAGGAGCTCCACCTCCGCCTCGGAGGGCCCCAGAACGGCCCGGACCGCAAAGAGGAGACCAAGGACCGGGACGCTGAGGCGCCCGAGCGCGCGGCCATCACCCGGGCCGAGGTGGACCACGTGGCCCGTCTGGCCCGCCTTCGCCTGGATCCAGAGGAGGCCGAGGCGTTTCGAAAGGACCTCAGCGAAGTGCTGGCGTACGTGGCCTCCATCGGAGAGCTCGACACCGAGGCGGTCCAGCCCCTGAGCCACGTCCTGGAGATGCACAACGTCTGGCGGGAGGACGAAGTCGTGCCGTTCCCCGATCCCGAGGGAATCCTCGAGGCCGCGCCGGACCGGGAGCAGGGTCACTTCAAGGTGCCCAGGATCCTGACGACCGGCTCGTAGGGGGTCCACTCCCGGTGGTCCGAGAACGCGTTCCATGGTTCGTTGATTCCCTTGGGACCATCGCAATCGAAATCGGGAGCGGGAGCGCCATCAAAAGGAAAGGGACGATGGATGCGACCCATCGCATCGTACTCAGGCCCGACAGGGACGGTACTCGTCCTGGATGACGCCCTGCCCCTGCGGGCGGAAAAGCCGGATACGAGCACCGCTTCGCTGAGTACGAGTACGAGTACGAACAACGAAAAACAAATGCCCAGCCATCGGATGCACTGGACGCTCCTGTTTCGCGCCGGTGATCCTTGACGACAGGAAGGGACAAGGCCCATGGCCCTCTGTGATGAGAGCGCACTGAACCTGGCCCGACGGCTTCGAGCCGGGGAGATCGGCTCGAGGGAGCTCACCGAGTCCGCCCTCGAGCGGATCGAGGAGCGCGAGCCGGCGTTGAACGCCTTCATCACGGTGATGCGGGACCAGGCGCTGGAGGCGGCCGACCGGGCCGATGCACGGTTTCGGGAGTCGAAGGACGTGCCGCCCTTGAACGGCCTTCCCGTGGCCGTCAAGGACAACCTCTGCACGCGCGGCGTCCCCACCACCTGCGCATCGGCCGTGCTGCAGGGCTACGTGCCCCCATACGATGCCACGGTGGTGGAACGGTTGAAGCAGGCCGGCGCGGTCCTGGTGGGCAAGACCAACCTGGACCAGTTCGGCATGGGATCGTCCACGGAGAACAGCGTGTACGGCCCCACCCGAAACCCCCACGATCCGGAGGTGGTGCCCGGAGGCTCGAGCGGGGGGTCGGCCGCGGCCCTGGCGGCCGGCGAGGCCGCGCTGGCCTTGGGCACGGACACGGGGGGCTCCATTCGCCTCCCCGCGGCCTACTGCGGTGTGGTGGGGATCAAGCCCACCTACGGCCGGGTCAGTCGATACGGGCTCGTCTCCTACGCCTCGAGTCTCGACCAGGTCGGGGCCATGGCCCGGCGGGTGGAGGACTGCGCGCTCCTGCTGGGGAGCCTGTGCGGCCGGGATGCACGAGACACCACATCGGCGGACGTCCCGGTCCCCGACTTCACGGAGTCCCTCGACCGGGGCCTTCAGGGTCTGCGCATCGGCCTGCCCGGCGAGTACTTCGTGGAGGGCTTGGACCCGCGCATCCGCCGGTGCATCGAAGAGGCCGTGCAGCTGCTGGAGCGGGAAGGAGCCGAGGTCCGCGAGGTCAGCCTGCCCCACACCGCCTACGCCATCAGCGCCTACTACCTGATCGCCACGGCCGAGGCGAGCAGCAACCTCGCCCGCTACGACGGCGTGAAGTACGGGTACCGCTCGTCTCGAAGCGACGACCTGCTCGCCATGTACGAGTCCACGCGAAGCGAGGGGTTCAGCCGGGAGGTGAAGCGGCGCATCATCCTGGGCAGCTACGTGCTCTCCGCAGGCTACTACGACGCCTACTACCTCAAGGCCCAGAAGGTGCGGCGCCTGGTCAAGGAGGATTTCGACCGCGTGTTCGAGACGG
This sequence comes from uncultured Desulfobacterales bacterium, assembly GCA_964475045.1. Lineage (GTDB taxonomy): Bacteria > Desulfobacterota > DSM-4660 > Desulfatiglandales > HGW-15 > JAIPEI01. The sequence continues at coordinate 12,564 of CAYYVD010000067.1, read as the reverse complement.
TGGACTGCCTGGCCGCGCCGGTCTCCCCTTGCCTGCCCTTCCGCCTGGGGGAGAAGATGGACGATCCCCTTCAAATGTACCTGGTGGACGTGTACACCGCGCCCCTCAACATGAGCGGCCTGCCCGGCATGAGCCTTCCCTGCGGCAGGGTGGGGAAGCTCCCGGTGGGCCTGCAGCTCATCGGCCGGGCCTTTGACGAGGCCACCCTGCTTCGGGCGGCCTACGCCTTTCAACAGGCCCGTTCGGCGGACGCGGCGTCATGATTCCCGGGGGCTCGAGGACAGAGGAACCGCCATGGAACACGAGGTGATCATCTGCTTCGAGGTGCACGCGGAGCTCGGCACCCGGACCAAGCTCTTCTGCGGGTGCCCGAACGATCCGTCCGCACCGCCCAACACCCACATCTGCCCGGTCTGCACGGGCCAGCCCGGGGCCCTTCCGGTCCTGAACCGCCGGGCGGTGGAGTACTGCGTCCGCGCGGGGCTGGCCTTGAACTGCGAGATCAACACCAACGCCCGGTTCGCCCGCAAGAACTACTTCTACCCGGACCTGCCCAAGGGCTATCAGATCTCCCAGTACGAGCGGCCGTTCTGTGAGAACGGCTCCCTGGTGATCGACGGGGACGACGGCCGCCCCTACCCGGTGGGCATCCGCCGCATCCATCTGGAAGAGGACGCGGGAAAGCTCATGCACTCGGCCGAGTCCCTGGAGGCGGCGGACTTCAGCCTGGTGGACTTCAACCGCGCCAGCGTTCCCCTCATCGAGATCGTGGCCGACCACACGCACAACCCCCTGCGGTCGGTCCGGGAGGCCCGGGCCTACCTGGAGAAGCTGCGGCAGGTACTCCGGTACATCGGCGTGAGCGAGTGCAGCATGGAGAAGGGGCAGCTCCGCTGCGACGTCAACGTCTCCCTTCGCCCGCCCGGTTCCGATGGGTACGGTCCCCGGGCCGAGATCAAGAACATGGCCTCCTTTCGTTTCGTGACCGAGGCCCTGGAGCACGAGGTCCGGCGCCAGAGCGAGCTCCTCCTCGCGGGGAGGGCCGTGCCGCAGGAAACGCGCCTGTTCGACGAGGAGCGCCGCATCACCCTTCCCATGCGAAGCAAGGAGGACGCCCCGGACTACCGCTACTTTCCAGAGCCCGACCTCGTGGAGATCCACCTCGACCGGGTCGCCGTGGAGGACGTCCGGCATTCCATGCCCGAGCTTCCGGACGACCGGGTCACCCGCTTGGTGCGGGACCTGGGGGTTCCTCCGGAGGAGGCCTCGGTGCTGACCCGGGACCGGGCCGTGTCCGACTTCTTCGACCAGTGCGTTCCCCTGTGCGAGGACGTGAAGCGACTGAGCCGCTGGATCATCAAGGACCTCTTCCGATGCCTCAACCAGTCGGGCCTGGATCCGTCCGAGTGCCCGGTGCGCCCTGAGGCCTTCTCCAGGCTGGTGAACCTGGTGGCCGAGGCCGAGGTGACCGAGCAGGCGGCGAGAGCCTTGCTGGACGACATGTTTCGAACCGGTCGATCCCCGGACGCCCTGGTCGAGGAGAAAGGGCTTCGATCCATTCGAGACGGCGAAACCCTGTCCCGTGTGGTGGACGACGTGCTGGGCGAGCACCCCGGTGTCGCGGCCAAGATCCGCGGCGGCCGGCCGGAGCCCATCAACTTCCTGGTGGGCATGGTGATGAAGAAGACCTCCGGCCGGGCCGATGCAGGGCGGGTCCGGGCGCTCCTCGAGGAGCGCCTTACGGGATGAGGACGAAGAACATTCGAGGAGGAAAAACGATGAAGGTCCTGGTGGTGTTCTACTCCATGTACGGTCACATCGAGAAGATGGCCCGCGCCGTGGGCGAAGGCGTCCGGTCCGTGGAGGGCGTGGAGCTCGTCCTTCGCCGGGCCGCGGAGTTTCAGGAGATCCTGGACGAAAAAGGGCAGGACAAGCACTTCCGTGAGGCCCGAAAGCGGCAGGAGGACGTCCCGGTCTGCACCCTGGACGACCTGGCCGAGGCCGACGGCGTGCTCCTGGGCACACCCACCCGCTACGGCAACATGACTGCGCAGATGAAGCGGCTCCTGGACTCCACGGCGTCCCTCTGGACCCGGGGGGCCATGGAGGGCAAGCCCGTGGGGGTGTTCACCTCCACGGCCACCACCCATGGCGGTCAGGAGACCACCCTCTTGAGCACCATGATCCCGCTCCTCCACCTGGGCATGATCATCGTGGGCGTGCCCTACTCCACGCCCGGCATGCTCCACACGGAGGGGAGAGGCGGAACGCCTTACGGGGCCACCACCCTGGCCGGCTCGGACAACAGCTTCCAGCCCAGGGAGGAGGACCTGGAGATCGCCAGGGCCCAAGGGCGGCGGGTGGCCGAGGCGACCAGGCGGCTCCGGCGATAGCAGGGGGTCAAGAGGCCGCAGGCTAGAGGGGCGCGTTCAGCGCCCGCACCAGCTCCGCGCGAAGCGCCTCGCGGTCCCGGCCCGGGAACACCCCGGCAAGGAGGACCTCCAGGGGCTGCACGAGGTCCTCGGGCGGTCCCTTCCCACCGGCTGCCCGTCCGTCGGGCAGACGGTCCTCGAGGTATGCCGACAGGTTGGAAGCGACCGCCGCCAGACGGAACGCCTCCTCCGGCTCCGGCCGGGATTGGACCGGGACGGCCGCGGCCAGCTGAAGCTGCTCCACGTGCTCGGCCTCCAGCTCCGAGGCGATCAGGGCCTTTCGCAAGGCCTCGGTCTGCTCGAACGGGAACGAGCCGAAGCCGCCCTTGAGACGCCATCGCGCCCGCCAGACCGGGCCCACCACCTCCTCCTGCCAACCGGAAACCGCGTCCTGTGCCGCACGCACCGCGCTTCGGCCGAGCGGTCTTCCCTCGGCCGCACCGGCCCAGCAGCAGAACAGCAGCAGGTTCACATCCAACCCGTAAGAACGCTGGAGGGCCAGGCAGGCCCCGGACACACCGGGGCGCTCGTGGACCTCGAGGCTGAAGTCCCAGAAGGGATGATTCGGAAGCTCCATGCGCAGTCTCCCATGAAACGGGCCGAGGGCCTGTGAACGATCCCTCCACCTTACCGGAGGGGGCCGAGAGAGTCCAGGCAAGGGATGATTGTAAACCCCTCCAATGGCATTTGGTTGACATTCCTCTGCCTCCGTGCTATGCCCCGCTCTGCAGTTCGATGAAAACCACTCGACTGAGAGAGCCATGAGCACGGCGAAGCGCATCCTTCGACGCCTTCGAGCCCGTCCCACGGTGTGGACCTCCGGCCAGCAACTGAGCCGGGAGCTCGACGTCTCCCGAGCCGCGGTCTGGAAGCACATCCAGGCCCTGCGAGCAGACGGCTACGCCGTCGAATCGTCCCCCAGAAAGGGCTACCGGCTGGCCGGCAACCCGCCCCGGCTCCTTCCGGAGGACATCCGCGAAGGCCTTCGAACGCGGGTCCTGGGCCGACAGGAGATCGTCTGCGAACGGGAGACGGACTCCACCAACAACCGGGCCAAGTCCCTGGCGGCCTCCGGCGCGCCCGAGGGCACCCTGGTGACGGCCGAGAGCCAGACCGGAGGCCGGGGGCGCAAGGGTCGGACGTGGTTCTCGCCGTCCGGCGCCGGAGTATACCTTTCCCTGATCCTGCGGCCCCCCATCTCCCCGGTGGAGGCCCCCAGGATCACCCTGATCGCGGGCATCGCCGTGGCCGAGACCCTCCTGGAGACCTGCCCCGGCCTCGACGCCCACATCAAGTGGCCCAACGACGTGCTGGTGGAGGGACGCAAGGTGGCCGGCATTCTCACGGAGATCTCCAGCGACCCGGACGAGGTGGCGTTCGTGGTGAGCGGCCTGGGCCTGAACGTGAACGGCCGCCGTTTCCCTGAGGACCTTCGAGGCATCGCCACGTCCCTGGCCCTGGAGACCGGTCGCGACCTGGACCGCGCCGCCTTGGTGCGGGGCATCCTCGAGCGCTACGAGCATTGGTACCGGGTCTTTCTTGCCGACGGCGCCCCTCCGATCCTCGAGCGCTGGAAGGCGCTCACCCGGACCCTGGGAAGCCGGGTGAGCGTGGAAGCGGGCGGCGGCCGGATCTCGGGAACGGCCAGGGACATCGGTCCCAACGGAGGCCTTCTGGTGGAGGACGACCAGGGCACCATGCACGTGGTGTTCTCCGGAGACGTGGTGACGACATGAAGACCGAGACCGCCCTTCAGCCCGGGACCCCCGTCAGAGATCTGGTGTACGCGGCCATGTTCGGCGCGGCCACGGCGGCCGGGGCCTACCTGATTATTCCGCTTCCGCCCGTGCCGGTGACCCTGCAGACGCTGTTCATGGCCCTGGCCGGCACCCTCCTGGGACCCGCGCTCGGGGCCATGAGCCAGGCGGTGTACGTACTCCTGGGCGTGATCGGACTTCCCGTGTTCGCCGGGGGAAAGGCCGGCCTGGGCGTGCTCCTGGGGCCCACGGGCGGCTACCTGGTGGGGTTCGTGGCAGGCGCCTGGCTGATCGGCCGCCTGGCCCCTCCCGGAGGCCGGGCCGGACCCGTGCGCATCGCTCTGGCCGCGATTGCGGGGTATGCCCTGGTGTACGCCCTGGGGGTCTCGGGCCTGATCCTGATCGCCCGGCTCTCGTGGGTCGAGGCCCTGTCCCTGGGCGTGCTGCCGTTCCTGATCGGGGACGCCCTCAAGATCCTCGGCGTCACCCTCCTGACCGTGAAGCTTCGGGACCGTCTCGGGAGGTTCTCGCCGTGATCGAGGTTCGCGCACTCGGCCACCGCTTCGCCCCCGGCGACCGCCCGGCGCTTGGGGACGTGCACCTGGACATCCCGGACGGAGCCCGTGTGGCCGTGGTGGGGCCCAACGGCTCGGGAAAGACCACGCTCCTTCGGCACCTCAACGGCCTCCTCCTCCCCTCGGACGGCGAGGTCCGGGTGGACGGCCTGAGCACCCGGGACGCGCGGTCGCTCCCGCGGATCCGGCAGCGGGTGGGCATGGTGTTTCAGAACCCGGACACCCAGATCGTGGGCATGACCGTGGAGGAGGACGTGGCCTTCGGTCCCGGAAACCTGCAGCTGCCCCCGGCAGAGATCCGCCGCCGGGTGGGCGAGGCCCTCAAGGCCGTGGGCCTGGAGGGCTTCGAGGACCGGGTCCCACACGACCTCTCGAGCGGCGAGAAGCAGCTGGTGGCCGTGGCCGGGGTGCTGGCCATGGAGCCCCGGCACATCCTCCTGGACGAGCCCACCGCCTACCTGGATCCGGCCGGACGAAGGCGGGTCCTGGACGTGATGCGAACCCTGCACCGCTCGGGCCTGACCGTGGTCCACGTGACCCACGACATGAACGAGATCGGGGAGGCGGACGAGATCGTGCTCGTGCACCAGGGGACGGCCGTTCGAAAGGGCCCCCCGAGCGCGCTCTTTCGCGAGGCCGACGAGCTGCGCCGGCTGGGTCTGAGCGTCCCTCTGGTGACCGAGCTCATGACCCGTCTCCACGCGCGGGGGACCGGTGTTCGACCCGACGTGTTCACCCTGGACGAGGCCGTGGACGAGCTGGCGGCCCGGTTGGGTCCGTCGCCATGACCCGCTCCCTCTTCGGCCGGTACCTGCCCCGTCGGTCCGCCGTCCACGACCTGGACCCCCGTGTCAAGATCGCCGGGGCCGTGGCCCTGAGCCTCGTGGTGCTCCAGGGTGCCCTGCTCACCCTCGCCTTGATCAGCGCCGCGCTGGCGGTGGTGGCCCGGGCGGCGCACATCCCCCCGGGCCGTCTTCTGGAGGCCCTGGCTCCCGCCAGGCTCTTCCTCGTGCTCCTCTTCGTGCTGCACCTTCTGTTCACCGAGGGAACGCCCCTCCCTCCGTTCGCCGACGCCTGGGTCACGGTGACCCGGGAAGGGCTGCTGCAAGGGTTTCTGGTCTCCTGGCGGTTCGCCGTCCTGCTGGCGACCGGGGCCATCCTCACCATGAGCACCTCCCCGAGCGCTTTGGTGGACGGGCTCGAACGCCTGCTCCGCCCTCTGAGAGTCCTGGGAATTCGATCCCACGACCTGGCCCTCATGGTCTCCCTGGCCCTCCGGTTCGTCCCCGCCCTGCTCGAGGAGATGCACAGCGTCCGCGAGGCCCAGGCCGCCCGGGGAGCGGCCTTTCGAGGCGGAATCGGGGCGCGGGCCCGGGCCGCCGCCTCTCTGATCCTGCCGGTGGCCCAGGGTGCGTTCCGCAAGGGAGACGAGCTCGCCGCCGCCATGGAGGCACGGGGCTACTGCGGCGGCGCGCGAACCGGGCTTCGCGAGCTTCGGCTCGCCCCCCGGGACTGGACGGCCGCCGGAATGATGGTGCTGTTCCTGGCGGGCGTGGCCGGAATCTAGCGAGTGCCCATCTATGAATCAGGCTCTAAGCACTAGAGAGTTTCCAATTCAGAAACGGGATATTTTTCGCAAGATCAAGGAAATCAAGGGCTCCCGCGGAGATGGACATTGGGTGCTTCGCACAAGGAATCCCGAAGATTGACGCCGAGATTGCGGAAAATAGCTGTTTCCGGATGGAAGCTAGCGACACCGGAGAAGCCGGTGACAGGGAGCGTTTTATGAAACCAAGCCCGGAAAACCGAGGGCTTTTCTTCAAGGCGTGCCGCACCGCGGGGCAGGCCCTGATCCTGGGGCTCCTGCTCCTCCGTCCCCTGCACGCGGCCGGCGAGGGCGGCGACCCCCTCGACCGCGCCCTGGAGGCGGCGGCCCGGTCCCGTGCCGACGTGGCCGTGCTCTTGACCGAACGGGAGGCCCGGGGGTGCTCGCCTTTGTTCCTGGACTGGATGCGGGCGCCGTTGGACGCCCCCGAGGCGGCCATGTCTCTGGCCGGGCGCCTGCTCGCCTCGGCGCCCGACCCGTCCGAGTGGCTCTCCGCCCTGCCGGCCATCGAGGGCGAGGAGGCTGCGTTCGCGGAGGTTCCGGTGCCCGGGGCGGACTGGGGGCTTCCCCCCGTCCTGTCTCTTGAGGCCCGCCAGGCCGTCTCGGGAATCCTGGATGCTGCAACTGCGGCCCGTGCCTTGCTTGGCAACACGTTTCGTGAAGTCACGCCAGAGGAGCTCCTCCGAATGGAGCGCCGGCTCTTTCCGGAGGAGGCTGCATTCTCCCTGAACGACGACCCGGACCTGGACCCGGACCGCGTGGAGGAGACCCGCAAGGCCCTCGAGGCCGCCGGCCGTGTGGATCGAAAAGCCCTTCTTCGAGCGGGGGTGCTCGTGGTTCGTGCGGCCTGGCGTGCCGCCGGGGCCCTGGAGAAGGACCCGACCCTTGGCGCCCTCGAGAAGCCCCTGGAGGTGCGGACCGCGCTCGGCCTCGTTCGCATCGGCACTTCGGGAGCGGATGTGCACGAGGGTCCCGCCCTGCTCGTTGTGGATCCGGGAGGCGACGACCTCTACCGGGGACGGGTGGCATCGGCCGGTCCGGATGGTTGCAGCGTGGTCATCGACCTCCAGGGGGACGACGCCTACCTGGGAGGAGACCGCACGCAGGGGGCCGGGGTGCGAGGCGTGGGGGTCCTCCTGGACCTCCAGGGGGACGATCTCTACCGGGCCGGTTCGGTCTCCCAGGGAGCGGGCGTCTTCGGCGTGGGCCTGCTGGTGGACGTGCGCGGCCGGGATCAGTACCTGGGGGAGCGCTTCGTGCAGGCCGCCGCCTGCTGGGGCTACGGCGGGCTCCTGGACCTGGAGGGGGACGACCTGTACCGGTGCGCCTCGGAAGGCCAGGCCTACACCTGGCTGCGGGCGGCGGCCTGCCTTGCGGACGCTTGCGGGAACGACCGGTACGTCGCCGGGTTCGAACGCCCGGATCCCCGGGATCCCGGCATGAACCAGAGCTTCGCCCAGGGCTTTGCCATGGGCTACCGGGGCCTGGGCCCCGGCGGCTCCGCCCTGCTGGCCGACGGCGCGGGCAGCGACATCTACCAGGGCCGATACTTCGCCCAGGGGGCCTCCTACTGGAAGGGCGCCGGCCTGCTCGTGGACATCTCGGGCCGCGACACCTACACGGCGAGGCGATACGCCCAGGGAGCCGGGATCCATCACTCCCTGGGCCTGCTCCTGGACTGGAGCGGCGACGACACCACGACCTCGTGGGGCGTGAGCCAGGGGTGCGGCCACGACCTGGGGGTGGGGGTGTACCTCAACCATGCCGGAAACGACACCTACGCCGCGGACTGGCTGAGCCTGGGCGGGTCCGAGGCCAACGGCATCGGCCTGTTCGTGGATCATCTCGGGGCCGACGGTTACGAAACCCGGGCGGGCGCCGGTTTCGGCCGGCTCGTTCCCTCCCGCCGCTCCGGGGGGCTCGGTCTCTTTCTGGACACAGACGGCCGCGACCGCTACTCCGGGAAGGGCCACAACGACGGCCTGTGGTCCGCCAACCGCTGGGGCGTGGGCCTCGACGCAGAGGCCGGCGGTAGAAGCGGGCTGCGGCTGAGCAAGCCGGCGGAACCGGCTTTCGCCTGCCCCGATCCGGCCGGGTCGGCCCGCGAGGCGGAGGCGGCCCGCCTTCGGCGTATACTGGAGGCGTCCCGTGCAGGGACCCCGGCATTGCGGGTGGACGGCCTTCTCTCGGTGGCCTCCCACTGGGGCCACGAGAAGGACCTGCCCCGCCTGGCCCGGGAGGAGCTCCTGGGTCTGGACCCGGGGGTCTCCCTGCCCGTCCTGATCGAGCGCCTGGACACGCCCGACCTGCTCGCGTGGTTCACCATGAGCGAGGTCTTCACGATCCACGCGGCCCGGGCCAGACCCCTCCTGGAGACGCAGGCCGCTTCGCACGGCCCCCTGGTCCGCCAACGGGCGATCATCGCCCTGGGGCTTCTGAAGGATGCGCGATCCCTCGATGTCTTCGTCCAGGCGCTGAGGGACCCGCGGCCCGAGGTGCGGGCCGCCGCGGCCCGGGCCGTGGGCGACACCCTGGAGCAGCGGCGTCTGGGCGATCTGAAGCCGCTGGCCGAGGCCCTGGCGCACTCCCTGGAGGGTGAAACGGCCGCCCCCCTGGCCGATTCCCTGTCCTCGAAAGAAGCCGTGGGCAAGGCCATGTCCGTGGCCGTGTGTTGCGTCCCCTTGGCGTACGAGGCCTACGAGCGGTTCTCGCACCTGGACCCGTCCGGGTCCCAGGGGGCCGTGGAAAGGTTTGCAGCATTCCTGCTCGACCGGGGGGAGGTGCTTCGAAGGGTCCTAGAGGGATGGGTGCAGGCGCTTCAGCGTGCGGAGGAATCGGCGGACGGCGTGCGTCCCCTGCTCCGGGACACGGCCCCATCCGTCCGGGCCTCGGCCGCCTATGCCCTCGGGCAGATGGAGGCGGAGACCGCCCTGTCGGAGATCCTGGACCGCCTCGAGGACGAGCGCCCCGAGGTGCGGGACGCGGCCGCCCTGGCCCTTGTGTTCTTTGGGGATCGGGCCGTGGAGCCCCTGCTCCGGCGCATGAATCCCGGCGACGCAGGGGGGTGCATCGTCGGCCTGGACATCCTCGGCCGCATGGGAACCCGCCGGGCCTTCGAGGTCCTGGCCGGCTTTCTGGACCACCCGGACCGGGCGGTCCGGACCGCGGCCGAGCAGGCCATGGGCCTGACGACGCCCTAGGCCTTCTCCCTGGGGAAGGGAATGGTCAGCACCGGGCAGCGGGCCAGGCGGACCACCTTCTCGGCCACCGACCCGAACACGAATCGGCGCCAACCGGTCCACCCGTGGGTGGCGATGACGATGACATCGGCCTGCTCCTGCTCCGCGGCCGCGGCGATCTCCTCGGCCGGGGTCCCCCGCACCACGAGCGACCGGCATCGAACCCCTTCCGCTTTCAGCCCCTCGAGCGTCTCGTCGAGTGTGCTTCGCGCGCCTTGCTCCAGCTCCTCCATCACCGCGGACATCTCGATGCCCGAGTGGGCCGGGGGACCGCTTGGGGGGATGGTCCGGACCGGCGCCACCACGTGGATCAGAACGCACTCCGCCTCGTCCCGCCGGGCCAGGGTCCTGGCCGTTTCCAAGCCGCTTTTCGCAGGTTCGGAAAAGTCGGTGGGGGCCAGAATCGTTCGAAAGGGTACCATGGGCGCCTCCTGGTCGGATCGCCGGTCTCTTGCGTCAGGGCCGGGATCCTGAAAAGGGGATTCCTGAATCGATGGCGGTGCGGTCACCTCCTCTTACTTTAACCACGGAGGTCGTCTTCCGCCAGAAGAAAAGCGCACGCCTCACGCCGAGGCCCCGAAGTGCGACGCGACGGCCTCCGGGGAAATTTGCGAGGGTTCCCTCGAGCAGCGCCTGTGCACCCGTTCGATGCGCTGCAGGGATCGATGGAGCCGTTCCATGGGGACCTCTCCCTGCAGGAGCCGGGAGCGGATCTCCCGGTGGCAGGCCCGGACCGCCTTCTGGTCCTCACAGACCAGCAGGATGTCCGCGCCGGCGCCGAAAGCGGCTGCAGCGCCTCCGGGAACGCCCCACCCGGACCGGATGGCCCCCATCTCCAGGTCGTCGGTGATGATCACCCCTTGAAAACCGAGCGCATTCCGCAGCAGGCCTTTGAGCACGGCCCGGGACATGGTGGCGGGCGTCCCCGGATGCAGGGAAGGGTAGACCGCGTGGGAGGTCATGACCGCCGACACGCCCGCCTCGACAGCCCCTCGAAAGGGGACCAGGTTGACGGCCTCGAGCTCCCCATCCTCCAGCACGATCTCGGGAAGGTCCACGTGGGGATCCTCGGCCGTGCGGCCCAGGCCCGGAAAGTGCTTGGCCACGGCCAGAACGCCGCCCTCCTGAAGGGTGCGGATCACGATCCCGCCCAGGCGCGCCACCCGGGCCGGATCCTCCCCAAAGGTCCTGCCCCTCAGGTGCTCCTCCAGGGGGCCCCGTCCCACGTCCAGCACCGGGGCCAGGTCCATGTTCAGCCCCACCAGGCGCATCTCCCGGGCCGTGGTGCGGGCGAACGCCTCGGCCCCGGCCTCCGGGTCGAGCGAGGCGCCGATGGATGCGTTGCCCGGGAACTCTGTGAAGGGCGCCCGCAACCGGGCCACCCGTCCCCCCTCTTGATCCACGGCCAGAAGAAGCGGCATCCCGTGGGCGTCCCAGGCCGCCTCCTGAAGCTCCCTGCAGAGCCGGGCGAGCTGGACGGGGCCTTCCACGTTCCGGCTGAACAGGATCAGGCCGCAGGGTTGCAGGTCCCGAATCAGCCGCCGGGTCTCGGGGTCCACCGTGGTTCCGGGCATGCCGCACATGAAGAGCCGGCCGATCTTCCGGTCCAGCTCCGCGAGCTCGAGGGTCGTGTTCACGCCTTCAGCCCCTTTCCTGAAACCCACTCGCTCGACCGCCCGTTTGACGAAGCGATGAGACGGGACCCTGCCGGATCGAGCAGCCACACTCGAGTGGGTTCAGGCCTTCTCCTCTACCCCGAATGGCTCGAAAACGCAATGAAAAACCGGAACTTGGAGGAATTCCCCATACCGGGGGGGTGGCCTCGGATTCTGCTTTTCTTTGCGTCTTTGGTTTTGGGGACACCATTGGTTTTGGGGACACCATACGTAATTCAAGAAGCCGCATTGTCAACATGTGACTTTTCGTGTGAATTACGTATGGTGTCCCCAAAACTCTTGAACCCGTCACCCGGAAAGCCCCAGGACCCGCTCGAGCAGGCCGCCGAGCTCGTGGATGTCCACCGGCTTGGTGAGGTACCCGGCAATGGATTCACGGGTACGGCTGTCGATCCCATACGGGCCGTCCTGGTCGTAGCCCGACAGGAGAATGATGCGGGCCTCTGGATCGAGGCGCAGGATGCGGCGCATGCCGGTGATCCCGTCCATGACGGGCATGTTCCGGTCCATGATCACGACGTCGGGGTCGCACCGGCGAAACGCCGCGACGGCCTCCCGGCCGTTTCTGGCGGCCACGGTCTCGTACCCCAGGACCGCCAGCAGCTCTCTCAGGGCGCGGAGCATGGCCTCCTCGTCGTCCACGACCAGCACCCGCCGGCCGCCGCCGCCGGCCGGGAGCGGCTCCTCGGACTCCGGGAGCGCCTCCGTCTCCACGACCGCCAGGGGCAGGAGCACACGGAAGGTCGAGCCCTCACCCGGCGCGGATCGCACGTGCACGTCCCCTCCGTGGTTCTTGACGATGCCGTAGCTCGTGGACAGGCCGAGCCCCGTTCCCGCGTTGACCTCCTTGGTGGTGAAGAAGGGGTCGATGCACTGCTTCTGTGTCTCCAGGTCCATGCCCACGCCGCTGTCGGTGATCCGCACCTCGGCCTGGTCGTCCTTCCGCCGGGCGCGGATGTCCAGGACACCGCCCTCGGGCATGGCGTCCCTGGCGTTGGTGCACAGGTTCATGAACACCTGGCGCAGCGCCGGATCGTCCCCCAGGACGGGCAGGGTTTCCGGAAGGGACGCCCGGATCTCGATCTTTCGATCAAAGGACTGGCGGATGAGATCGTGGGTCTCCCTCAGGACGTCCGCCAGGTCGACCACCCGCAAGCCGTCGTCCCGAGGTTTCCGCGCGAACTGCATGAGCCCTTCCACCAGGTGGGATCCCCGTTTCACGTACCGGTCCAGGCGGCCCGAGATGTCGGCGAGTGCGGCGTTCTCCCCGTGCTTCATG
>CAYYVD010000066.1:0-17628 GCA_964475045.1 uncultured Desulfobacterales bacterium | reverse complement strand
TGAGGAGGGCGTTGAAGGCCTCCTTGGTGAGCATGTGGACCTCGTCGATGATGTAGATCCGGTATCGGCCCGTCGAGGGCATATACCGGATATTTTCCCGGAGCTCCCGAATCTCGTCGATCCCCCGGTTCGAGGCGCCGTCGATCTCCTGGACGTCCACGGAGGACCCCTGGGTGATCTCCACGCACGAGGTGCACCGGTTGCAGGGAACGCCGGGCTCTCCGTCGGGACAGTTCATCGCCTTGGCGAAAATGCGGGCCACGGACGTCTTCCCCACCCCCCTCGCACCGCTGAAGAGGTACGCGTGGGCCAGGCGGTGCGTCTTGAGGGCGTTGGCCAGGGTCCCGGTGATGTGGTCCTGCCCGACGACGTCCTCGAAGACCTGCGGCCGCCATTTCCTGGCCAGCACTTCATACGGCATGGATCGATCTCCTGCGGGAAAAAAAATGGCGGAGAGAGAGGGATTCGAACCCTCGGTACCGCGTTTTGGCGGTACACGCGATTTCCAATCGCGCTCCTTCGGCCAGCTCGGACATCTCTCCGCAGTCCGCGCGCGCCTCAGCGCGGCGGGCACCCACCGTGTTTCTGCTCATTCGATCACAACGGGAATCCACCCTCCTTACGAACGCCCCGGCGGACACGTGAAGCCGCCTCGAGCTTCGGTGAGACCGCCATGAAAGCCTGAGGGCAGCCCCCTGGGCTCTCCCGGCAATCCCTTGGTTTCATTGAGGAATGCCCTCTCACAACACAAAGACGGTATTTTACTGGACACGCCTCCAGAAATCAAGAGGAAAGAGCCCCGGAGCCCGGCCGCTACGGCGCACTGGGGCAGGGATTGGGCTTCAGGTGGACCTCCATGGTCCGGGCGTCGACCGATTTCAGGTACACCCGCCCTCTTCCGGCCCCATAGAGATAGCCGAAAGGTTCACCGTCCGGGCCCAGCAGGCGGGACACCTCCGGGCTCTGGAGGGCTCGGATCCGGTCCACGGCCACGCCCAGGGATTCCTCGGAGTCGACCCTCTTCCACTGGCTCGATCGCAGGGTCCGATCGTCCCCCTTCGGGTCGAAGATCAACGACAGGGCGCAACGATGTGTGGAATCCATAAAGGTGACACTGTACTTTTCCCTTTCCTCCATGAGGCGCTTCAAGGTAACCTTGTCCCCGTCTCCTCTCTGGACGGCAACGGTTCCGTAACCGGTGCATCCCGTCATCACGAGGACGAGCAACATCAGCCCATACGCCGTTCCACGGGGTGCTTTCATGGCCCTTCCTCCTCGAGCACGCGTCCAGGCGCCCTGGGGCAGGCGCCGACAGCCGGTATGGTCCACATCGACGATCTTCGAGTCCAACGGCGGCAGCCCCGCGGCTTTCGTGAGCGGGGCAGAAACCATACGTTCAGCGTATCAGGCCCCTCGGGTTTTGTCCAAGCATTCGAGGCCGCACCATGCCGGTCTCCAGCCCAAGGCACGCATCCATGAACCCGGGATCCCTGAACGTCTCTGGCCCCGCCCCGAGCAGGGTCCGGGCCTGTTCCTCGGGCCATGTCGAGAAGGCATCGGGTTTCATGGATCGGCTGAAGCCTGCAGGTCCCCCGAGCGTCCGCTCACCGGGAAAAACGCCGTGAAGGTCGAACCGCCCGAATGCCTGCAGTCCTCCTCGGTCTTGCAGTGCCCGCACCGGTTCAGGTCTCCGGGGCACGCGGTGCCCTCCTGCTCCAGAAACCGGCACCGGCTCGAGGTCATGTTCAGCTGAAATCCGTACCGCTCCGAAAAGACCTTCATGCGAAGCAGGTCCGATCCCTTTCCCCCGGCGTTGAAGTCAAAGGGGCGCTTGGACGAGTAGTCCAGCGTGTCCTGAACGGCGAAGAAGCCCTCGAAGATCCGCTTCTGATCCTCCTCCACGATCCCCACGCCGTGGTCTTCCACCACCAGCTCGACCCCCTTGCCCCGTGCTCGAACCCGCACGTCGATCCGCCCTCCGTCCGGTGTGTTCTCCACGGCATTCCTGACCAGGCCGTCCACCACCTTCTCCAGGACATCCCGCGGCATGCGGACGGATGCGCTGGAGTCCAGGTGCCGGACCACGTCCAGCCGACGGTGGGCGTGTTGCGCCGCCAGGAACGGCAGGCGCTCCTCCAAGAACCCGCTCAGGGGGATCTCCTGGACGAGGCTCTCGGAAAGCCCGTAGGTCTCCTCCAGGCGGTGGCGCAGCCACTGGACCACCACTCCTTCCCCGATCTTTTCCGCCAGCAGGGCTTCCAGCTCGTCCACACACTGCGCGAGCATGGAGGAGATCAGAGAATACGCCCGGTACTCGCGGTCCTTCATGATGTCCGCAACCTGATACTGGATTTCGAGAATGCGCTTCAGGTTTCGATCCGCACGCTGCATCGTGGCCGACCACTGACCTTCGGGGACCTCTTCCAGACTTTTTCTCAACAGGTTCAGGGAGGCCAGCAGGACGGAGACCGGGGTCTTCAACTCGTGAGACAGGTGGTTGATGATCTTCTCCTTGGCCCGGTTCAGGGAGGCCACCTCCTGGTAGGCTTTCTTCAGCTCCTTGGCGTACTGAGCGTTCGCAATGGACAGGGCCACCGTCCCGGCAATCATGACCAGCAGCTTTCGGTCCTTGGGATCAAAGGCCTCTCCCCGCTTGTTGATGGCGATGAGGGCCCCGATCTCCCGGCCGCCGGCCTCCAGCGGGGCCATCATCAGGTTGGAGACGGGAAACCCGAGCGCCGACTCGAACGCCCGGTGGAGGTCCGGATGATCGGAAGGGTCCGACAACACCACCCCCTCCCCGTTCCAGGCCATGCCCTCCCATTCTTCACCGTTCAGGACGGGACGGTTCTTCCCGATGGGGCGCCCTGTGGAGGCGGCTCCGTCGGAGACACCCAGGAAACGGACATGGCTGTGGTCCTCGTCAAAGAGGCCCACCACGGCCCCGTCCGTGTTGAGAAGCCGCTTGACCTCGCTGCTGATGAAGTCCAGGAGCTCCTCCAGCACGGGGTACTTGGGCAACGCGCTGCTGATCTGAAACAGCGTCTCGTTGATGCGCTCGTTCCTGCGCTCCTCGGTGATGTCCCGAAGGATGAACAGCTGCTCGGTGGTGTCCGGAACGCCCTGGGAAGAGAGCTGCCCTCGAATGCTGACATCCCGAATGCGGCCGTCCTTGGTCATCCGCTTGGTCTCCACGGCGGCGTCCGGATCCGCCCTGAAAACCTCCAGCATGTCCCGGGCTTCCTGCTCCAGCCCGGGAGGGATGTAGGGAATGTTACGCCCGATCAGCTCCTCGAGCGTCCAGCCGAAGACCTTGGTGAAGGCCGGGTTGATGTAGGTGGTCTTGCCCGACGACGTGAACACGATCATGGGGTAGGGGACAAAATCGAAGAGGTTTTTCGCCTTGCGCCGGGCCTTCCGCTTGGCCGCGAACTCCCGCTCGTAGCGCTCCTGGGCCTCTTTCAAGGCAGTGATGGTCTTGTACTTCTCCGTTGCATTCCGGGCGATCCCGCGAAACCCCAGCTTCTTCCCCTGGTGGTTCCGGACCAGATAGGCGGAAAGCTCGATCACCCTCCGCTCTTCCGCCTGATCCGTGATCTCCCACGCGAGGTTGGAAAACCCCTGATGGCTGACCCAGACCTTGTTGAGGGCCTCTCGAAACTTCCGGCCCTGCTTGTCGTCCATGAAACCGTCGAGGCTTCGATGCCGCAGGTGCTCCCTGGCATAGCCCACCACCTTGCAGAGCGAGTTGCTGAACGTGACGAGACGGCCGTGGTTGTCCATCTCATAGAAGCTGTCCGCCGACTCGTCGATCAGGTCCCGCAGCAGCCGCTCCGTCCCCTGGGTCGTCCCTGCAGCTGATGGAGGTTGACCCATCATGGGTGCTCTATCGTCGGATCCTGTTTCCATGGGAAGCTTTCTTCCAAATCAAAATTCCATTCGCCTTGGGTCATGGGCCCTGCACGGTCGCCAAGCCAAAACGGCTGCGGACGGCCCCTCGTCAGCCCCGCTCAGCTCGTCGAGAATCGGCCGCGGATCTGAACCAGAACGCGAACCCGTTTGCGCAGATGCATCGAAGCACTAGCAAAGGGCCACGATAAAGACAGGCATCGCTCTCCGCATCTCTCAAGCGATCAATCCGGACTCGAAGTGAGGCCCAATATAGATGATTCGTGAAACGCTTTGCAAGGTGGGAGCGACTGCCGAACTCACGGCATAAACAAGAGAGTCCGGAAACCTTCAGGAATTTCCGCGGGTGCGAGACGCCCCCTTCGCACACTTGGATCAGCGGAAACAAGGCACGAAAACTCGGGAACCTCGCTCTCAATGGCATGCCTGACCTTGTTGAAAAGCCGCAAAGTGAACCATTCGACTCGATGGGCTAATAGGTCAAAACCATCCCCCCGTCAAAGAGCAGATCACCGCCAAACAGATGCCTGGAATGCCGGGAGAAGCCGAAAAGAAACAGGTTGGCCACGTCCACGGGCGCCATCATCTCCTTGAGCCGGGATTTTCCCAGCATGACCTGCTCGACCACCTCCTTCGAAGACATCCCCCGCTGTTCCGCTTGAGGCGGAATCTGATTCAGGGTCATGGAGGTTTTGACAAAGCCGGTGCTGACGGTGAAAGAGCGGATTTTGCCCTCACCTTCCGCCGAAATGGACTGGGCCAACCCCCTCAGAGCGAACTTGAGCATGTTGTATACGGGCTTGTTGATGGTGCAGATGTGAGCGTGAATCGAGGCCATATGTCCGATCACGCCCCCGCCGTCTTCACTTTTCCTCATGTATGGAATACAAAGCTTCGACAGGTAGAAGGGTGCCCGCAACATGATGCGCTGCATTTGATCATACTTTTCCATTGGGAATTCATCCACGGAGGCGATGTGCTGGATCCCGGCAATATTGGCCAAGAACCGGATGTTCCCCAAGCCGGCGGCTTCTTCAACGGCCCTTTCGATGTCTTCGTCTTGGGTGAGGTCTGCCTTGACGAACACCATCTGACCACCCAGATCTCGCGCCATGCGCTCGGTCTTTTTACCTTCTTCCTCGTTGACGTCAAGCCCGACGACCACCAGATGGTTTGCGGAGGCAGCCAGCGACATGGCTCTCCCGATCCCCGAACCGACGCCGGTGATCAGACAAACGTTTTGCTCGCTGAATTGATCATCATCCAAGACGAGAAGATCTTGTTGTACGATCGCGGGTTCCTGAATGTCCATCTTCGCCTCCGATCCATGAAAACAAAATTCAAGCCTCCGGATATTTCACTTTCATCCTTGAGTGCCGGTGTTTATGCAGGCTTCATTGTCGAGACACAGGTACTCGGAGTCATGCCCCGTTCGAGCTCCCCGACGAGGAACGGGAAGCCGATACCCGAGGGAGGCGCCGTCGCCTCCCATCATGACGAAATTGGTACTTTTCGTTATATAAACTTATATTTATTTATAATTTATGTATTTTAAAACTCACCATAGCAATTCAATTTAGAGTATTTTTCTCTATATGAATTGAGCAATGGAGTTAATTTCCTTTCAGGAATACTTAATTCTTTTAGTCTTTTATTGAGCTCTTCATCCGTCAATTTTACGTTTAGCATTCTTTTTGGAATATCGATATCAATAAGGTCTCCGTTCCTTACAAGCCCAATGTTACCACCATTATAGGCTTCGGCCTCAATGTGCCCGACACAGGGTCCGGATGTAGCCCCTGAAAATCGACCATCGGTAATCAAGGCCACCTTGCGATAGCCGGCCCCTTTGATGGCGTCCGTGGGTGCGAGCATCTCCGGCATTCCAGGGGCTCCTGCCGGTCCTTGAAACGGCAGGACCACCACATCTCCTTCGTTGATCTTCTTTTCTTCAATGGCATTCAACAAATCCTGCTCGGTGTAGAAGACCTTTGCCGGTCCTGTATGTGTCATCATGCCCTCTTCCACCGCAGTTTGTTTGATGACGGCGCTGTGGGCCAGATTACCTCTGAGCACGGCGATTCCCCCTTGGTCGTGATAAGGCGAATCAATGCTTCGAATGACCTGATCATCGAGGACCTTGGATCGAGCTGCAATCTGCCGGATAGAGATGCCGTTGACGGTCGTGGCCTCTTGAATCATCTCTCTCAATTGGTGAAGGACCGCGGGAATGCCTCCGGCTCGGTCCAGATCCGCCATCTCATGGTCTCCCCCTGGAATCAATGAACAAATGTGGGGCGTATCGCGCGCAATGCTGTCGAAGAGATCGACACCCAGCCGAATGCCGGCCTCGTTCGCGACGGCGGGAATATGGAGCACCGCATTGGTCGACCCCCCCATGGCCATGTCGACGCGGATCGCGTTCTCAAAGGCGGCTCGCGTCATGATATCCCTGGGTTTCAAATCCTTGGCCACCAACTCGACGGCCCTTTTTCCGGTCTCGTAGGCCTGCTCTTTTTTCAGGGGATCCACCGCCAGCGTGCTCGCACATCCGGTCACGGACATCCCCAACACCTCCGTAACAACAGCCATGGTGTTCGCGGTAAAGAGACCGACACATGAACCGGGCCCGCACGCCATCTGGGGAAGCTGCGCTTCCGCCTCCTCGGCCGTCATATGTCCGGCCTTCACTCGACCGACAATGCCGAACCCTTCAATGGGATGACGTTTCCTGCCTTGTATCCTGTTCGCCTTCATCGGGCCGCCGGTCACCAGCACAGAAGGCAGGTTCAATCGACCCGCCGCCATGA
This sequence comes from uncultured Desulfobacterales bacterium, assembly GCA_964475045.1. Classification (GTDB taxonomy): domain Bacteria; phylum Desulfobacterota; class DSM-4660; order Desulfatiglandales; family HGW-15; genus JAIPEI01. Next base: position 10,909 of record CAYYVD010000066.1, on the reverse strand, counting down.
GCATCCCTGGTGTGATCTTGTCGCAGTTCGTGATGCCGACCCAGCCGTCCAGGCTGTGAGAAAGCATCATGATCTCGATATTGTCCGCAATATGCTCCCTGCTCGGGAGGCTCATTCGCATCTCCACGAACATGGCCACACCATCACAAATGCCCGGAACTCCCCAAACAAAGGGAACCCCTCCTGCATCTCGAACGCCTCGCACCACCTCCTGACAAAGCACGTCCAAATGGATGTGACCTGGTATCAGCATATTGAAGCTATTGGCAATACCGATAAAGGGTTTTTCTGAATCAAAATCCTCTTTCTTGATTCCCGCCGACATCAGAAGAGCCCTATGAGGTAAAGTTTCCATACGCTTTTTTAGTACATCTGATATCATTTATTGGCCCTTCCTTGATGGATTTGTTGATTAGATGACTCCTAACTCACTTTTGTTACTTTTCTTTTCTTCTATCTTCCTTCAGCTCAATGATGACATTGTTTGCAGATTCCGGCGCAATGTGACCGGTGAAGGTTCCATCCCCCACGTCAAAGGGCTCCTTGGACAGGAGCTGCACGCCGGCCTTGTCCAACTCCTTCAGCGCCTCCTCGATATCGTCCACTTCAAGGCAGATATGATGAAGCCCTTCGCCTTTCTGCTCCATGACCTCCTTCAACGGGCTCTGCCCGAAAGGCTCGACAAGATCGATGGACACGTCTCCGAGACCCATGGAGGCAATTCTGACTTGATAGCCCCGGACCTCCATGTTCCCGGTCAGGGTCAGCCCGAGCTTCTCGCGATAAAATGAGATGGCTTGCTCGAGGTCCTTGACCAGAATGCCGACATGACCGAATTTCCTAATGTTCATTGCACGCATTCCTTTGCGGCCGTTTGCCGTGAAATGCTTCGTGGAGTTTTCAGGGCTCATCGGGTCGCCGATGGGACACAGAACCGACAAGAACCATTTAGAAGCCGACGTTGCTCAACCCTTTCAGCCCCAGCATTTCCCTGGCTTCTTGAGGCGAGGCGATCTCATAACCCAGCTCTCTGACGATCCTGACCACCTTTTCCACTTGCTCGGCGTTGCTCTTTGCCAGAACGCCGGGAGACAGGTACAGGCTGTCTTCCAACCCCACCCGAATGTTGCCGCCCATGGCCAGGCCCGCCGTCAACAGCGCGTATTGCTCCCTCGAGGCAGCACACACCGACCAAACGAACTCACCGAGGGTCACACTGGCCTGCTGACGAATGAAGGCCATCACATCTACGGTGGCCGGCTGACCTCCCAGCATACCGAGGATCAACTGGAGATACACCGGGGGCTTCAGGTAGCCTTCCTTGATGATCACAGCGATGTTGTTGATCATCCCCAGATCGAAGACCTCGATCTCCGGTTTGGTTCCGCACTCCTCCATGACCTGCGCGAAAAACCTCAAGTCTTTGAATGTGTTTCGAAAAACATAGTCTTCCGTGCTGTAGATGTACTCTTTTTCCCAATCGAATTCGAAGTGTTCGTATCTGCGGCCCAAGTGGTATATGGCCAGATTGAAGGAGCCGGGATTGAACGAGGCCAGCTCGGGTTTGAACTCCCGAATGGGGGATGCCCGCTCCTCTCGTGTCATTCGGGCTCCTCCTCCGCTGGTGATTCCGCAAACCACATCACAACGTGATTTGACATCGACCAAGATCTCTCGATAGAGATCCAATGCCGAGCTCGGAGCTCCTGTCTCAGGATCCCGCGCATGCAAATGAACGGTCGCCGCTCCCGCATTGCAGGCGCGGACGGTTTCATCCGCGATCTCTTTGGGTGTAATCGGCAAATGCGGGCTCATGGAGGGAGTATGCACGCTTCCCGTGATGGCCGCTTGCACGATCACTTTTCGATGATAGGCCATATGCGACGTCCTCCTTCGTGACGGCCCATGCCGACTGTTCGACAAGATCCGCCCCTTCGCATTGATTCCTGCGTTTCACTGCGTAAAGGTTTCAATGTAGGCCTTGAATCGCGGGATCTCGTCCAGAGGCGTTCCAGCCAACACCTCCCGAGAAACACTCTCATCTTGCTGTGATATGGCTTCTGCCTTTTCGAGCAGCTCGGTGATGCGCTCCTGGGGAACCACCACCAACCCGTCCTCGTCGCCGAGGACGAAATCGCCGGGACGAACTTGGACACCCCCGATGGAAACCGGCACCTGCAGGTCTCCGAGTTGTCCATGGCGCCCCCCCGCAGGGGTCTTGCCGGTGGCAAAGACCGGAAACCCCAGCTTTCTAATCTTGGCCACATCCCGAATGGGGCCATTGATGACGATCCCGGAAAGCTTCCTCCGAACGGCCTCTGAAACCACAAGGTCCCCGACCCCCGGAATGTCTTTGACCCCGCCCCAATCCACTACGATCATTTCGCCTTCGACACCGTTGAGCACACTGTACAAGACGGAATCCGCATCACCGGGTACGGCTCGAGCGGTTCGCGCAATGCCTGCAGCAGGAATGTGGCCTGTCATGTTCTGAATGTGCTGGCTCACGACACCTTGTCGTTCCATGACATCGGCGAAACAAGATGTTTCGATCTTCAGCATTCTATGAAGGTAATCATCCATACGCTTGGTTCTCCTTAAGGATGGCATGGCGACGGTTCGGCATGACCGAACCGTCGCCCCATCCTTTGCAGGCGAAACATCCGAGATGCATCCATGAAATGATCTCATCCCGAACTGACTTCAAACAGGCACAAAGGATCCTCCCAAAAAAAATCTTGTTATTTTCTGCATCTTGAGTGCCAAATTCAAGGTGCTTGCGGTGCTCGGACATGCATTCCATTGTGCAATGAATCGATCTCGACCACAGTCATATCCTCGGGCCAAATTCCATTGTGATAGTCAGGTTCAAATCGAACGGTTCCCTGGAGCAAATCCAGACCCTCCATGCTCTCCAATGCATCTTTGATCTTGTCCGAATCTGTGGACTTGGTTTTCTCCACGGCATACTTGTAGACATAAACCGGGTCGTAAAAAACGGCGAAGAGAAACAGGGTGTCGTCGATCTTGCCATACCGTTCCATCACCTTCTCCCTGAACTCAGCCACCTTCGGGATCGGTTCATCCCCCTTTTCTTTGACGGTGAAGTTTCTGTCCATGACGGAGTAAACCCCTTGGGAGAGCTCCTCACCGATCAGGTCGTAGACCCCTTTCAGGGCCAGCGCAATGTGTCCGATCACCGGCACATCCCACCCCATGTCCTTGCGGGCTTTCAGGACATTGGCGGCGTCCGGACCGATGGCGTAGAGCACCAGGGCTTGACTTCCGGCATCTTTCAACCGCTTGAGCTGGGCGGTGAGGTCCATGTCTCCGGGGTTGAAGTACTCATCTGCCACCGGCTCGAGTTCTCTTTTTTCCATGGCGGCCATCACGTCTTTGGCGCCGTTCCGGCCCAAGGCGGTGCTGTCGCCGATCAAACCGATCTTTGTGGCGTCCAGCTGATCCACCGCATAGTTCACGATGGCCTCAGCCTGCTCCCTGGTGCCGAAAGCCACGCGGAACACATAGGGAAACTCGCTGGCGTTCACCGGAACACCGGTTCCCGAGATCAACTGAATCATCCCCGCTTCGGTGAACAAGGGCGTGGTGGCCACACACGTCGCGGTGAGGGTGGGGCCGACGACTGCATCCACCCTTTCTTTCAAGATCAGCTTCTGGGCAATGTTGACAGCCAGCTTGGGATCGGCCTTGTCATCCTTCTCGATCAGCTCGATCGGGCGGCCCATGATGCCGCCGTTTCTGTTGATCTCTTCCACGGCAATGGTGATGCCCTGCAGGTTCTTCTTGTTGATGGATCCGTAAGGACCGGTGAACCCCGAAATAAAGGCGATCTTGATCGGCTCCTCCGCCTTCGCCGTCCATTGGAGTCCCGGTGCGCCGGCCAAAAGAAACACCAAAGCGACAACACATACTCCAAACCAAGCATTCCTGTTCATTTCAAAACCTCCTTATTGGTTTAGGGTTTCATTGGAAATGATGACTTGTGCCGGGTTGAGGAGCTGATGCTCATCTTTTTTTGCCGTTATTCTGAAGGCTTCTGGTACTTGGTCAATGCCTTCCAGCACATGCGTGATCAATGGGGCCATTTGGACCCGTTTCGAAGCCACCAGATCGACCGTGTGCTTGAGCAGCTTTTTGGTCACCACCACCGGGAAGAGGTATTGTATCCCGCTGCCCCGGAAATCACGGTACTTGAGCAGGGTGCCTTCTCCATACAAGGCCACTCCAATGATCTTTCCGCTTTGCCTGACCATGTCCACGGCCTGCTCCAGTGTCTTGTTGCCGGAGAGCCCTTGCTCGGGAGGACCGCCCGCCGTTTCGAAGACCACGTCCGCGCCCATTCCACGGGTGGTTTCCATGACGACCTCGACCACGTCTTCCTTCGCGGCATTGACAGCGATGTCCACCCCGAGCTCTCTTGCCTTCTCCAGGGTGTAATCCTTGACATCCACTCCGATGACGATCCCTGCCCCGGAAGCCCTGGCCGTCTGCATGCAACCCATCCCCATGGATCCCAGACCGATGACGACGGCGATGTCCCCCAGTTCCATTCGGGCGGCGGCGTTGGCGGCGATCGCATCGGTCAGGGGCTGAAGAGAAGCGCCCTCGGTGTCGCTCATGGTGTCCGGGATCTTGACCAAGGTGCTTTTCGGCGCGGCCGCATACTCGGCAAAAGAACCCGGGATGTGGAACCCGATGATCGGTCCCTTCTGGCACTGGTCACCCCAACCGGAACGGCACAAGGAGCACTCGCCGCAGGCCGAGGTCCCCTTGGTGGTCACACGATCCCCCACTTTCAGGTCCTCCACGCCGGGCCCGACCTCGACCACCTCCCCACAGAACTCATGGCCGAACAGTCGGGTGGGCCCCTGATCCAGCTTCTCCTTGATCAGGTCGTAATGGTGGGTGACGGCTCCATGGAACAGGAGGGTCTCGGTGATGGCGGGTTGAACAGCCAACACCTTCAGGATGACGTAATCTTTCTTCACTTCCGGCTCTGGAACATCCTCAAGCCTCATGTCTTCATAGCCATAGGTTACCCATGCTTTCATGTTCAAACCTCCGGATCTTGAATTGAAAGAATCTTTCGTTATCCCAGATAGGCCTGTTTCAGCTTGGGGCTCTCCCGGAGCTCCTGACCGCTGCCCGCCTCGATGACGCGACCGGTGTCCAGGATGTAACCTCGGTTACAGACCTCGATGGCTTGACGCGCTCGCTGCTCTACCAGCAAGGTCGTCACCCCATCCCGGTGCAGCTCTTGAATCACCTTGAAGATGTCACTCACAATCAACGGCGCCAGTCCCAACGAAGGCTCATCGAGCATCAGCAACCTCGGCCTGGCCATCAGCGCCTGGGCGATGACGAGCATCTGTTGCTCACCTCCGCTCAATGATCCGGCCAAATGGTTCGTCTTGCTGCGGAGGATGGGAAAGCGCACGAACATGGTTTCCAGATCCTCCATCACCTGATCCCGATTTTTCCGCCACCGGCTGTAGGCCCCCAGAATCAGGTTGTCCCATACGGTCTGTTCGAAAAAGAGCCGTTTCCCTTCCGCCACTTGGGAAATCCCTCGGTTCACGATCTGCTGAGGCTTGACGCCTGCGATGTCTCCTTGCTCGAAACGGATTTTCCCTGCAGCGGGTTTGAGCAGCCCACTGACCGCCTTCAGGATCGTGCTCTTTCCCGCGCCGTTGGGCCCGAGCATGACGACAATTTCATTTTCAAAAACCTGAAAAGAGACACCATGAACCGCTCGAATCGATCCATAGGCGACAACCAGTTGATCGACCTGCAGCATTGGTTGATTCATTTGTGAACCCGGGTATTTGTTTGTTTGATCCACGAAAAAATCAAAACCAACCTCTTGGAAAAAAAGGACATTTGGGATCTATTCATTTGAATTGCTGGCCTAAGTAGGCGTCCATAACCTTTTCAGACTTTTGAATATCCTCTGGAGTGCCTTCAGCAATTTTTCTTCCATAGTCAAATACAGTGATTTTATCTGCCAATCTCATGACCAAACCCATGTGATGCTCCACAAGTAAAACGCAGCATCCAGTCGCAACGATGGCACGAATGACTTTCTCCAAATGGTCGATTTCATCGTGATTCAGGCCCGCGGCAGGTTCGTCGAGCATGATCAGGTGGGGTTCTGAAGCGATGACTCGGGCGATCTCCAGCATACGCAAATATCCATGTGGCAATTTTTTGGCTTTTTCATTGCAAATGACCTCAAGGCCGGTCAGCTTCAGGATGTCCATGGAACGTTCTCGAATCATGCGCTCTTCCCGGCGGGAACGGGGCAGCTTGATCATGGACTCCATCACCAGGGCCCTGAGGTGCATATTGAAGCCCAGCATGACATTTTCCAGCACATCGAGCTCACCGGCCACTTTCGGGGTCTGAAACGTACGCCCGATGCCCATTTCGGCCCGGGCCACCGGACTCTTTCGGTCCAGGATATTGTCTCGAAAAACGATGTGGCCGCTTTCAGGAGGATAGAAACCGGAGATCAAATTGAAAAATGTCGTTTTTCCAGAGCCGTTGGGCCCAATAATGGAATGAATGCCGCCCGAACGGACATTCATGTTCACGTCGTTGACAGCCATCACGCCGCCGAAACTCTTGCTGAGTCTTTCCACGGCCAGAATCAACCCACCGGGCTCGTCCGGTACCCGAAACCGGTTCTCGAGGATCTCGATGTGCTCGGGTAGCCCTTGTTGGCCTCGCGCAGCGTCGCGATCCGGCTGAATCCATCGTTCTTTCAGTTTGAGAAAGCCGCCGGCCAGACCCTCAGGCGCCAGGGCCAGAATGGCGATCACGATGGCGGCGTAAATGACGTTGGCCACCGATTGGTAGCCTTCGAGGATTTCCGGCAGCAGCATGAGAATGGCCACGCCGAAAATCGGACCCAGGATCGTCCCCATGCCTCCGATAATGATGCAAAGAAGGAAGAAAACAGCGATCTGAAGGTCGAAGACAAACGGGCTGATGCTGCGGGCGGTCAAGGGATAGAGCACTCCGCCGATACCTGCGAAAAGGGAGCACAGCAGAAATGAAAGCAGTTTGGTCCGGTACCCGGAAATGGCCATGGACTCCGCTGCGATTTCGCTGTCACGCACCAGGAAGAAGGCGCGTCCCCATTTGGATCGGCGAATGTTTCCCGTCAGCCAGATCAACCCCAGCAGAACCAGGAGTACAACGATGTACAAAGGCTCGTCTTTCAGGACCAGGGGACCGATTTTTGGAGATGGGATGCCGTACACACCGGACCACCCCCCTGTGAGGTCGGCCCACTCCAACAGCAAATCAAAGATGGCGATGGCGAACCCCAGGGTCACCATGGCCAAGTAGAAATCAGACAACCGAAGGGAGGGAACCCCCAGCAACAGCCCAACCACTCCTGAGGCGCAGATCCCTGCAACGGCGGCAATTGGATATGGGACACCCGTATTTTTGACTAACAATGTAAACGTATAAGCACTTGCCGCAAATATTGCTGCCTGACCAGCCATTAAAAGGCCACTATAACCAGCTAAAAGGTTTAATCCCATGGCAACAATTGCATAAACTGAAACGATTTGTATAAAATATATATAATATGGATTCACATACAAGGGCAGCGTCATCAAAATCAAAACAGCGACAACAAAAACGCCTTTTGTCATCAGCTGGAACCTCTGTTCCAAGCGGCTGTTTTGACCGTGATCAAGGATCTCTTCGTACACTGGTTCACCCCCTCACTGGTGGCATCACACCTGCCTCAATCCTCGCATACCGAATATGCCTGTAGGACGAATCAGCAATATGACCAATAAGAAGCCCAAGACAATGGTGGTGCGATACCCTGCACCAATCAGGTTGGCCCCGAAAACCTCGATCAAACCCACGCTCAAGCCGCCGACAACCGCCCCTTTGTTGTTCCCGATGCCACCGACCGCCACCCCAATAAATGCTTTGAAGGTATACAAAATACCCAAATGGACATAGGCATAGGAGATCGGGGCCATCATGATGCCCCCGATCGAAGCGATCACCGCACCCAAGGAAAACGCGAGCATCCTCATGCGCGACACATTGATTCCCCGGAGGCTCGCGGCCTCCCAATCCTGCGCCAGCGCTCGGAGAGCCTTCCCCGGGATGGTGCGGGTGTAGAAGAGATGCAGCCCTGCGGCCATGATCAACGCCGTGGCCACGATGGCGATTTCTTGGGAAGACAGCCGAACACCCCAGAAGAGCTTGGACTCAATGGAGAAAATGGCGGGAAATTTGTAGGCTTCCGTACCCCAGGTCAATTCGGCCAGATTCCGCATCAACAAGGCGAATGACAAGGTGGTGATCACCCACCCCAACGACCCCTTCAGCCCAAGGACCGGCCGAACGGCCACTCGCTCCTCGACCATGCCGATCAATCCGACCACGAGGACCACCCCAAGAATGGCCAATGGCATGGCCATTCCCACATGACCAATGAACAGGAGACAGAGCATCATCCCCACCATGAGGAAGTCTCCATTGGCCAAGTTGAGGACCTTTGTGGCAGAGAAGGTGACATTGTACCCCAGGCCCAGGATGACATAGACGCTGCCCGAAACAATCCCGGTCACCAGGTATTGAACGAAATCCTCCAAAGGCATGGCCTTCTCCTTTGTATGCGCCCTGCGCCCCCCTGAGAAACCCTTAGCTGACCGGAGGCTCCAGCAGCTGGTTGGAGAAGTTGCTCTCGATCAGTTTGACCAATCGAGTGATGGTTTCATTGACTGGAGTGGCAATCCCCAACCGCTTGCCTTCCCGGACAATGGCCCCGTTCAGACTGTCCACCTCGGTCTTGCGCTGATGCAGCACATCGGAACACATGGAAGTAATGTGACCGGAAGAGTGACGAAAGGACGTCATTCCTCGTTCGAAGGCCCCATCGAATGTGATCGGTATCCCCTGAGCATTGGCGATTCGAACCGTTTCCTCTGTGATGTCTCGAATCAAATCGACGCCTACCTCCGGTTCGATGACGTGATGGATATACAATCGTCCGATCGCGCTCAAGGAGGCCATACTGGCCGCCATCGCCAACTTGTAGAAGATGATTTCGTGAATCCGATCGACCGCATTGGCTGCGATGCCCGCCTCTCGAAAACGCCGCTCGATGTCTTTGAGCCGTCCGGAATCCTTGGCCCGCCAGAAGCCGAAATCCGTGGAGCCGCGCCCTTCGTAGGCCGCATCGGTCAATTCGATGGACCCTGGGGCGGTGACCGCCGCACCGATGGTGGTCACCCCGACGATGATTCGGTTCTCATCGACCACCTCGGCGATTTGCTCCGCATTGCCGATACCGTTTTGAAGGGTCATGACCAGCGTCCGATCATCGATCATCGGCCTTCCATCCATCATGGCCTGACGGGTATCGAACCCCTTCACCTGGAGGACGATCAGATCCACAGGGCCGACCTCGGATGGATCCACCGTGGCATTGGGGTAGACCACCTCCTTTTGGGACCCCTTGGTCATCACCAAGCCGCGTTCTTTAATGGCATCTATATGCGTTTTACGAGTGTCCAAAAGCCACAAATCGTCCTCTTTCCGTGCCAAAAATCCGCCGAACATGGATCCTTGGGCTCCCGCACCCAATACCGCGATCTTCATGCTGTTCCCTCTCCTCGCTTGTGGTCAGTGAATGTGTGTTGGAAAGGCAATCACACGGTGAAAAGGGTTCTATTTGTCTTTTCATTCTTCGGATTTCCGGTATGCCTCGTAATAGCGCTTGAAAGATAGGTTGATCGATTTCAGATGCTTCTGCATGCCATTGACAGCGGCATCAGCATCTCCATTGATGATGCCTTGGTAAATTGCCTTGTGTTCTTCATAGGCAGGTTCCATTAATTCGGGCATTACACTCAACATTTCATTCACAAATTGCCCCATACTATTTCTCAAAGATTCAAAAATATGAACCATATAACGATTATTGCCGGCTTCGGCGATGGAATGATGAAACTCGGCGTCCAATATGGCAGACTGGCTCCACTGTCGCGCCTCGATGGCCAATGCCATGTTCTCCACGATCTCTCCCATCCTGAACTTGACATCTGAGTCCGCCGTTGCGACGGCCAGCTCGACGGCGCCCACCTCGACATACCCACGAGCCTCCATCAACTCGTGAACCGCTTGAATATCCGACATGAGAGGCGGCAAGTGAGGCTTGGAGTGGAAAACCGGCGGCATGGCACGAATGATGGTCCCGAGCCCCGGCTTCTGCTCGATCACCCCCAGCATGCTCAGCGTATGCAACGCCTCCCTGAGAGAGGCCCGGCTGACGCCCAGTTGCTCTGCGAATGAGTTTTGATTCGGCAGCTTGACGCCTTCCTTCAGGTGGCCTTTGAGAATCATGTCTCTGATTTCATCGACAATGGTCTCGGCCAACTTCCTTTTTTTGATCTGGACCATGCCATCCCCACCCGCAACCCATTTGTCTGATCATCCTATGATCTGTCTACCCGACTGTCAACGAATTTTTGAATTCCGCTCAAGAACATTTTGAACTGAGTTTGCGTACCACTTTGCGACCGATGGGGTCGACCGGGTTCCCGGCCCTTTTCGCACTCGACAGGAGGATGCCGTGGGTCGCCGGAGGTCTGCGAGGGGGTCCATAGGGACGACAGCTCAGCAAATGAGGATGCGGCCACCATCGAGTCTGCTTCTGCTGCTGTGGGTGGGAATGGAACGGAGACCGACCCTCAACGAGCAGGTCCAAGCTCCGTGTCAGAGGAAAGGAGAAACGCCTTGCGGAAGGATCGGAGACGGGCGTTTTTCATGGAGGCCAATGCGAATGCGGAGAACCGATTCAAGCGGGCGTCCATGACAAACCGATCAGAGCCCCTGGTGCTGAATCGAT
>CAYYVD010000065.1:0-17847 GCA_964475045.1 uncultured Desulfobacterales bacterium | reverse complement strand
CCACGGCCAACCCGAGGGGGGAAGCGCCGGCCCGCGAAAACGCGATGACCTCATCCTCCAGCACGGCCGCACGAACCCGGCCCTCCCCCCGCCGAAGCACCTCCGGGAGCCGTTTCAGGGCCTCGGCGTCGAATCGCGCCGGGCCCGCCCCGTGCGCTTCGCGCAGAGCGTCACACAGCCGGGTCGCGTCGGAGCGCAGGTCCGACAGGGACGGGAGGGGGCACTGAACGTCATGGATACGGACCGCCGGGGCCAGGTCCACCGCCTGCTCCCGGCCCTCGATCTGGGCCCGCTGGGGGCCAGCCACCGACTCGGGCGGCACGTCCACCCGAACGTCGCCCTGGACCCGGGTCCGGCAGGCCAGCCGGAACCCTTCGCCCGCGAGCTCCCGCTCGGCCTCGCCGGGCGGGGAGACGGCCCCGGAAAGCACCCGCACGCGGCAGGTCCCGCACCGGCCCACTCCGCCGCAGAACGCGTTCAAGCCCACACCGGCCGCCTGTGCCGCGTGCAGCAGGGTCTCCCCCCGCGCCACGCCGATGCGACGCCCGAGGGGCTCGAAGGTCACCGTGCACCTTCCGCCCATGGCTTCCCTCCACCCTCCTTCATGCACGAATCCGCCAGGGACACCTTCCGCGCTTGGAGCAGAAATCGCAGGCCACCCCGTCCGGACGCATGTCCGGGCCCATGCCGATCACGAGAGACACGGACTTCTGGGGGATCATGAGCGAGCTCTCGGTGAGACTCACTCCGATCCGCTCCGCGGGTACGAGGTCGAAGATCACCTGCTGCTGCCGGATGGACCACCCCTCCTGACCCGGCTGGGCCCGCATGCCCGATCCCCAGCCCTTGGACGAGGCCTGCTCACGAATCCGGCGGACCACGGACTCAGAGACCCGCCGGAGGGCCGCAACGCCGGCGCCGTCAAGCGCCAGGGCCCGCACGGGATCTTCCTCGAACATCTCCCTGACGCGGGACTCGAGCGTCGGCCCCAGGGTGCAGACGGCCATGGCCACCTCCCTGGAGCCGGCCAGTGCCCGGGACGCCAGGGGACCCTTGAACACGGCCCCACCGTCGAGGACCACGGTCTGATGGTGAAAGTCGGTCACCGGCCGAACGATCCCGACCGAGCCGGGATGGATCAGTGCCCGCGCCTCCTCGATCACCGTCTCGGCCGAAGTGGTGAGCGCGGGACCCGCGCGATCCGGATCGATGCCCTGCCCCTCCAGGACGGCACGCGCGTCCAGGTCGGGAAGGGTGTCGCGACATTCCATGGCGATTCCTCTTTCCTCGCCGCAGACGAATTCCCGGGAGGCGCACCCGTCCCCGGGAAAGGATCGCCCCGGCGCGCTTCTGGCGATCCTACCCCAACGAAGCACCGGTGAAAAGACAAAGAAGACCGACCTTCCGGCAGATCTCGTTCAGTGGAGGTGCTGCAATCGGATCTGAGGGAGGAAGAATTTCGGGGTCCCATGGCCCGGCGACGGCCGGGACGGAACCCGTTCGACTCGCCCAGGAACGAGGAGGACCAGGTGGAGATCCTGAGCGGCGTGTTCGAAGGCTTCACCTCGGGCACCCCCATCGCGCTCCTGATTCCAAACCGGAACGCGGACAGCTCCGCCTACCGGGATCTGGAGCGGGTCTACCGCCCCGGACACGGAGACCTGACCTACCACCGGAAGTACGGCAGGTACGACCATCGGGGGGGAGGACGCGCCTCGGCGCGGGAGACGGCCGCTCGGGTGGCCGCCTCCGTGGTGGCCCGTAAGGTCCTCGATCCCGAGGGCATCGAGGTCAGCGCCTTCACCGTGGAGCTGGGCGGCGTGGAGGCGAAACGGATTCACCCCGAGGAGGCCGGCAGAAACCCGTTCTCCTGTCCCGACGCTGGGGCGGCCGAATCCATGCTTCGGGTCATGGACGCCTGCAGGAGAAACGGGGACTCGGTCGGCGGCATCGTGGAGGTTCGCATATCCGGATGCCCGGCCGGGCTCGGAGAACCGGTGTTCGGCAAGCTGGATGCAGACCTGGCCGGCGGCTTCATGTCGATCGGGGCCGTCAAGGGTGTGGAGATCGGCGACGGGTTCTCTTCCGCCCGGCTGTTCGGGTCGGAGAACAACGATCCCATCGCGCCGGGCGGCTTCACCTCGAACCACTCGGGAGGCATCCTCGGCGGCATCTCGAACGGTGAGGAGATCGTGCTGCGGCTGCGGTCAAGCCCATTCCCTCCATTCCCCTCCTCCAGAAAACGGTGGACCGCCGGGGGCGTCCCGCCCTCCTGGAGCTTTCCGGCCGGTTCGACGTGTGCGCCATTCCGCGCGTGGTTCCGGTCATGGAGGCCATGGCCCGGCTCGTGCTGGCGGATCACCTCTTGAGATGGCGCGGGCAATGCGGGAACCTCCACCGGGACCACCGCATGGAGACCCTGCTGGAGGATGCGCTGTGAAACCGTCCCTGCGAGGGATCGACCGGCCCTGCAAGGCTGCCCACATCTATTACTTTACCGGCTGGAGGGATCCGCCCCCCACGCCTTGGACCAGACCGGAGTCCGGGAAGAAGGCCGCGGGAGAATCAGGCTCCCCGGCCTTTCCTTTTTGATAACACCGAAAACCGGTCCCCGGAGACCGCACCCAGACATCACGGATTCCAAAAGGGAGGAGATCATCATGACCGGCAAAGAGCATCGACTTGGACGCATCATGAACTCGAGAACAGGGAGAACGGTCATCGTTCCCATGGACCACGGCGTGAGCGTCGGTCCCATTCCAGGCATTGCAGACATCCACCAGACCGTGAGCCGCGTGGCCGGAGGGGGAGCCAACGCCGTGGTGGTCCACAAGGGCATCGCCTCCAGGTGCCGCTGGTTCGGAGGGGACGGCATCGGGCTGATCGTTCACCTCTCGGGAAGCACCTCCTTTTCCGAGGACCCGAACGTCAAGACCCTGGTGTGCACGGTGGAGGAGGCCATCAAGCTGGGCGCCGACGCCGTGAGTGTTCACGTCAACATCGGAAACGGCCGCGAGGAGCGCATGCTCACCGATCTCTCGGCCACGGCCCAGACCGCGTCGGAGTGGGGCGTCCCGCTCATGGCGATGCTCTACGCGAGGGGAGAACGGGTCCGGGACGAGTACGACCCGGCCGCCCTCTGTCACGCCGCCAGACTGGGGGCCGAGCTGGGCGCGGACATCGTCAAGGTTCCCTACACGGGCTCCGCCGAGACCTTTCGGTCTGTGATCGAGGGGTGCCAGGTGCCCGTGATCATCGCCGGGGGGCCCCACATGGACAGCGACCGGGCCGTTCTGGAGATGGTGCGCGGGGCCATGGACGCGGGGGCGGCGGGCACCTCCATCGGCCGCAACGTGTTCCAGCACCGCGACCCTTCACGGATCGTACGGGCCCTCTGCCGCATGGTGCACGAGGCCGCCGGAACCAGCGAGGCCCTGGCCTCGCTGGAGGACCCGGCCATGAGGGTGGCATGACCTCCGAGGAAACCCGCGAGAGCGCCCGGCGCCGGCTGGCGACCTTCCGCGGGGAGATCGACCGCATCGACGACCAGATCCTGTGGCTGCTCTCCCGCCGGCGGTCCGTGGCCGTGGAGATCGGGAAGATCAAGCGGTCTCTGGGGGTTGCCGTGGCGGATCCTGCCAGGGAAAGGTGGATCCTGAACGGGCTCGCCTCGAGGATCGAGAAAGGGCTGGACCCCGAAGCGGTTCGACCTGGTGGAGATCCGTTTCGATCTGATCTCGGACGCGAGACCCGAGGAGCTGATTCAGGCTTCGTCCCTCCCGGTGATCGCCACCGTCCGCACCCGCCGGGAAGGAGGAGCCTGGGATCATTCGGACGCCGCCTGCGCTGATCTGCTCCTTCGGACGCTGGACGCAGGAGCCGCTTACCTGGACGTGGAGCTCGGTCTGCACGAGACCCTGCGGAAAGAAATCACGACGCAGGCCGGCCCCGGACGGGTGATCCTGTCCCGACACGCCATCCGCAAAACGCCTTCGAACCCCGTTCTGGTCGGGCTTCTGGAGGAGATGGCGGCGGAACGGCCCGCCGTGGTCAAGATCGTCTGCCACGCGCGGGCGGCCTCGGACGCCCGCCGCGTGCTTGCCCTCGTCCCGCGCGGCCGCCCCCTGGGCGTGGGCGTATCCGCCTTCTGCACGGGTCCCGCGGGCCGAGCCAGCCGTTGGCTTTCTCTCCTGCTGGGGGCGAGCCTGTGCTATACCTCGGCCGCCGAGGGCGAGGCCACCGCAGAGGGACAGATCCCGGTCGGAGACATGCGGCGGAGGATCCTGAAGGTCTTCTCCCACAGGAGATTCGAACCCGGCGGCTCGAGCTCCCCGTCCCTCAAGGAAACCCAGAGCCACCCCAGGCGTCTCGACAAGGAGGGGCCATCATGACTCCCTCCGCAGGCACCGCTCTTGCCGGCGTCATCGGCCGGCCCGTGGCGCAGTCCCTGGGTCCTGCCATGCACAACGCCGCGTTCCGCGCCATGGGCCTGGACGCGGTCTACCTGGCGTTCGACTCCCCGGATCCGGCCGGCTGCCTCGCCGGGGCCCGAGCCCTCGGGGTCCTCGGGCTGAGCGTCACCATGCCCCACAAGACCGCGATCCTTCCCCTTCTCGACCACGTGGACCCCCAAGCCGTGGGGATCGGGGCAGTAAACACCGTGGTGAACGACGGCGGGCGCCTGGCAGGGTTCAATACGGACACCCTCGGCATCCTGGAGGCGGTTCGGACCCGGATCGAGCCCCGCGGTCTGACCGCCCTCGTGGTCGGCGCCGGCGGCGCTGGCCGGGCCGCCGCCTGGGCCCTGGCCGGGGCCGGGGCACGACTGTTCATCGCCAACCGGTCCCGGGAGCGGGGGGAGGCCCTCGCCCGGTCGATTCCCTGCCCCTATGTGTCGCCTAGGGAGGCGCTCGACCTGGAGCTCGATCTCCTGGTGCAGGCGAGCTCCGTGGGCATGGCTGGGGGGGCATCTGGAAACGCGGGGGGGGAGGCTGATCATCCACGGGATGCATCCGCTTTGCGGAGCGGTGCTGGCCCCCCGGGATGACCACCGAATCGCCATGAGCCTGGCCGTGGCCGGGCTCCGGATTCCCGGTGTCCGCATCCGGGACCCTGAGTGCGTCGGCAAGAGTTTCCCGGCGTTCTGGACCTTCTGGGATGCGCTGTGACCCATCCCGGCCCGTCGCCGCCGCTGCTTCTCTACAACCTGCACGCCACAGGCACGGACCCTGGACGACCTCAGTCCGGTTGGCAACTGGCTTGTAAGAACAGATCGATCATTCGTTCTTTTCAAGCCTTTTCAGGCGGCTGCAGGTGGCGGCTCAACCCTCGTCCGACCCGTGAACGGGGCGTCTCGAGCGCTTCAGTCGGGCCCGCCTCGTCTTGCTCTCCAGGCGGCGCCTTCGGGAGGCGCGTGTCGGCTTGGTGGGCCTTCGAGGCCTGGGGCGCTTTGCTGCCCGTCGAATCAGGGAAACGAGGCGCTCGAGGGCGTCCTTGCGGTTCTGCTCCTGGGTGCGATGCCGCCTCGCTTCGATCACCACCACGCCGTCCCGTGTAAGCCGCTGCCCGGCCAGGCGCATAAGCCGCTGCTTGACCGCATCGGGCAGGGAAGGAGACCGGGCCGCGTCGAATCGAAGCTGGACCGCCGTGGCCACCCGGTTCACGTTCTGACCACCCGGGCCCGATCCCCGCACGAAGCGCTCCTCCACCTCGCCCTCGGAGATCGCGAGATCTCTGGTCACGGGAATGCTCAAGCACAGCCCTCCTTCGCCGCTGTCTCGCCCCTCGAGGCATCCCATTGGCCGGTTTCGAGCGTGGGCACGATCCCGAGTCCCGACACCCTCCCCCGTTCCTCGAAGCCGGCATCCAGACAGTGACGGAGCCGCCGCTGCAAAAGGCGCGCAGGCGTCAAACCGAACCGGCCTTGCTTCGCCGCCTCCGCGCAAAAGGCTTGATTCGAGCCGCATGTCTTTGTAGAATATAAGAGTGTTCTGAACTCGCCCCGCTTTCATCCTCCAGTTCAAATTCTATCGAGCTTATCAAGACCTGACAAGACCGAGGCAAGACTTCTTCTCAAAACCCGCCTGTGCTGGCCTCTGCCGAACCGGCAACCTGTTCTTCCGACCTTTCACGAACGAACGGGGCACGGACAGAAACGGATCGAACGGAACGCGGGGACCGCTGTGAGACCCTGCCCGGTCAACCCATTCGACAAGCGGAAGCCTTGGATGACGTCCGCCCGAAGGTAGAAAGGAGGCATCATGAACGTACAGAAGATACTCCTGCCCTACAATCACACTCCTCATGACAGGAAGGCTTTGAACTTCGTCATAGACACCTTCTCGAAGCGGGGAGACGTACAGGTTACCCTCATCAACATCTATGCTCCCCTGCCGCAGATCGACATGGCGTCGAGCCCGGAAATGGCCAAGATTCGAGACCGTCTGACCTCGTTGCAGGAGGAGATTCAGGGGCGGGAATCCGCCCTGGAGACCACAAGGATCTTCCTTCTGCAGAAAGGCTTCCGTGAAGATCAAGTGGATTACATCTTCAAGGAAAGAAAGCAATCCATACCGGACGAGATCCTGAGCGCCGCCCAAAAAGGACACTACGACGTGATCGTTCTCAGTGCAAAGGATAGGGGACGGGTCACACAAATGCTTTCCCGGAGCGTCCATGAGCGACTTCTCGGAAGGGTGGCAGGCGTCACGATCTGCATCGCCAAGTAGTGAAACCGAAACGCAGCATGCACATTGCCTCTTCGTTTCAATAGGAGGAAAGGAACCATGGCAACCGGAACAAAAATCAACATCGAGGTGTTCAAATCCGTGACCAAGGCGGTATCCCGATCCGAGCATCTGGATATCATGTCCAACCACTTGACTCAACTCCTCGTAGCAGCCATGGACATCAAGGGTTGCGCTATCTATGCATTGGACACCGGGACCAAAGAGCTGGAGCGGGTGGCCAGCTTCGGTCTGAGCATGGACTATGTTGCAAAAGGTCCCATTCTGGCCCCAAAGAGCATTGCCGAGTGTATGAGCGGGAAGCCGGTGATCGTCTCGGACATTGCGATGAATGAGAGGATTCAATACCCCGAAGAGGCCCGCAAAGAGGGAATCACCGCCATCGTCTCGATTCCGATCAGGGCCTCCGGAGTCGTTCTGGGCACCCTGCGGCTCTACCAAGATCGACCCTGGGATCTCCTCGAAGATGACCTCAACTCCCTGGTCTTGCTCGCAGAGTTCATTGGACTCGCCATGAATTACACGGTGGCCATGGATACGCTCAGCGAAATTCGCAATTTGATCAAACAAAAGATCCCCATGGAGCTGATCCGCAACCGGGGGGGGTGATGCGAGTCCAGGCGCAGGTGAAGGTTCCTTTCGATGACCGGGCCCAGCATGAAAGCAGACCTTGTCGATTTGTACCCCTTTGCCAGACGGAGGTTTGCAGCGAAAAGGACCGTTGTGAAGGAGATCATGGGGCCCCTGAGCGAGACGGGTCGGCTTCCACACAGGGGAGGCCCCCATCGACCTCCTGGCGGATCTCCACGCTTGCAGGGATGGAGGCCCTCAGCATCTTCAGGGAGTTCAGAAAGGAAAACCCGACTTGGATGATCGATCGGACATGGTTTGCCGGACTCCCTTCCGCACATTTCCTCGTCAGGCCGAAACCTCCGTCGTCGATCGCCCGGATGGACACCGATGATGCACAGCGAGGCGGAACATACCGATCCTAGCACGATATGGCTAAACAACGAACACGATTAATGCAAAAGAAGCCGAAGCATTCCTCGAGGGGAAACACAAGAGAAGTGAAACCGTGGGCTTGCACCTGCAATACAGGGCGCTGCCGCCCGGTTCAGGCCCTGAACACGTGACGAAGCTCTCCTGCATGGGCACAGCGCATCGCACAGGTTCGAGTTTCGGGAAACGGCTGTCAAGGGAAGAGCCGAAACGCGCGCGCTTCCGGAAAGGTTCTCGGCAATGCTGATGGCTCAAAGGATTTTCGGGGCCTCGTTCGGCTTCGGTCGAAGACGGACGAGAGATGGTCCTGAAAAAAGACGAGGGAACCCGTACCCACTTGGGGTTCCGATGTTCCCTCGAAAAAACCGGTTCTGAACTGAGTTGCGTTACGCCTTGACGACGTTTGCCGCAGCAGGCCCCTTTTGACCCTGCTCGATATCAAAGGTTACGCGCTCACCCTCGATGAGCGTTTTGAATCCGTCATCCTGAATGGCTGAAAAATGGACAAATACATCGCCTCCATCGTCGTTCTCGATGAAGCCATACCCCTTCTTTTCATTGAACCACTTCACTACGCCGTTGGCCAACTTCGTTACTCCTTGCTTGAATGAAAATGGGAAAGCCCTGAATGCAGATCAGGGTGGTGACAACCTGCGCCAGGCGATTGCACGATCGAAACCCGGGAGGGTGCCGGTCACGGACTGCCTTTGCGCACCCTGTACTATAAGGCATTCGAAAAATAATTCAAGAAGAAAATCGCATTGAATTTGGGTTGACAAATCTTTGGCAGACTGGCTATAACATAGCTTCCAAATGGGGCCTGGATCGACTGACACAGGATGCCCCTTTTTCGTGAAGACTCCGGTCTTCTCGCTGATTCCTCCCCCATGATCGAATGCACTGGATCTTGGCTTGATCGGAGAGCTTCCGATGTGAAGGCCCGCTCCATTCGAGTGCCGTCTTCGCAGAGGCAAGCGGCGTGTCAAGACGGTTTTTGGGGGAGGTCTTCGGCGTCGGCGGCCCCTGTCTCGGCCGGCAGGGCATGTCTTCAACCCATTGAGAAGTCGTCTTGAGAGAACGGATCCGTGGGCCCGGCGGGGGCTTCAGCGCGAAGCACGTCGGCGGGGCATCCAGCGCCGCCGTTCCGGACGACGAGCAGGAGGAGCCATGAAGAAAGTTGTTATGTTAGGTATGGTGATGGCATTGGTGCTGTCCTTCGGGTCCATCGCCGGGGCCAAGACCCTGAAGCTGGCCCTGGACGCAGACCCCAAAACCCTGGACATTCAGGAGCAGCTCTCGGGCGGTATGCTCCAGTTCTCCCACTGGGTGTTCGATCCCCTGGTACGCTACCGCCAGGACATGAGCTTCGAGCCCCGACTCGCAGAGAAGTGGGAGAGGATCGACGATCTGACCGTGAGGTTTCACCTGAGAAAGGGCGTCACCTTCCACAGGACCGGCAACCCCTTCACCGCCGAGGACGTCAAGTTCACCCTGGAACGCTTTCGCAAGAGCGCCGACTTCAAAGGGCTCTTCGAGCCGTTCTCCGAGTTCAACGTCGTGGACGACCACACCATCGACATCAAGACCAAGAAGGCCTACCCCCTAGTGCTCAACATGATGACCTACGTGTTCCCCCTGGACAAAAAGTTCTACACGGGCACGGACGAGGAGGGTAAGCCCAAGGACGCCGTGGTCAAGGTGGGGCACTCCTTCGCCAAGAAGGCCCTGCCGAGCGGCACCGGGGCCTACCAGTGCACCTTCCGGGAGCACGGGGTGAAGATGGTCCTGGAACGGAACAAGAACTACTGGGACAAGGACTCCCCGGGCAACGTGGACGAGATCATCCTCACGCCCATCAAGGAGGAAGCCACCCGCGTGGCGGCGCTCCTCTCCGGGGACGTGGACTTCATCTCCCCGGTCCCGCCCCAGGACTTCGACCGGATCAAGAGCGATCCCAAGGTGGACCTGATCACCTTCACCGGCGGTCGGATCATCACCGTCCAGATGAACCAGAAGCGCCTGGAGCCCCTCAAGGACGTGCGGGTGCGCCAGGCCATCGTCCACGCCGTGAACAACGTGGGCATCAGCGACAAGATCATGAAGGGGACCGCCACGCCCGCCGGCCAGATGAGCCCCGAAGGCTACTACGGCCACAAGGAGAGCCTGGTTCCCCGCTACGATCTCGAGAAGGCCAAGCAGCTCATGAAAGAGGCCGGGTACCCCAACGGCTTCAGCGCGACCATGATCGCCCCCAACAACCGGTACGTGAACGACGAAAAGATCGCCGAGGCCTTCGCGGCCATGGTCTCCAAGATCGGGATCAAGATCAACCTCAAGACCATGCCCAAGGCCCAGTACTGGGACGAGTTCGACCGGCAGCCGGCCGACTTCCAGTTGATCGGGTGGCACTCGGACACCGAGGACTCGGGGAACTTCTTCGAGTTCCTGCTCATGTGCCCGGACAAGGAGACCGGATACGGCCAGTACAACAGCGGGAACTACTGCAACCCGGCCGTGGACGAGCTGACCCTGGCCTGCCAGAGCGAGACCGACCTGGAGAAGCGCGCCAAGATGCTCCAGGAGCTCGAGCAGATCGTTTACGACGATGCGGCCTATGTCCCGTTCCACTGGCAGAACCACTCCTACGGCGTGAAAAAGGGCGTAAAGGCCCAGCCCATCGTCAACACCTTGAACTTCCCGTACCTGGGAGACCTGGTGGTCGAGTAGCACCGATCACCCGCATCGACCGCTGAGAGAGGCGATGGGGCAGGTGGGCGCCCGCGGGGCGCCCTGATCTGCCCCATCCCTTTGTTCGGTCCGTATCCCAAACGCACGAACGGCAGCCCATGTTCGCATTCATCGTCCGCCGCGTCATCCAGTCCGTCATCGTCATGCTGGTGATCAGCTTCATCGGCTTCTCGGTCCAGCACAACCTCGGGGATCCGGTGCGGGACATGGTGGGCATCAGCGTCTCCGTGGCCGAGCGCGAAGCGATCCGGGACAGGCTGGGCCTCAACGACCCCTTCTGGGTCCAGTACGGCCGGTTCATCCGGAACGCCCTTCACGGAGACCTGGGCACGTCCTACTTCCACAGCAAGCCCTGCATGGACGTGATCCTGTCCAAGGCCCCGGCCACCCTGGAGCTGGTCTTCGGCTCGTTCGTGATCATCCTGTTGTTCACCTTCCCCGTAGGAATCTACTCGGCCATCCGCCCCAAGAGCTGGTTCTCGCGCTTCGTCATGGGGGCGAGCACCATCGGCGTGGCCATGCCGGTCTTTCTCACGGCCATCGCCCTGATCTACGTCTTCGGGGTGGAGCTTAACTGGCTTCCGGCCTACGGCCGGGGAGAGACGGTGAACGTGTGGGGCTGGGAGAGCGGCCTGCTCACCTGGGACGGCATCCAGCATTTGATCCTTCCCAGCATCTCCCTCTCCTCCATCATGATCGCCCTGTTCATTCGGCTGATCCGCTCCGAGATGATGGAGGTCCTGGAGACCGAGTACATCAAGTACGCCTGGGCCAAGGGGCTTCACCGCAAACGCATCTGGTTCGTCCACGCCTTCAAGAACACGCTCCTCCCCGTGGTGACGGTCTTCGGCGTGGAGATCGGGATCCTTTTCGCCTTCACCCTGCTGACCGAGACGGTCTTTCAGTGGCAGGGCATGGGATTCATGTTCCTCGAGGCCGTGGAGCGGTCCGACACGGCGCTCCTCGTGGCCTACCTGGTGGTGGTGGGGGTCATGTTCGTGGTGATCAACACCGTCGTGGACATCGTGTACGGGTTCATCAACCCCATGGTCCGAGTCACCGGAGCGAAATGAACACCTGGAAACGCTTCAAGAGCTCTTACTTCTTCTACAACTTCAAGCGGGACCCCGTGGCCATCGCGAGCGCCTCCGTGTTCTTCATCCTGGTGACCCTCGCCTTCCTGGCCCCGGTGGTGGCGCCCTTTGATCCCTACGACACGACCACCATCGACATCCTGGACGCGGAGATCCCCCCCTCCTGGATGGAGGGAGGCGAGGAGCGGTTCTGGCTGGGCACCGACATCCAGGGGCGCGACCTTTTCAGCACCATGCTCTACGGCCTGCGGACCTCGGTGATCATCGGGCTGGGGGCCGTGATCTTCCAGTCCTTTGTGGGCATCATCATCGGCCTCACATCCGGGTACCTAGGGGGCAAGATCGACTCGTTCCTCATGCGCGTGGCCGACATCCAGTTCTCCATCCCCTACCTGATCGTGGCCATCATCGCCAGCGCCGTGTTCCAGCTGGCCTTCGGCGTGGGCCGGTTCGAGGAGCTGGCCATGCCGCTGCTCATCCTCATCATCGGCCTGTCCGAGTGGCCCAAGTATGCACGCACCGTCCGGGCCTCGGTGCTGGGGGAGCGCAAGAAGGAGTACGTGGAGGCCGCCCGCGTCATCGGGCTCAACCAGCGCATCATCATGTTCCGGCACATTCTCCCCAACACCATGACCTCGGTGCTGGTGATCTCCACCATCCAGGTGGCCCAGGCCGTGATGAGCGAGGCGGCCCTTTCCTTCCTGGGGCTGGGCATGCCGATCACCAAACCGTCGCTGGGCTCTCTCATCAATGCCGGCTTCGAGTACGTGTTCAGCGGGTCGTGGTGGATCACCTTCTTTCCCGGCGTGCTCCTGGTGACCTTCACCCTGGTGATCATTCTCTTCGGGGACTGGATGCGGGACGTCCTCAACCCCAAGCTGTACAAAGGCTGATTATGGCGCACCTCCTCGAAGTCAAGGACCTGGAAGTCAAGTTCGCCCTGTGGTTCGGCGAGCTGACCGCCATCGACGGCGTCAGCTTCACGCTGGACAAGCGGGAGAAGCTGGGCCTGGTGGGGGAGAGCGGAGCGGGAAAGTCGGTGACCGGGTTCTCCATCATCAACCTGATCAGCAAGCCCGGCTACATCTCCGGGGGAAGCATTCTATTCGAGGGGGAGGAGCTGAGCCGGCTCGGCCGCGAGCAGATGCGCAGGATCCGCGGGGACCGGATCAGCATGATCTTTCAGGACCCCATGATGACACTGAACCCGGTCCTGACCATCGGCACCCAGATGGCGGAGACCGTGCTCGCCCACCGGAACATCTCCAGGCAGGACGCCCTGGACATCGCCCTGGACAAGCTCGAGAAGGTGTACATCCCCTCCCCCGAGAAGCGCCTGGACCAGTACCCCCACGAGATGTCCGGGGGCATGCGGCAGCGGATCGTCGTGGCCATCGCGCTCCTGGCCGACCCGGCCCTGATCATCGCCGACGAGCCCACCACCGCTCTGGACGTCACCATCCAGGCCGGGATCATGGACCTCCTCCAGGAGCTCTGCGACGCCGAAGACATGGGGCTCATCCTGATCACCCACGACCTGGCCGTGGTCAGCCAGGTCACCGAGAAGATCGCCGTCATGTACGCCGGCCGCATCATCGAGATGGGGCCCACCGAAGAGATCGTTCACCGCCCCAGGCACCCTTACACCCAGGGGCTGATCAACTCGCTTCCCTGGGGACGCAAGGCCGCCAGGCGGCTGACCCAGATTCCGGGCATGATGCCCACGCTGACGGACATTCCCCCGGGCTGCGCGTTCCACCCGCGCTGCACCGTCAGCGCGCCGCCCTGCCTGGAGAAACGCCCCGATCTCAAGGCCGACGAGGCCCGGGATCACCTCGTGGCCTGCCACAACCTGGGCATGTTGAAATAGGATCGTCATGGAAGACCGTACACCCCTGCTCACCATCGAGAACCTGGTCAAGCACTTCGACATCTCCGGAGGCCTGCTGGACCAGCTCGCTTTCGAGGAACGGCGCCTCGTGCGAAAGCGCACGGTGGTCCAGGCCGTGAACAACGTGAGCTTCGACATTCAGGCCGGAGAGACCCTCAGCGTGGTGGGAGAGAGCGGCTGCGGCAAGTCCACCCTGGCCCGGACCGTCCTGGGGCTCTACCCCCCCAACGAAGGCCGTGTGCTCTACCAGGGGACCCGGATCGACAACCTCTCCCCCCGGGACATGCTGCCCTTCCGGGCCAAGATGCAGATGATCTTCCAGGACCCTTACGCCTCCCTCAACCCCCGCATGACCGTGGCCCGGATCCTCGAGGAGCCGGTGGTCTTCCACAGGAAGGTGAGAACCGCCGCCGAGGTTCGGGACAAGGTGGCCGAGGTCATGGAGCAGGTCGGCGTGGACCCCCACTGGTCGGACCGCTACCCCCACGAGTTCTCGGGAGGCCAGCGCCAGCGGATCAGCATCGCCCGGGCCCTCATGGTGGACCCGGACTTCATCGTGGCGGACGAGCCGGTCTCGGCCCTGGACGTCTCCATTCAGGCCCAGATCCTCAACCTCATGATGGACGCGCAGGAGGAGTTCGGCCTCACCTACATGTTCATCACCCACGACCTCTCGGTGGTCGAGCACATCAGCACAAGGGTGGCCGTCATGTACCTCGGCACGGTCTGCGAGCTGTCCCCGGTGGACGAGCTCTTCGACACCCCCCGGCACCCCTACACCAAGGCCCTCCTGAGCGCCATCCCCCGTCTCGGGGAGACCAAGCCCAAGCACATCAAGCTCAAGGGCGAGGTGGTCACCCCGATCCACCTGCCCTCGGGTTGCGTGTTCCACCGGCGCTGCCACGAGGCGAACGACCGATGCAGCCGGGAGGTGCCGCCCCTTCGAAAGATCGACTCCGGTGTCTACGTGGCCTGTCACGGCGTGGAGGAAGGACGGATCTCCTAGCGGTTTCTTTCCGCCACCTGCTCGTTCAACGTCCAGTAGTCGTAGATCACGCCGACCAGAAACAACCCGCCCGTGACCAGGTAGAGAAGCCCGGTCAGCCACTTTCCCAAGTACATGCGGTGGATGCCGAACACGCCGAGAAAGGTGAGCAGGACCCAGGCCACGGTGTAGCTGTAAGGTCCGGGACGAAACCGAAGGTCGGCCTGGCGGTCCATGGAAGGAATGAGGAAGAGGTCCACGATCCATCCGATGAGAAGCAGACCCAGGGTGAAGAAGTAGATGGTGCCGGAAATGGGTTTGCCGTAGTAGAAGCGGTGGGCCCCGGTGAAGCCGAAGATCCAGAGCACGTATCCGATCGTCTTGCTGTGGGTGTTGCTCATGACATGACCTCCCTTCGGCGTGAACCATGTACATCGCCCTCAAAGGCAGGGGCTTCCAGCCCTCCGCGCGCCGCCGGTTCCTGCATACGCCAAAACCGCCGAAAGGGCAAGGGGCCGGGGTGCTCAAAGGCAGGCTTGACGACGGGGAGAAATAGGAGGAAACTTGGAGGAAATCCGGCACAAAAGGAGGATGATGGGGTGAGCGATCTTCAGGAGAAGGAAGCCGGCGTCGAAAAGGCCTTGCAGGCGGGGGACAAGGAATCGGCGGTTGCCGGACTCTACGACCTGATCGTGGCCTACGCCAAGAGAAAGGACTTCCCCAAGGCCGAAGCCTTGAGGGACAGGCTCTTCGAGGTGGACCCCATGGCCCTCAGCGAGATCGTGAAGTCGGGCGAGATCATCGAAGAGGAGAAGAGCGAGGCCCGGGACGAGGGGCACATGGAGACGTTCTCCGCCCTGTACGGGTCCCTGTCCACGGAAGAGGCCAACGCCCTGTACTTTGCTTTGGACTCGACCCGCTTCGACACGGACCAGGCGATCCTCCAGGAGGGAGCCCGAAGCGACCGGCTCTACCTCCTGGATCAGGGCGAGGTCAAAGTGACCCATGGCGAAGGAGCGCGCGAGGTCCTCGTGAAGACCCTCGGGCCGGGGGACCCCCTCGGGGCGGAGACCTTCTTCGCACGGACCGCCTTCAGCACGTTTTCCGCCTACACCCTGACGCCGGTCCGGGCGAGCGCCCTGGAGCGATCCGCCCTCGATGCCCTGAAGGACGATCACCCGGGTCTCGAAGCCAAGCTGTCCGAGCACTGCTTCCGCGCGGGTGGCATGGAGAGGATCCTGAAGCAGCAGGCCACGGACCGCAGGAGACAGGAGCGGGTCAAGCTCACGGGGGCCCTGCTGGCCCAGCTGCTGGGCAAGGAGGGCAAGACCGTGGGCAAACCCTTCAAAGGCGGATTTGCGGATCTCTCCACCGGCGGCCTCTCCTTCACCGTGCGCATGTCCAAACCGGATACGGCCCGCCTCCTCCTGGGACGCAGGCTTCGAATGCAGTCCCGTCTTCCCCTGAAGGAAGGCGAGCAAGACCTCGACGTCTCGGGCCGGATCATTGCAGTCCAGCCCCACCCGTTCAACGAGTACTCGCTCCATGTGCGCTTCCGGCAACCCCTCTCCGAAGCGTTGCCGGGGTCCCTGGACCCGTCTGCGCCGGCCCGCAGCCCGGACCTGGACCTGAAGATCGAGGCCTGACCTCCGACCGGGACAAGGAGACCCTCCCATGACCCATTGGGAAATGCATTTTCAGCAGAACCGCGAACGATACCTGGAGGAGCTCTTCGAGTTCCTGCGGATCCCCAGCATCTCCAGCCTGCCCGAGCACGAGGGCGATGTGGCCGAAGCGGCCCGTTGGGTGGAGGCGCGCATGAACGCCGCGGGCATCGAGTCCGTCCGGATCCTCCCCACGGGCGGGCACCCCGTGGTGTACGGCGAGTGGTTGAACGCCGGGGACAAGCCCACGGTGCTCATCTACGGGCACTTGGACACGCAGCCCGTGGATCCTCTGGACCTCTGGGAGAGCCCGCCCTTCGAGCCGGCCGTTCGAGACGGCCGCATCTACGCCCGGGGCGCCAACGACGACAAAGGAAACATGCTGCTCCCCATCCTGGCGTGCGAGGCCCTGCTCGAGACCACCGGGGCCCTTCCCCTCAACGTCAAATTCTTCTTCGAGGGACAGGAGGAGATCGGAAGCCCGCAGCTCCCGGAGTTCGTGGCCCGAAACCGGGAACGCCTGGCCTGTGATCTGGTGCTGAGCGCGGACGGCGGGCAGTGGGCCGAGGAGCAGCCCTGTCTGGTCCTGGGCACGCGGGGCCTGGCCTCCGTTTTCGTGGACGTACAGGGGCCGGAGCACGACCTCCATTCCGGCACCTACGGCGGTACGGTGGCCAACCCGATCCACGCCCTTGCCCGGATCCTGGACTCCCTCCACGACCCGGACGGCCGTGTGGCCGTGGAGCACTTCTACGACGATATCCGCCCCTTGAGCGAGCAGGACCGGAAGCATGCGGCCCGGGTCCCCTTCGACCGGGACGCCTACCTGGCCGAGACCGGAGCGCCCGAGCTGGTCGGAGAGGCCGGGTTTTCCACGTGGGAACGGGCCTGGTTCCGGCCCACCGTCGAGGTGAACGGCGTTTACGGCGGGTTCCAGGGCACCGGCGTCAAAACCGTGCTTCCCAGCACGGCCCACGCCAAACTCTCCTGCCGGCTGGTGGCCGACCAGGATCCGGAGCGAATCACCCGCCTCGTGGCAGAGCACATCGAGCGTGCGACCCCACCGGGTGTCCGGGTCGCGGCGACCCGGGGGAAAAGCGGCGCCGTACCCTACCGGATCCCGCTGGACCATGCGGGACTGAACGTGGCCGCTTCGGTGCTGGAGGAGCTCTACGAAACGCCCCCCTACCGGGTGGGCATGGGCGGGACCATTCCGGTGAACGGCATTTTCCTTCGAGAGCTCGAGGCCTGCACCATCATCTTCGGCTTCGGGCTCCCGGACGAGCGCCAGCATTCCCCCAACGAGTTCTTCCGCCTGGAGGGATTCGACCGGGGCCAGCGGGCCTACGCCATGATCCTGGAGCGATTGGCCCGAAGCCCGGTGGGAAGAACCGGTTAGGTCCCGTGGAGACGATCGTTCGACAGGCCGTCCCTTCCGATCATTCCCGCATCATAGCGGTCATGCCGGCGTGGTGGGAGGGCCGGGACCTGAGGCCCATGCTGCCCCGGCTCTTTCTCGATCACTTCCACGACACCTCCCTGATCGCAGAGGACCGGGGTGAACTCGCCGGATTTCTGGTGGGCTTTCTTTCGGCCTCCCTCTCGAACGAGGCGTACATTCACTTCGTGGGCGTTCACCCGATTCACCGCAGACAGGGCCTGGCGAGGGAGCTCTACGCCCGGTTCTTCGCCGTCTGCGCGAAGCACGGCCGGGACG
>CAYYVD010000064.1:0-18146 GCA_964475045.1 uncultured Desulfobacterales bacterium | reverse complement strand
GCGGGTGGGGGCGGTCCTGGGGGCGGGCCTCGGGGTGGTGCCGGGGGGGCTGATGGCCGTCCGGGAGCACTATGGGGCCTGGACCGCCCTGCTCCCGGGCCTGTATCTCGCATCCGCCTGGCTCCTTCCCGATGCGTGGCTGATCGGGGCCGGCGCGGCCGTCTGCCTGACGCCCGGCCCCTTTCTGGTGGCGACCCTGGTGCAGCGGATGCAAGGAGCCCTTCGTGAAAAGCGGGACCTCTCGGAGCTCGAGGACCTGGACGACGCAGCCCTGGCGCGGGCCTTGGAGACCCGGACCGGCGATGTTTTGTCCTCGGTGATTCGCATGTGCGGCAGAAGGGGCGCCTCGGTCTGTGTTCCCGGACTGGTGCGGCTGCTCGAGGACCCGAAGCACAATCTGGACGGCATTCGGTGCGAGGCGGCCCGGGCGCTTCTGGCGGTCGGGACGCCCGAGGCGAGACGGATCCTGGCGAAAACCCTCGCCGGTGAAAAAGCCGGGAACGTGCGAAACGGTGAGCTGATCGAGCTGCTGGAGCAGGCAGAGCCTCCCCTCGAAGCGGCGCCTCAGTGACGGTTCCCCTGGATTCAGGTCACGGCCAGGACCGAGGCCTCCTCCGTTCGTCTTCTCTTTCGTCCGATTTCTTCCAGGTCATCGAGGAGGGCCGCCACCTGGAGGTCGGCGAGACGAAGCGCGGAAATCATGACCCGCTCCTGCGGGAAGAGGCCTCTTACACGGCCTCGATGGTGGAGGGCGGCTTGGGGCCGATGTTGTAGGTCACACTGACCACGCCGGGGACGGCCCGAAGGATGCCGGAGGCCAGGTCTTCCAGGACGTCGAAGGAGAGCCGAGTGGGGGTCGCCGTGCGGGCGTCCACACTCTCCCAGCAGCGCACCTCGATCTGCTGTCCGAAATCGCGCCGGCCGTCCCGCATGCCCGTGACCCGGTCCTCGTGCAGAATGGCCATGTACTGGAAGGCGCCGGTGCCCTCGAGCAGGCGCTCCACCACGGCGGTGGCCTTTCGAACCGTCTCGATCCGCTCCGGCGTAGCCTCGCCGATCACCCGGGCGGCCAGGGCCGGGCCGGGAAAGGGGATCCGCTCGAACAAGGCGCTCGGAAGGCCCAGGGCCTTGCCCACCTTGCGCACGCCGTCCTTTCGAAGCTGAATGAGCGGCTCGAGGATCTCGTAGCCGAAGGCCTCCTGGGGGTCGATGCCGAGCTGGGCGAACACGTTGTGCTGGCGTTTGATCCCGGCGACGGTCTCGTCCACGTCCGTCAGGATGGTCCCCTGGAGGAGCACCCGGGCCTCGCTCTCCTGGACCGCGCGGCCGAACACGTCCCGGTAAAAGGCCTGGGTGACGGCCTCGCGCTTCTCCTCCGGGTCGCTCACGCCGGAAAGGGCGCCGTAGAACGCGTCCCGTGCATCCACGATGTCCACCGGCACGCCGAGTTGCCGAAAGAACCCGGTGACCTGCTCCGGCTCGCCCTCGCGCATGAGTCCGTTGTCGATGAACACGGTGCGAAGCCGGTCGCCCAGGGCTCGGTGGCCGAGCATGGTAACTGTGGAGGAGTCGACGCCCCCGGAGAGGGCGTTGATGGCCGTGCCGTCTCCCACGGCCTCTCGAATGGAACGGACCTGCGCTTCAATGAACGTTTCCACGTCGAGTCGATCGGCGGGGATTTCCTGAATCATGCCTGCAGCCTCCTTTGGTGACGTTGCGGGGCGTGTCGCTGTGGACCGTGGTTCAAATCAGGCGGATCATACCTCTTCGGGGGAAGCGGCAAAAGGAAAAACGGCCGGCCTTGCCGGGGGGCGAATGAGGCCCTCCGGGGCCACGGTTCAGGCCGCGCGGACCTCCGCCTTGAGGCGGGCTCCGCGCAGGGTGTGCCGCTCCTGGGCGGAGAGCACCGCCTTGCGCATGCGAAGGCTCTTCGGGGTGACCTCCAGGAGCTCGTCGTCTCGAAGAAAGGCGATGGCCTGCTCGAGGGGCAGGGGCTGGATCGGGGAGAGGAGGATGTTGTCGTCCTTGCCGGCGGCCCGCATGTTGGTCAGCTTCTTTTCCTTGCAGGCGTTGACGTCGATGTCCTGGCCCCGGTTGTGCTCGCCCACGATCATGCCTTCATAGACCGGGCTGCCCGGGGTCACGAAGAGGCGCCCCCTGGGCTCCAGACTGGCCAGGGCGTAAGCCACGGCCTTGCCTCTGCGGTCCGCCACGATGGAGCCGGTGGGACGGCTGGGGCAGTCGCCCCGGTACTCCCCGTACCCGTCGAACACGGCGTGCATGATGCCGGTTCCCCGGGTGTCGGTGAGGAATTCGTCCCGATAGCCGATCAGGGTGCGGGCCGGCACGGAGAACACCAGGCGCACGCGGCCGGAGCCCGTGTTCACCATGTCGATCAGGGCGGCCTTTCGAAGGGAGAGCTTTTCCGTCACCACGCCCAGGAACCGCTCCTCGCAGTCCAGCAGCAGCCGCTCCAGGGGCTCCAGCCGCCGTCCCTTCTCGCGGCGAAAGATCACTCGGGGCCGGCCCACGCAGAACTCGTATCCCTCGCGCCGCATGGTCTCGATCAGGATAGAGAGCTGAAACTCCCCACGGCCCTTGACCAGGATGCTGTCCCGGTCACGGGTGTCCTCCACCTGCACGGCCACGTTCTTGAGGGTTTCCTTGAGCAGTCGCTCGCGGATGCGGCTGAACTGGATGTACGTGCCCTCCCGGCCGCCGAGGGGGGAGTCGTTGATCGTGAAGGTCATGGCCACCGTGGGCTCGTCCACCCGAACTCGGGGGAGGGCCCTGGGAGCCGATCGGTGGCAGATGGTGTCCCCGATCTTGACCTCGTCGATCCCGGCGAGCACGACGATGTCCCCGGCCTGGACCTCGTCCGCCTCCCGCAGGGTCATGCCCTCGTACACCTGGAGCTTGGACACCTTCAGGGACACGGGAGCCCCCTGCTCGGGGATGCACACCAGGGCGTCCCGGGATCGGGCCGAGCCGTTGAAGATCTTGCCCACGGCGAGCCGGCCCAGGTAGTCGGAGTAACCCAGGTCCGAGACGAGCATCTGGAACCCGGCGTCCGGATCGTGGACCGGTCCGGGGATCTCCTCGAGGATGGTGTCCATGAGGACGTGGAGGTTGTCTCCGATGCGGTGCCGTTCACGGCCGGCCACCCCGTCGCGCCCCACGGCGTAGAGCAGGGGGAAGTCGAGCTGCTTGTCCGAGGCGTCCAGGTCGATGAGGAGGTCGTAGATCTCGTCCAGCACCTCGGCCGCCCGGGCGTCGGGCCGGTCGATCTTGTTGATGACCACGATGATGTCGAGGCCGGCGTCGAGGGCCTTCTTGAGCACGAAGCGTGTCTGCGGCAAGGGACCTTCGGAGGCGTCCACCAGGAGCAAGGCCCCGTCGGCCATGGACAGGGCGCGTTCCACCTCTCCGCCGAAGTCCGCATGCCCGGGGGTGTCGATGATGTTGATGCGGACCCCTTTCCAGAGCACCGAGCAGTTCTTGGCCGCGATGGTGATTCCCCGCTCCCGCTCCAGGTCCATGGTGTCCATGCAGCGGTCCTCGACCTGCTGGTGGGTCCGAAAGAGCCCGCTCTGACGGAACATGGCGTCCACCAGGGTGGTCTTGCCGTGATCCACGTGGGCGATGATGGCGATGTTTCTGAAGGAGGCGTTGATACGTTCATTGGCCATCGGGTCAGGGTCTCCGTGGGTGCGTCCGGGTTTCCATCCCATTTCAAAACAAACTTCCAGTATAAACCAATGCATCCCAAGGGCAAGTGTTTTTTCCAGACGACCGCCCGCGCAGGCATGGTCTGCGGTTGTCCCGGGCCTGGTGTCGCGCGTGCGAAAGGGCGGGCCTTGGATGTGGATCGTGAAAACGGTTTGCGGGGCGGCCGGCGTTTGATACCCGTTGTTGGCAAGGACCGGGTCAGCAGTACTGCGGCCTCAGCATCTCGGCCACGGACTCGTCGAAGAGCTCCCTCTTCTGCACCCGGTCGAACGCGGCCATGAGGTCCGGGACGCGGACCCGGTGCTTGCGCTCGCGCTGGTGGTCCTCCACGATCCTGCCCCGGTGCATCATGATGATCCGGTCGGGCAGGTCCACCGCCTGCTGCATGGAGTGGGTCACCATGAGGGCGGTCAGATGCTCCTCCACAATGATCTGTTGGGTCAGCTCCGCGACCTTGGCCGCGCTTTTCGGATCCAGGGCGGCGGTGTGCTCGTCCAGAAGGAGCAGCTTCGGGCGGGTCCAGGCCGCCATGAGCAGGGTCAGGGCCTGTCGCTGGCCGCCGGAAAGGGTTCCGATGGCGTTGTCCAGACGGTCCTCGAGCCCCATCTTCAGGGTGCGGACCCGGTCGGCCACGGCCTCCCGGAACGGGGCCGTGACGGCGCGGCGCAGGGAACGGGCCTTTCCCCGCTTCAGGGCGATGGCGACGTTTTCCAGAATGGTCATGTCCGCGGCCGTGCCGGCGAAGGGGTCCTGAAAGACCCGGCCGATCAGGGAGGCCCGCTTGTACTCCGGCCAGTCGGTGACGTCGCGGCCGTCCAACCGGATGCGTCCGCTGTCCACCTCGAAGACGCCGGCCACGGCGTTGAGCAGGGTGCTCTTTCCAGAGCCGTTGGTCCCGATGACCGCCGTGAAGCTTCCGGCTTCGATGGCCAGGTGCACCTCTCGAAGGGCGCGCACCTCGTTCACCGTATTGGGGAAAAAGGTCATGGACACGTCCCGGATCTCAAGCATGACGCAGTCCTCCCGCGATTCTCCGGCCCAGGGACTTGAACCAGGCGGGGGTCACCAGGGCTGCAAACACGAACGCGGCGGTGACCAGCTTGAGATCGTTGGGGTTGAGCCCCCAGCGCAGGGCGATGGCGATGAGCAGGCGGAAAAGGATCGTCCCGAGGATCACGCCCGTGATGGTGATCCCGAGGCCGGCCCGGCCCACCAGGGCCTCGCCGATGATGATGCTCGCCAGCCCCCAGACCATCATGCCGATGCCCATCTGGACGTCGGCGAATCCCTGGTACTGGGCCAGGAGGGATCCCGACAGGGCAACCAGCCCGTTGGCCAGGGCCAGGGCCGCGACGACCATGGTGTGGTGGTTAACACCCTGGGCCCGAATCATTTGCGGGTTGCTTCCGGCGGCCCTCAGAGCGGTGCCGTAGTGGGTGAACAGAAAGCGGTGCAGCAGCACCCCCGCCAGGATGCAGATGAGGGCGCTGGTCAGGAGCACCGCCAGGTCGCCCAACGGAACCTGCCATCCGAGCAGGCCGATGCGGGACGCCCCGCCTCCGAGACGTTCGAGCGCGGCCGCCGTTCCCGAGGACACGGTCCTCGCGTCCAGGAGAGGGATGTTGCTCCGTCCCATGATTCTCAGGTTGACCGAGTACAGGGCGATCATCACCAGAATGCCGGAGAGGATCTCCTGAATCCTGAAGCGGGTGTGGAGAACGCCGGTGACGGTGCCGGCCAGAGACCCGGCCAGGACCGAGGCGGCGGCCGCGAACCAGGGCGAGTGTCCTCCGGCAATGAGCACGGCGGTCACCGAGGCGCCCAGGGTGATGGAGCCGTCCACGGTGATGTCCGTGAACTGGATCATTCGAAAGCTGATGAGCATGCCCAGGGTGAGCAGGGCCAGAATGAATCCCATGGTCAAGGCGCCGATCACCAGGCTCATGTCCACACCTCCGCGTCTCGAATGGGACCGAACCAGCAGGCCCCCCGGAACAGGGCGCTTTCTCCCAGCCCGACCACGGGGCGGGCGTCGTCCACCAGATGCAAGACCGCCAGGGGTGGGGGCCCGTTGAAAAAGGCCTGTACCGCCGAACGGAGATCGATCCTTCCGTTCGGGAGCGGCTGAAAGGGAAACACCGCCGCATGCACGTGCGCGGCCAGCCCGGGCCGGGACGCCAATGCCGGAAGCAGGACGACTCCGGGGTGGTTCGAGGTGCGGCGGACCGCACCCGCCATCAGGGCCTGGAGCCGCGGGTAGGATCGCTCCACGCAGAAGGTGAGCCAGTCTCGAACCTCCGGAAACCGGATGTCCCGGTCCTCGTCGAGCAGCCCGGGAGAGCGGATCAGGGACGCGCCCACCAGGCCCTCGATCTCCCCCAGGATGACGAATCCGGCCGCGGTTGCACCGCTCCGGTCCAGCATGGCGTCCATCAGGGCGGAGACCGTGTAGAACGGGGTTTCGTCCGAGGGGGCAAAGCGAAGGAGGTGACCCATCTCTCCACGAACGCCCAGGCATTGGATGCTGTGAATCGCTGGAACGTATCGGCCTTCGGACACGAGGTAGTCCGGGTGCTCCTGCTCGCCGGGCGGCTGATACACCACGTTCCCGGCCACGGCCAGGTACTCCCCGAGCCGGTCCCGGACCGCGTCGAAGCCGTCCCCCGGCCCCCCGATGCCCAGGGCGATGAGGTCATCCGACACGGAAACCGGGCTGCACATCGACGGGTCCACCCGTTCCCAGGGTCGCCAGCCTCCGACTCGGGCCGGCGTGAGCACGGCGTTCTTCTCGACGGGGTGGTGCTCGATCCCGGCGTGGACGGCGGCTCGTTCGCCGCCGGTCGATGTGAGATCGAACATGTCCTCGGGCGGCCCTTCCTCCAGCAGGGACGGAAACCCGGCCGTGGTGAGGATCTGCTCCACGAACGGGGACGGGTGGACGATCCGGAAGCTCCCGTGAACCACGTTCAGCGCCTTGACCACCTGCAGCAGGGACCGAATGCCGGCGGAGCTGAGGAAGTCCACTGCGGCGGCATCCACCACCAGGTGGTGGTTGCCGTTGCGCAGGTGGCCCATCAGGGTGTCACGAAAGTGGTCCGACCAGGAGGCGTCCAGCTTTCCCTGCGCCCGTATGAGCAGATACCTGCCGCGGCGCTCGTGATCGAGCTTCATCAGGCCCCTCTGTGTGAACCCCGGCTTCCTCAGCCTTGTTGCGGCGGCCCGTCCAGGAGCTCCCGAACCGACGGGGGGGCGCGCCAAACGCCGTTCAGCGTCCCGAGCACCTCGCGGTTCAATCGCAGCTTCTCCGGAACGACGTTCTCGATTCGAAAGGAGGACGGCGGCCTGCCCTTCAGGATGTCTGCCGCCATATCCGCCGTGGTCCTTCCCACGGTGTGGTAGTCCGCCCCGAGCCCGAAGAGCGCGCCTTTCTCCGCATCGGTGGGGTCGTTGGAAAAGACCGGGATGCCCGCTTGCCGGGCCAGCCCGATGATGAGACGGATGGACGCGGTGGCGACCGTGTCCCCCCCCACCCAGACGGCCTCCACCCGCTTGGCCGTCAGGGACCGGGCCGCATCGGAAACCTCGGACGTGTTGGTGGCGATCGCCTCGATGAGCTCGATGCCGCGGTCCCGGCAGGTCTCCCGCGCTTGCACGAGACAGGCCTCGGAGCATTGCTCCCCGGGGTTCCAGACCACGCCGAGGCGGTCGAGGCCCGGGTTCATCGCATGAGCGACGGCGATGGCCCTCCGGACCGGCTGGAAGGTGCCCACCCCGGCCATGTACGGCGGGTGCTGGTCCGGGGCCGGGCCGTCGATGCCCACCCCCGCGCCGTAAGGGTCCGTCACCGCGCCGAACACGTGGGGCTTTTTTGTGGTGGCATTGACCTTGGAAAAGGTCTGAAGGGCCACGGTGCTGGCGGTGATCACCAGGTCGTAAGGGCCGTTGGCGATGTCGCGCGCCATGGCGTTGGCGGTGCTGAAGTCCCCTTGGGGGTTGAAGATGCGGATGTTTTTTCCGTCCGGCGCGCGAACGCCCCGTTCCTCCAGCCGGCTCAGCACACCGGCCACACAATCGTCCAGAAGCGGGGTGGAGGCGATCTGCAGGACGGCGACCGCCGGATGGCTACGTGCCCGTCCGGCCCCGGCCCGCTGCTCCAGGTCGGACACGAGGAGCGTCAGGGAGGCCGAACCGATGAGGACGCTGATGAGCCACAGATGTCGAATCAGGTGCATCATGCCTGTTCCCGCCGCTCCCTCCGCATCCCGTCCTCGAACAGAATCCTCCGGTGTTATGCGGCATCGGCGTGCGATCCGTCAAGTGTTTTGACCCCTGCCCCGATCCTGTCGGCCGGGGCGGCGGTGCGGAGGGATTTTCAGGATTAAAAGACAATGTTGTATTCTTTTTCGCTTGCAGGAAGGTCGATTGTTTGGTATGTGAATGGTGAACGCCTCGAAAGAGGCCCCAGGCTTCGGGGAGCCATGGCTCGAAAAAAGAAGAACAACGGTCGGGTCCCGAAACGGGACATCCTGATGGAGCTGCAGGAGCGGATCAGCGACCGAAGAATCGCGCCGGGCGTCAAGCTCGTGGAGCAGGACCTGGCCCAGGAGTTCGGCGTGAGCCGGACCGCGATTCGGGAGATTCTGGCGGACCTGGGCCGGCAGGGCCTCGTGGAGCGAAAGCCCAACAAGGGAACGGTGGTTCGACTCGTGGAGCCTCGATCCCTTCTCGAGATCTACGAGATCCGGGAGGTCCTGGAGGGCCTGGCGGCCCGTCTGGCCACGGAAAACACCCGGCCGGAGGACTGGACCGATCTCCAGGAAACGTTCGGCGAACCGTGCGAGCGGATGGTGGAGGAGCTGCGCTACGAGGACTATCTCGACCTGATCACCGAGTTTCGCAAGCGCATGGTGGAGAAAGCCGGGAGCGTGGAGCTCTCCAAGCTGATCGATTCCGTCTACGCGCAGATTCGCATCGTGCAGCGCAGGGTGATCATCCTTCCCGGACGAATCCAGACGGGCATCAAGGAGCATCGAAAGGTCCTGGAGGCCATGATCGAAGGAGACCCGGAGAAGGCGGAGGCAATGAAGCGGGCGAACCTGAAGAGCGCGCGGGAGCACCTGAAGCGCTACCGGAAGTGGATCCTCTAGCCGGGGGGTCGTTTTGGTTCGCCCCATGGTCCGTTCGTTCAAGAGGAGGCGAGATGAATTTTGAAGATCGAATGAAGCGGTTCCACGAAAAGCGTCAAAAGGCGCTCGGCATGGGCGGGGAGGAAAAGCTGGCCGCCAAGAGGGCCGCGGGAGAGCTGAACGCCCGCGAGCGCATCGACCACATGCTCGACCAGGGGACGTTCACCGAGATGGGTCTGTTCACGCACTCGGACCAGCCCGGGATGGAGGGCAAGTCCCCCTGTGACGGAAAGATCGTGGGCTTTGGAAAGGTCGAGGGCCGTCCGGTGGCCGTGGTGTCCCTGGACCTCACGGTTCGCGGGGCCTCCAGCGCCAACGTCAACGGAAAGAAGATCGGGTACATCAAGCGCATCAGCAGCTCCAGGGGGTACCCGGCCATCTTCCTGAGCGAAGCCGGGGGCGCCCGCATGCCGGACTATATGGGCGCCCGGGGCATGGTGGGTATGGGGCAGGACCCGACCCAGTACCAGCGCCTGCGGGAGGCCCCTTGGGTCTCCTGTTTGATGGGCCCCTGCTACGGCAGCCCCACGTGGTACGCCAGCATGTCGGATTTCGTGGTGATGCGGAAAGGGGCGGTCATGGCGGTCTCCAGCCCCAAGGTCACCTCCCTGGCCACGGGAGAGGACACCCCCGGGGAGGAGATGGGGGGGTGGCGGGTGCACGCCGAGATCACCGGCCTGGTGGACATGGTGGCCGAGACGGACCAGGAGGCCATGGACCTGGGACGGAGGTTCCTCTCCTACCTGCCCACCAATGCGACCCAGGCCCCGCCCACGGCGCCGGTGCCGGAGGGTTCCGGCAAGGACATGGACAAGATCCTCTCGTACCTGCCCGAGGAACCGAGAAGGGCCTATGACATGCGCAACATCATGCGCTGCATGGTGGACGGCGGTGAGCTGTTCGAGCTCAAGAAGGACTTCGCCCGTTCCGCCGTCACGACCCTGGCCCGCATCGGGGGACGGACCGTGGGCCTGATCGGCAACAACACCCTGCACCTGGCCGGGGCCCTGGATGCCGGCGCCTGTGAGAAGATCACCAGCTTTCTGGTGCTCTGCGACTCCTTCAACATCCCCATCGTCATGCTGGTGGACACACCGGGGTTCCTGGTGGGCAAGGAGGGGGAGCGGCGCAAGGTGACGGGCAAGATCATCAACTTCATGAACGCGCTGACCCTGGTGACGGTCCCCAAGATCACCATCATCGTCCGGAAGACCTATGGGCAGGCGTTTTTGAACATGGGCGGGGGAAGGAACTCGGACACCATCGTGGCCTGGCCGAGCGCGGAGATCAGCTTCATGGCGCCCGAGACCGGCGTGAACGTGGTCTACAATGTCAAAAAGGAAGAGGATCCGAAGGCGTTCGACGAGAAGTTCGCCGTGATGAACAAGGACACCGAGCCGTGGTCCGCAGCGGGCATCTTCAACGTGAACGATGTGATCGATCCCACCCGGACGAGAGAGTGGCTCATCGACATGCTGGCGTTTCATCACAACGAGCGCACCGGCGGGGTCGGAGAGCACCGGATGCACTGCTGGCCCACGAGCTACTGATCCCGGCCGGCCGGACCCTCCCTCGAGGAGTGCCGCATATGAAAGACGAGAACAACGACCTGGAAGGCTGGCTTCCGGAGATCGAGGAGCTGGAGCGACGCAGGGCCATGGCCCTGCGACTCGGCGGTACCGAGCGGGTCGAACGGCATCACCGGGACGGCAAGCTGACCATTCGAGAGCGCCTGGATGCCTTGCTCGACGAGGGGTCGTTCTTCGAGGTGGGGCAGCTGGCCGGCCTGGCCGTTCGAGAGGAGGAGGGCCGGGTGGTCGACGTGACCCCGGCCCCGTTCGTGGGAGGCCTGGGGAAGATCGGCGGCCGGTACGTGGCGGTGGGCGGAGAGGACTTCACGGTCCGCGGAGGTTCCAGCCCCAAGCTCGCCAGGCGCAAAGGCGGGCAGGGCGGCTTCATCGAGGACATGGCCAGGGAGTACCGCATTCCCTACCTCTCCCTGGCCGACGGTTCCGGGGCCAACGTGGCGGCATCCCTCGAGGCGCGCTACATGCGTCTGCCGGCCGAGCACGGCTTCGAGCGGTACATGGAGCTCATGGGGCAGGTCCCCGTGATCGCCGGCGTGCTCGGCTCCTGCGCGGGCGGACCCGCCGGGCGTGCGGTCATGAGCCACTTCTCCGTCATGGTCCGGGGCACCTCGCACCTGTTCGCAGCCGGCCCCCCCGTGGTCGCGCGGGCCCTGTTTCAGGAGGTCGACAAGGAGACCCTGGGCGGTGCGGCCGTGGCTGTGGATCACGCCGGCTCCATCGACAACGCCGTGGACACCGAGCAGGAGGCGTTCGCCCAGATGCGGCGATTCCTCTCCTACATGCCCCTCAACGTGTGGGAGTCCCCCCCCTATGTGGACACCCAGGACCCGCCGGATCGCCGGGAGGAAGCGCTCGCCACCATCATCCCTCGAGAGCGCACCCGTCCTTACGACATGCGCCGGGTGATTCAGTGGATCTTCGACCGGGAGAGCTTCTTCGAGATCCAGCCCACCTTCGGCCGAGCCGTGATCACGGGCCTGGCACGCCTCAACGGGTTC
The DNA here is from genome assembly GCA_964475045.1 of uncultured Desulfobacterales bacterium. Taxonomy (GTDB): domain Bacteria; phylum Desulfobacterota; class DSM-4660; order Desulfatiglandales; family HGW-15; genus JAIPEI01. The sequence goes on along the minus strand of CAYYVD010000064.1, from coordinate 6,644 downwards.
GTGGCAGGCGTGGTGGCCAACAATCCCATCTACAACGGAGGGGCCCTGGACGCCCGGGACGCGTCCAAGCAGGGGCATCTGGTTGAGCTCTGCGACATGTTCCACATCCCCCTGGTCTTCCTGGTGGACAACCCGGGGTTCATGATCGGCACCCACGCTGAGCGCCTGGGGACCCTCAGGGCGGGCATGCGGGCCATGTACGTGGGCATGCAGGCCACGGTGCCGCGGGTGACGGTCATGGTGCGCAAGTGCTACGGCATGGCCGGGGCCACCACCTTCACCAACAACAGCCTGCACTACCGGATTGCGTGGCCGTCGGCCGAGTTCGGATCCCTGCCCATCGAGGGCGGGGTGCTGGCGAGCTTTCGAAGACAGATCGAGGCCAGTGGAGCCCCCGAGCAGACCATGGAGGAGATCGAGACCAGGCTTCGGGCCCTCCAATCGCCGTTCCGCACGGCCGAGGCATTCGCTGTGGAGGATATCATCGACCCCAGGGAGACGAGGGGCCGGCTCTGCCGTTTCATCGAGGCGGCCCAGCACGCCCTTCGGACGGAGCTGGGACCGAAACCCAAGTACGGGGTGCGGCCCTGATCCCGGACCGCACGTTGCTGCCGGCCCATCCAGAGGAGGGCGACATGTCCGAGACCCGCAGAACACCGACCAACCCGAAGGAACTCCGCGACGTTCAGGAGGAACGCTTTCAGAAGCAGATGGACCTGGTCTTTCGAGCCCATCCACGGTATTGTGAGGTCTTCGAGAAAACGGGCCTCGAGCGCTCCGATTTCAAGAGCCTGGATGACCTGCGGAAGCTGCCCCTGACGAGCAAAGAGAGCTACATCGCGCAACCCGAGGTCTATTGCCTTCAGTCCAAGGAGCTTCCGGAGCTCACCCGCGAGGAGCGTACGATCTGGGACATCGTCTACACGGCCGGGTCCACCCAGGACCCGACTCCTTTCTTCGACACCTGCTACGACCACTACTCCCGGATCTCGCAGCTCAAACGGACATCGGAGCTCATGGGGATCGGTGACCAGGACACGGTCATCAACCTGTTTCCGCTGACCTCCGTCCCCCACCAGGGGTTCCTGAGTGCCCTCTGGGGGAGCCAGTCGGTGGGGGCCCGGTTGATCTCCAGCTTCGGAGGCAGCTACGACGCGGGAACCGGCGTGGTCCGGCGCTCCAAAGAGGCCATCGACATGATCGAGCGCCACCGGGTGACCGTCCTGTGGGGCATCGGTTTTTTTCTCAGGCGGCTGGTGATTCAAGCTCAGAAGGAGAACCGGGACTTCTCCAGTGTCCGCCTCCTGCTGCCCATGGGGGAGGCCAGCCCCACGGGCATGAGAGAGGACCTGCGGCGGCGCATGGCCGAGATGGGCGCCCGGGACGTCCGGGTCCTCAACGGCTACGGGTTCACCGAGAAGCACGGTCCCAGCCCGGAGTGCCGCGAGCTCGGGGGGTTCCACATTCCGAAGCCGGGCCGCTACTTTTTCGAGTTCCTGGACCCGGACACCCACGAGCCCGTGCCGGAAGGGGAGCCCGGTCTGGTGGTGCTGACGCACCTCGACCGGCGGGGAACGTGTCTGCTTCGATACATCGTGGGCGACATGTGCAGCATGACCTACGAGGTCTGCCCCCACTGCGGGGCCTGGGAGCCGCGGTTCGACCGGATTCCCTATCGAACCGGCGGCATTGTCAAGGTCAAGGGAACGCTGATCAATGTGGCGGCCCTCTACGAGGTGCTGAGCAGGATTCAGGGCATCGAAGAGTATGAAATCGTGGTGACGCAAACCGATCCGGACGACCCTTATTCGGAGGATGTGATGGTGATTCGAGTGGCCTGCGGCGAGGAGCGCTACGGTTCGATCCGTGAGGAGGTCACGGAGGCGGTTCGACGCAGTCAGGAGGTGAGCCCCGTTCTGGAGTGGGTGCCGCCTGATCACTATGCGGAAACCCTGGGGAGCTACAAGTTCAAGCGCTTCAGGGACCTGCGAAAACGGCAGGATCGATGAGAACCCCAAACCGAAGGAGGCACATCATGAAAAAGGGTATCACTGGTTGGAAGAACACCTTGATGGCGAGCGCACTCCTCGTGGTCCTGGCCGCAGGCCCTGCCTGGGCGGTGGACAAGGTCCTCCTGGGATCGACGGCCACGACCTCCAGCCACTACACCTACACCGTGAGCGCGGGACAGGCGATCAACAAGGCGATGGGAGACGAGATCAGCGTCACGGTGGTGGCCACCGGGGGCGCGGTGGACAACCTGGCCCGCATCGGCCGGGGCCAGCTCAACGCGGGCATCGGCACCTGGGCCACCTTCATTCAGGCCTACCGGGGCATCGGTAAGTACGAAGGCAAGGCCCAGCCCAAGATCCGGGCGCTATGGCTCTACTGCTCCAACGTGCAGAACTACGTGGTCCGGGCCGACTCGGGCATCAAGACCCTGGATGACTTGGACGGCAAGGAGATCTGTCCCGGGCTTCGCGGCTCTGCCACGGAGCAGCTGGTGGAGCAGCTCTTGACCAAGGTGGGTGTGCAACCCGACTACTTCCGGGGCAGCCTCTCCGACGCCGTGGCCGCGGTAAAGGACAACCGCATCGCCGGGTACGTCAAGGCGGGCGCGGGTCTGCAGCTGGACGCCTCCACCAAGGAGCTCAAGGCGTTCACCAAGATTCGCCTCCTGAACTGGCCCAAGGACAAGGTCGCCGTCATCAACAAAGAGATGCCGTTCGTGGGGTTCGTCAACGTGCCCGAGGGCCGGGTGCCCGGGGTCCCGGCGTACACGGCGCCGGTACAGGCCATCGGGATCATCTCTTATGACGACACCCTGACCGAGGAGCAGGCCTACAACATGGTCAAGGGCGTCTGCAGCAAGGAAGGCCGCCGGATTCAGGACGCCGCCTACCCGCCCATGAAAGAGCTCAGCATTCCCGAGATCACCCTGGAGCTGACCAAGTTCCCCCTGCACGTGGGGGCGCTCAAGTACTACCGCGAGATCGGCATGGACATCCCCGATCACCTGATACCGCCCGAGGCCAAGTAGGTCCGGACCGGACACCGCTCCCCGCGAGGGGGGCGGTGACACCAGAGATTCACCAGGTACCATCCGCCTGCATTCGTCGTTGTCTGCTCGAGTGCGAGGAACACGGGGGAGGATTTCCATGGTCGTCGACGCCCAGTCAACATCGCAGGGTTCTCGAAGGTGGGACAAGCAGCAGATCTGGACGTGGATCATCGGTGTCGTGTCCGTGGCCTTCGTGCTGTTTCAGCTCTACACGGCCGGGTTCGGCCAGTTCGCCAACCTGATCCAGCGGAGCACCCACGCAGGGTTCGGCCTGGTGCTCTCCTTTCTGATGCTGCCCGGGTTCACCAAGGCCGGCCGGGGTCGTCTGCCCGGCGTGATGGATATCCTCCTGTGCGTCCTCTCCGGAATCCTGTGCTTTTACATCACCCCCAACTACGACCGGCTCATGGAGAGCATCGGCCTGGAGGCCGCCTGGTACGAGCTGTACATGGGAGCCCTGTTGATCCTGCTGGTCATGGAATCCGCCCGCCGGGCCACCGGCCCCATCCTGCCGTTGATCGCCCTGACCGGCATCGGCTACGCGCTGCTGGGCGGGTTCATTCCAGGGTCCTGGGGGCACCCGGGGTTCAGCTTTCAGTACGTCATCGAGTTCCTCTACCTGGGTCCTGAGGGCCTCTGGGGCACCTTGACGGGCATTTCCGCCACCCTGGTGGCCGCGTTCATCATCTTTGGTGCGATTCTCCTGACCACTGGAGGCGCCGAGAGCTTCATGAAGATGGCCCTGGTGGTGGGCGGCCGCAGTCACGGCGGGGCGGCCAAGGTGTCCACGGTGGCGAGCGCCCTGTTCGGCATGCTCTCGGGCAGCGCCATCGCCAACGTGGCCACCACGGGCAACTTCACGATCCCCATGATGAAACGGCTCGGCTACCGCAGCTCCTTTGCCGGGGCGGTGGAGGCCACCGCCTCCTCGGGCGGGCAGATCACGCCGCCCATTATGGGAGCGGGCGCGTTCATCATGAGCGAGCTGATCAGCCGGCCGTACCTGGAGATCGCCCTTGCAGCCAGCCTGCCGGCCCTGGTCTTCTTCGCCTGCGTGTGGTTCAGCATCGACCTGGAGGCCCGGAAGGTGGGCCTGAAGCGCGTTCCGCCCGAGGAGATTCCGTCCCTTCGATCCGTGTTCAATTGGGAGACCAGCGGCGCCGTGGGCATCACCATCGTGGTGCTCCTCGTAAGCCTGTTCATGGGGCACACCCCCACCAAGGCGGCCTTCCTCGCCATCATGGTGAACGTGGTCCTGTTCACCTTCTTTCAGCGCATGACCTGGAAGGACTTCGTGCCCCGGCTCAGGGCCCTGCTCATCGGAGTCGAGCGGGCGGGACGCGGCATGGTGACCGTGGTGAGCCTGCTGGTGTGCGCGCAGATCACCATCTCCATGATTTCCCTGACCGGTTTCGGCATCAAGCTCAGCGACGCCCTGATCGGGGTCAGCGGAAACCACGTCTGGCTGGCCCTCGTTCTGGCGGCGTGCGTGAGCCTGATCCTGGGCATGGGGATCCCCACCACCGCGGCCTACGTGCTGGCTGCGAGCGTCGTGGGGCCGGCCCTTCAGAACATGGGCGTGCCGGCGCTCTCCGCCCACATGTTCATGTTCTACTGCGCTCTGCTCTCCGCCCTGACGCCTCCGGTGTGCACGGCCATCTTCACAGCGGCGTCCATTGCCAACGCGCCATGGCTGACCATTGCCAGAATGAGCATTCAGTTGGCCATTATGAAGTTCATTCTGCCGTTCTTCTTCATCTACCGGCCGTCCATCCTGTTGATGGGAAGATGGTACGCCATCGTGGAAACGGTGGTCATGACCCTGCTATCGGCCCTGATGTTCGCGGTGGGCACGGTCGGGTACTACCGCAGACTCCTCCCCTGGACAGTGCGTGTCCTGATTCTCGGCACCGCCGCCATTCTCATCATTCCCGGCGTGGTGGCCGACGCCATCGGGCTGGCGGGATTTCTGTTCCTCCTGGCCTGGCAGAAGTATTCCAAGCAGCAACCAGCGCCCGCCGCATAGGCGAGCGGCGGATTCCGCGGGTGGGAACCCATGCTCGACGCCCAGTTCTTCTACTACTTTGCGCTGCTGGTGATGTTGGGCTCCTTTGTCCACGGCTTCACCGGCCTCGGCTTCGGCATCATCGTCATCGCAGGGCTTTCGTTTACCACCTTGAACCTGGAACGCGCCGCGGCGGTCCTGAACATCCTCCTCCCGGTGCTCTTCTTCGCGGTCATCTTCTTCAACAAGGGCAGCTTTCGTCTCGGCATCCAGTGGAGACTGGCGATTCTGCTGATGCTGTGCAGCTTTGTGGGGGTTCCGCTCGGGTATCTCTTTTTGTACGCGTACGGCAACATGCCCGTGTTTCACATCGCGCTGGGGTTTGTGCTGGTGGTCTTTTCCCTGGACTACCTGCTGCGCCCTCGGTTCCGGTCCCGGTTGCCCCTTCCCGTGGGGATGGCGGCCGGCTTCTCCGGGGGGTTTCTCGCCGGGGCCTTCACCGCCGGAGGCCCTCCGGTGGCCCTGTTCCTGTACACCCACTTCGAGAACCCGCACGAGGCCAAAGGAACCCTGCAGCTGATCTTCCTGGGCACCACCTGGTGGCGTCTCATGAACATTCACTTTCTCGGCCACGGGTTCAACCGGCAGGTGATCCTGTGGGCCGCCGTGTTCGTGCCGCTGGTGCTCGGTTTGGCGTTCGTCGGAAACCTGGCGGCGCGCCGCTTGTCCCCCAAGGCCTTCACGCGGGTGGTCTACGGGTTCATCGGAACCGCCGGTCTGGTGAACATCCTCCGCTATCTTCCGTACTGAAGGAGTACGCCCATGCCCATCTATGCCTTTGAGGGAAGAGAGCCCTTCGTGGACCCGACGGCCTGGATCGCCCCCAGCGCCGACCTGATCGGGGACGTGCGCATCGGCCCCGAGTGCTATGTGGGGTGGGGCGCGATTGTTCGCGGGGATCACGGGACCATCGATGTCCAGGAGGGCACGGCCGTGGAGGAGGGGGTGATCATCCACACCAGCGAGGGGTTTGTCTGCCGGATCGGGGAGCACGCCACCATCGGTCACGGGGCCATGCTCCACGACGCCACGATCGAGGCATACGCCGTGGTGGGCGTCCGGGCCACGCTCAGCAACCGCTCCATTCTCGGGCGGTGGGGCATTCTGGGCGAGATGGGCCTGCTGCGGGAGGGACAGCACATCCCCCCGGAGTCCATCGCCGTGGGGGCCCCGGCCCGGGTGATCGGCCGGCTGGAGGAACGCCACAAGGAGCGGTGGCTGGACGGGAAGGACCGGTACCGGGCCTTCACCCGAAGGAACCCGGCCGGGCTCAGGAAGGTGGAATGAGAGGGCAGGTCACGGCGGCCAGGACGCCACCAGGCTCTTGTGCCCCTTCATCCATGCCCGGGCGCCTCGTCAAAGCTGCCCGAGAAGGGCAGGTTTGGTATGGCCGGCATGACCTGGAGCACGCCCGGAGCTCGCTCGAGCCCGGGCACCACGACTGGTCCTGCTTCGCATGTCACCAGGCCGCGGAAAAGGCGGTCAAGGCCCTCTTCCTCCACCTGGGGGGCGACGCGT
>CAYYVD010000063.1:0-18297 GCA_964475045.1 uncultured Desulfobacterales bacterium | reverse complement strand
TGCTTCGCTGTGTCGCCCGCTTCTCCCCGGCCGCCGCGCATTCCTGAAGTCCGCCGCCGCCTGGACGGCGGCCGGAGCGGCCTACGCCCTGCTGCCCGCCTGCGGCACCTCCGGACCGGCCATGGCCTCTGAGGACCTGAGACGCCTCGTGTCCCGTGCCCAAGGGCTTTCCCTTCGAGAGATCGCAGCCCAGCGGCTCCACCACGGGAACGGCAGGTTCCTGAACCCCTTCAGCAGCGAGCCGCGCGGCGGGCTGTGGCGTCTCCTCCGGTGGAAGCTCTTCAGCGAGAATCCCTTCGAGGATCAGTACCCGCAGGAGCCGGTCCGCCCCGTGGACCTGGACTGGCGGCCCTTTCGGGAGCAAGGGGACTGTTCTGTCATGTTCCTGCGCCACGCCTGCGTGCTGGTGCGGGACCTGGACACCGTGTACCTGGTGGACCCGCTCTTCTTCGGCCTGTTCTGGTTCGACGACTTCAGCCCCGTCCGGTCCGGGCTGGAAGGGATGCCGCGGCCGGCCCACGTCCTCATCACCCACGGCCACTACGACCATCTGGACGTGAAGAGCCTTCGGACCCTGGACCCGGAAACCCACGTGATCACCCCGCTGGGGTACGAGGACATCTTTCGGGACCTGGGCATGACCCGCCACACCCGGCTCGACTGGTATGAAGGCGTGGAGGACGGCCGAGGCGCAGTGCTCCTGCTCCCCTGCCACCACTGGACCATGCGGAGCCCCTTCACGGGCCCCGACCGCAACCTCTGGGGGGCCTATCTCCTTCGAGGGGCGAGCGGCCGGACCGTGTTTCTCTCCGGCGACGCCGCCGGGTTCGACCGGTACAAGGAGATCGGCCGGGAGGCGGACATCGACCTCGCCGTGTTCAACCTGGGGGCCTACGAGCCGCGCTGGTTCATGGCCCAGAGCCACATCAACCCCCGGGAGACCGTGCGGGCCTTCCGCGAGCTCGGCGCGCGCCGGCTCCTGGTGGTCCACTGGGGGGCCTTCCGGCTGGGGGACGAGCCGGTCCACCTGCCTCCCGTGGAGATTCGGCGGGAGATGGAACGGGCCGGGCTGGCCGACCGCCTGATCCACCTGGAGCCCGGAGAGGCCGTGTCCCTCTGAGGCGCCTCAGGAGGGCTCGAGGCGAAGTCCAGCCGGATACCCGTCCGACCTTCCATAAGACATGAACCGCGATCCGCGCCCTCCCCCGGGACCGTTTCTCCGCATTTGATCTCTGAGTCATCCTGAGCCCAAAAGACGCTTGCGCTTTCGTTCGCCCTTTTGTCTTGACAAGGGCCGGGATCTCATCTAAATAAAAACTCTACATGTAATATTTCACATTTTGAATGCAAATTGATCGGGCAGCGCGCCGCGGAATGGCTGTAGAGGCGCGAACGGCGATGGCCGGTCCGGGCGATCTGAACCGAAGGACAGCGATCGGCGGAGACGAGCTGGATGGAGAAGCTGGGGGCGAGGCGCAACCTGGAGCTGGAAGTGTACGACATCGTCAAATCCATGATCATGGATCGGCGGTACATGCCCGGGGACAAGATTTCCATCGATCAGCTGGCCGAGGACTTGAAGGTCAGCCGGACCCCCATTGTGATGGCGCTGAAGATGCTCGAGAAGGAGATGCTCATCGAGACCCGGCCCAGGCGCGGGCACTATGTTCGTACCTTCAGGAAGCAGGAGATCATCGACGTGCTCGAGCTCAGGGAGGCGCTGGAAGCCCTCGGCGCCAAACGGGCGGCTCAGAGAGTCACGGAACACCAGAAAAAAAAGCTCAGGACCTTCTTTTCAGATGTCAATGTGGAGGGAGACCCGAAGGAGCTGGCCGCTTATGCCAAGGAGGACCAGGCATTCCACGAGTACCTGATGGAGATTGCGGGGGGCGAGGTCTTCGCCAGTGTGTTCAAGGCCTACGCCATTGTCATCTTCACCTACCACGCGGATCTTCCGGGCGGCTTCGTCCGGCACCCGAAGGAGACCTTTCAAGAACACTTGGACCTGATCGACGCCATCTGCCGGCGGGATGAAGCAAGGGCCGAGGCGTTGATGCATCGCCACATGAGGCAGGGAACGGAGAAGTTCGTTCGAGAGCTGAAAAAGGAAGGCCGCACACCGAGGTGATTTGCATGTTCGCCGGCGGCGTTTCCCGGGGACCACACGGCCTGGAACAACGCATCCCAGCGGGCATGTTGGGCAGATCCTGTTTGATGGATCACCAAAACGCAAAGGAGGACGATCATGAAAGGGGCAAGAAAACTGTCGGTTGTGGTGGCCGTCTGCTTGGCCGCGTTGATCCTTACATCCTTTTCGGCACCTTTTGCGGAGGCTGCGGACTATAAGCTTCGAATCGCGTGCAGTCACAAGCCCGTGAGCCCGTGGGTGCAGGCGGCCCAGTACTTCGAGAAGGAGCTGGAGGCCCTCACGGGCGGACGCATCGATGTGTCGGTGCATCACAGCGCAACGCTGGGGAACACGCGCGAGGTCTGCGAAATGGTCCGGAACAACACCCTGGAGGCCGCCATCCCCGGTTCGGCGCAGCTCTCCACGTACACTCCGGAAATCGGGGTCACCGTTCTCGCCTACATCTTCAAAACCGACGAGAGCATGTTCAACGTTCTTGACGGGCCCATCGGAGATCACATCGAAGCCAAGCTCGCGGAAGCCAATTTTCACAACCTGGGCTGGTACAAGAACGGCTTCCGGAGCGTGACAAACGACAAGAGACCGATCCAGAAGTTGTCCGAGCTGGAAGGCCTCAAGCTTCGCGTTCTGCCCAGCCCAAGCGTAATGGCCTTCTTCAAAGAGGTCGGTGTCAACCCCATGCACATCGACTGGGCGGAGCTGTTCGAGGCCATGAAAAAGGGCGTGGTTGAAGGTCAGGAGAACCCGCCCTTTTTTGTCTGGCTGGGGAAGGTGTATGAGATGAACAAGTACTACTCATTCACAAAGCACATGAATGAGCCCGGCATTCTCGTATTGAGCAAGAAATACTACGACAAGCTGCCTCCCGATCTCCGCTTGGCCGTGGACGTGGCTGCAGAGAAGGCGGAGAGGTGGCAGCGGGCCAAGATGACGGAAGCGAACGAGGAATGCCTCCGGAAGCTGAAGCAGGAGGGCATGGAGGTCAACGAGATTCCCGAATCGGAGTTGGATCAATTCAGAAAAGTGACCTACGAGAAGGTCTATCCGAAGATCATCGAGGATCAGGACCTCGGTCCCATGACCAAAGAGCTGATCGACATGGTCATGTGGGCCCAGCAGTAACCGAGGAACTCTCGGCGTTCGAATTGAGGCAGCCCACCCGTCCTTTGCGAGGGTGGGCTGCGGTCTCATGTCCACGGATTCTTTCTGAAGGGTGGATCTTCAGGCGGGGGTGAACGCATTCCATGCTCGAGATGCTTCGCAAGGGAATTCGGTTCGTCGCGATCGTGTGCTGCGGGGTACTGATTCTTTCGGTCTTTGTGAACGTGGTCTTGCGCTACGTCTTCAACCTGGGCCTGCCGTTCGGGGAGGACCTGACCCGGTATCTCATGGTGGTGGTGGTCTTTTTCGGCGCCAGCCTCGCCCTGGACGAGAATCGGCACATCAGCATTCGTCTGATCGTCTCGAGGTTGAGCATCCGCAGCCAGCTGCGGACGGATCTCTTGTTTCAGACGTGCATTCTCTTCTTCCTGGGTCTTCTCATGGTGTACAGCGCCCTCCTGCTGCCCAACCAGTGGACCGCCTACATCCCCACCATGAGGTCGGTCTCCATGTTCTGGTTCTATCTGAGCATGCCGGTGGGGTGCCTCCTGATGGGGATCTTCCTGATTCGAAATCTGCTTCGCACCCTGAAAGCGCTGAGGGCGGCGACCCCTCCTGAAGGAGAATCGTCAGGGACCGGTTCCAAGGTGAGTGTCGGGGTCATTGCGTTCTGCCTCGTGGCGGTGATCGCCTCCGTGGTTTCCCACTACGCCGGTTTCTCGGGGGCCGTGTTCTTCGTCCTTCTCTCGAGCTTCGCGTTCACCGTGGTCATCGGCATGCCGGTGGCCTTCTGCCTGGGCATCGCCGGTGTGGTCTTTTTCCTCCTCTCCGAGGACTTGCCCATGCTGGCCGTTCCCACCCTGGTTTTCGGCGGGATCAGCCCCTTTGCCCTGATGGCGATCACGGCGTTCATCCTGACCGGCCTGCTGGTGGAGAAAAGCGGTATGGTCCAGGATCTGGTCGACTTCTCGGACTCCATCGTCGGTCAGTTTCCCGGCGGCCTGGCCCACACGAACATCGTAGCGAGCATGTTCTTTGCGGGGGTTTCGGGGGCAGCGCTGGCGGACACCGCGGCCATTGGATCCATGATGATTCCGGCCATGAAGGAAAACGGCTACGATAAGAAGTTCAGCGCGGTCATCACGGCGTCCTCCTCCATCGTGGGACCGATCATTCCACCGAGTGTCGGTATGATCATCTACGCCTACGCAGCGCCGGGAGACGTCTCCATCGGCGGCCTCTTCATGTGTGGAGCGATCCCGGGTGTCCTCCTGGGGCTGGCCATGATGGCACTCACCCACGTCTACGCTGTCCGCCGCGGCTATCCTGTCAATGTGGCCGGGTTTGATGCAAAGCAGGTGCTCGTACGTGGTTTTCGGGCCATCTGGGGCTTGATGGTCCCTGTCATCATTCTGCTGGGCATCATGGGAGGCGTCTTCACCCCGACTGAGGCGGGAGCCATCGCCGCCGTCTATGGCCTCTTCGTGGGGTTGATCATCAAAAGGCGTCTCAGCTGGAGGCTGATCCGCGACTGCCTTCTCGAGTGCTCGATTGTGAGTGCCGTGATCTTTCTGGTCCTCGGCTGTGCCAAGATCATCACCTACACCCTCTCGATTCATCAGGCCCCGGAGGCCATGACCGCGTTCCTGCAGGGCCTGACGGACAACGCCTACCTGTTTCTCCTGCTCGTGCTCACCATGCTCCTGATCATCGGGTTCGTGCTCGAGGCCGTGGCCACCATGATCATGCTGGTTCCCGTTTTCGCGCCGGCCGCGATGTCCTACGGGATTGACCCGCACCACTTCGGGCTCTTGGTGGTGATGATCGTCCAGCTTGCACTGCTGACACCGCCCGTGGCGTTGGGCCTGTTTATCGCTTGCAACTTGGCGGGGACGACGATCGAAGAGGTCATGAAGGATGTCTGGCCGTTTCTGGTGCTGATTTATGGAATGATTGTCTTGATCGCGGTTTTTCCGGAATTTACACTGTGGCTTCCAAAGCTGATGGGGTATATCGATTAATCAAACAGGAAAGAGATCAACCTTGATTGGTTTCAGAGGGAGGGGCCATGATCAACAAAATCGGTTTTGTCCATACGGGAGTGGCCATCGCCGACATGTTCAAGCCGATGGTGGCACAAAAATTGTCCAAGATGTCTTCATTTCATATTGTCGATGACAGTCTGATCCAGGATTTGTTGAGAGCAGAGCAGATGACGCCCGGCATCCTGCGAAGGTTGTGCAAGCAGGTCGAACTGGCCGAGGAGGCCGGTGCGGACTTGATCATGGTCACCTGCTCCAGCATCGCCCCCGCCGTGGATGTGGCAAGAAAGCTGGTTCATGTTCCGGTCATGAAGGTGGACGAACCCATGGCCGAGAAAGCGGTGTCCCTGTCGGACCGGATCGGCGTGATCGCAACCGCCAAAACCACGGTGGGCCCCAGTGTGCACCTGGTTGAAGAGAAGGCGCGGGAGGCCGCAAAAGAGGTGCGTGTGGAGGCCCTGCTGAGCGCGGAGGCCTTTGACGCGTTTCTGCGGGGAGACATGGAGACCCATGACCGGATCGTCCTGGAGAACGCCGGCGGCATGAAGGGAAAGGTCGGGGTCGTCCTCCTGGCCCAGGCCTCCATGGGGCACCTGGCCGAACCGATGGAACGCCTTCTGGATGTGCCCGTGTTCACCAGCCCGCCCCTGGCGATGGACGCCCTGGTGGGTCGGGTGAACGCGGCGTGACAGGGCTGCAATAAGTCGTCGCGAGGGATGTGAGAACACTATGGATAAGAGCGAGATCGAAGCACTCCAGGCAATGTCGCGTCTGTTGAGGAAGGACGTGGTCCGCATGGTTCATCTGGCAGGCGACGGGCACCCGGGGCCTGCGCTGTCGATCGCGGACATGGTGACCGCTCTCTTTTTTCGAATCATGCGGTACGATCCGGCGCGTCCGGGCTGGCCTCAACGGGATCGATTCATCCTCAGCAAGGGACACGCCTGTCCGATCGTCTACGCAGCCCTGATCAGAAAGGGGATCGTCCCGGGAGAGTGTTTTTCGACGCTCCGCTGCCTGGGCTCCCCGCTGCAAGGCCACCCGTGCATGAAGAAAACGCCCGGGATCGATATGACCACCGGATCCCTCGGTCACGGCATCTCCGTGGGCTCGGGAATGGCGGCGGCGGCGCGGCTGGCCGGGGAGGACTTTTATGTTTACGTCATCATGGGGGATGGGGAGCTGAACGAAGGGATCGTGTGGGAGTCGGCGCTGGCCGCGTCGCACCATCGCCTGGGTCGTTTGATCGTGTTTGTGGATTACAACGGGTTTCAGAGCGGCGGCCCGCTGGAAACGGTGAGCGGCCTCGACCGGATCGCCGACAAGTTCTCCGCCTTTGGATGGGATTGCCAGGAGATCGACGGCCACGATCTGTCAGAGATCGTCGAGGCAGCCGCTCGAGCCCGGGCAAGCGAGCGGCCCTCGCTCATCGTCGCCCGCACCATCAAAGGGAAAGGCGTGCCTTTCATGGAGGGGGACAACAGCTGGCACAAGCGGGTTCCGACGAAGGAAGAACTCGACGAGGCCCTGAGGGTCCTGGGGGACGGATGATGGAGAACACATCGATCGCAAGCACAAGGGTGGCGTTTGTCCAAGGCCTCGTAGAACTCGCAGCGGAAGACCCACGGGTCGTCCTGGTCTGCGCGGACTCCCTCACCGCGATTCGAGGCATGCCCTTTCTCGAGAGGTTTCCGGATCGGGTCTTCGACTTGGGGATTGCCGAGCAGAACGCCGTCGGGTTCTCGGCGGGCCTGGCCTCCTGCGGCTATGACCCCTTCTTCAGCACCTATGCCGGGTTCATCACCATGAGGGCCTGCGAGCAAGTACGGACCTTCGTCGCCTACCCGGGACTGAAGGTCAAGTTCGTGGGCTTGAACGGCGGCCTGTCCGGCGGGGAGCGAGAAGGTGTCACCCATCAGTTCTTCGAAGATCTGGCCATCATGAGGTGCATTCCCGGCATGGACGTGGTGGTGCCGGCCGATGCCTCACAAGTTCGCAAGGCGATTCGAGCCGTGGCTGGGCGGGAGGGCCCTGGATACATCCGCATCGGGAGCGGCAAAGAACCCGTCATTTTCGATGACGCCGTGGATTTCGTGTTCGGAAAGGCGAGGGTGGTGAAGGAGCATGGCTCGGACGCAGCCATTTTTTCGTGCGGCCCCATTCTGAAGAACGCCTTGGAGGCCTCGGATCAACTGGCACGGGAAGGTGTGAAGACCCGGGTCGTTGAGGTCCACACCTTGAAACCCCTGGACGTTGAAACGATTTCCGACGTCCTTCGAGAGACCGGCGCTGCGGTGACTGTCGAAGATCACAATGTGATCGGCGCGCTGGGAAGCGCCGTCTCCGAGGTCATCGCCGAGCGTTCTCCCGCCTCTCTGGTTCGGGTGGGGCTGCGGGACGAGTTCCCTGAATCCGGAGAGGCCGAGGCGCTCCTCGATCGCTTTGGAATGGGGACAAGGGACATTCAAAAGGCCGTGATCGCCGCCGTGCAGAAAAAACACGGGTGAGCCGCGACACGCAAGGTCATTTCCTCAGCCGAGCAGGTCGCGTCTCGCTTCCCGTACGGATGCGACGGCATGCCCCTCGTCCTCGAGCCTCCGGCGCAAATCGGCCACCAGCTCCGCGTTGTTGGACGCGGTCTTCCCATCGTAGGTCCGGGAGTCTTCAAACCCCACGCGGACGAACGACGCCCCCTTGTCGGCGGCCTCGAGGTGGCCGCTGAAGTCCTTGCTCTCCACGAACACCGCGCCCCAGTGGCTCCCCGGGGGGAGCTTCGAGATCAACAGGTCCAGGAGCCGGGGATGGTACCGCATGCCCCAGGCCACGTCGAACACGAAGCTGAAGTTGCAGGGGCGCTCCAGCAGGCCTTGGTCGATGAGACGCAGGGTGGTGTCCAGGTGTCCGACCTCGAATACCTCCAGGGTGGGCTTGACCCCCGCATCGGCCATGGTCCGAATCCAGAACCGGATGTCGGGCAGCGGGTTGCAGTAGACCTGGTCTTCGAAGTTCAGCGAACCCATGTTCAGGGAGGCCAGGTCCGCGTGCGGATGGCCCACGGGCAGCGCCCGCTCCGCGGCGGTCAAGTCACTGAGCCCCCCCGTGGAGGCCTCGATGAGGATCTCGCTCGACGCCCGCAGGGCGTCGAGGGTGCGGTTGAAGCACGACAGGTCCGCCGTCAAGCGTCCATTCTCATCCCGGGCATGGTGGTGAGTGAGCGAGGCGCCTGCCTCCTCGCAGGCGAGAACGGCCTCTGCAACGGCCTCCGGGATGATCGGATTGCCCCTGCCCAGCCCCCATCCGCCGGTGGGGGCAACGCCCAGAAGAATGCGTTTCGTCGTCACTCGGAAGCCTCCTTTTCGTTTGGACCCCGGCCGGACAGGGATCGGACCACGTCTCCGAGGGTGTGGTCCTCCCCGACGTTGCCGGGAAAGATGACAAAGGGCATGCCGGCCCACCGATGGGCCGCCGGCATGCGGATCACCGGAACGCCGGGTGCCGCCTGGCCCAGCACGCGGGCCCGGCGAACCCCCAGGCCCTGGACGAGCACGTCGTGGGAGGTGATGCCGCCCTTGGCGATCAAGAAGCCCGGTGTCGTGGCCAGCTCCTTCACCAGGCGGGAGAGGAACCCGGAGATCCGCTGACCGGCGGAGAGCTGCTCCTGTGCACGGGAAAGGGAGAGGACGCTCCGAGAGGTGTAGATCACCGGCGTGCGGCCGCGGTCGATCGCTCGAGCGATATCCTGTCCGGTCCGTAGGAGCAGCTCGCCCTCGTCCGAGAGCACCCGTTTCACGTCGACCTCCATGGGGATCATGCCGGGGGCCTGGCGCAGGAGCTCTACCTGACGGGTGGTCCTGCTCACATGGGACCCCACGATGATCAACCCCGGTCCCCGACCGGCGACGGACTCCCGGCCGATCGGGGCCGCTTCGGAGCACTCGACCAGGGATTTGACAAAGGAGGCGGCGCTCTGAAAGAGAAAGGTGTCGCCGCGGACGAGCCGGTCGACCACCGACGCGGAAAAGCGGTCCAGCTCTTCGTAGGTCTCCGCGTTGACCACCGCGTAGCGATCTCCACGGAGGGATTGCAGAAAGCGATCGAGCTCGGACGTCCTGCCCGGCTGCAGGATGCCCTGGGAAAGGCTCGACACATCACGGCGTCGGACCCGGCCTTGCGTCTTCTCCTCGATGTACGCGGGCAGATGGGAAGTGGTGTACCCGAAGACCGGATCCCGGGCGAACTCGGTCTCGTGGCAGGGGACGCGTACGCCGTCCTGCAGGATGTAGTGGGTGTCACCGGAGGTCATGCGGTTCCCTTCAAAGAAGGCGGGGATCAGAAACCGGACCTCCGGTTGTAGGCTCGAGGTCCGGATCAGGGTCTCCAGCTCCAGAGGGAAATGGCTGCGCAGGGTGGAGTCGGAGCGGCTGACGAAAATGATTCGATACTGAAAAGCCTGGTTGGCTCGAAGGACCTGTTGAGCGATCGTTCGAATCAGAGGCGCAACCGCTTCCGGGGGGAATGCCCGGGTGTTGGTCAGAATGTAGAAGTAGGGCTCGTGGTCGTTCAGGGCGTCTGCAAGGTTGTCCATGGACCACTCGGTCAGCATCAGACAGCCGTGTACCGTCTGAACGCCCGTGGGGTCGTCGTCCAGGACGACCACCCGGAGGCCTTCACGCTTCAGGATATCTCGTCTCGTCTCTCGGTTTGCCATGGCTCACGAACCCGCTTCCATTCGTCCTGTCCCGGCCTCGTTTTCCGCCTTTCGCTGCATCACGGCCTTCACGGCCTCGACCATGTGCCGGGCCGTGAGGCCGTACTTGTCGATGAGCTCCAGATAGGGGCCGGACTCGGCAAAGCGGTCCCCCAGGGCGATTCGCTGCATGGGAACCGGATGGTGCTCCACGAGGATTTCGGCCACGGCGCTTCCGAGGCCGCCGAAGCGGATGTTGTTCTCGGCCGTGACCACGGCACCGGTCTCCCGGGCCGCCTGCAGCAGGGCCGCTTCATCCAGGGGTTTGAGGGTGTGGCAGTCCAGGACCCGCGCGTCGATTCCCTGCCTTGAGAGGATCTCGGCCGCGATCAGGGCTTGTACTACAAGATCGCGCAGGGCCACGATGGTGACGTCCGATCCCCGGCGCAGGGTCACCGCCCGGCCGATCTCGAACGGATAGCCCTCGTCGAAGAGCACGGGCACAGGATCCCGCGTGAAGCTCAGGTAAACCGGCCCGTCCCACGTCGCCGCCGCAAGGGTCGCCAGACGCGTGCTCACAGGGTCGGCCGGCGCGATGACGGTGGACCCGGCGATGGACCGCATGATGGACAGGTCCTCCTGACCCTGGTGGGTCACCCCGTCCGGTCCAGGGGTGATCCCTCCGTGGCTCGCGCCGATCTTCACGTTCAACCTCGGGTAGTGAACGGCGTTCCGCACCTGGTCGAGGGCCCGCATGCTGGCGAACACCGCATAGGTGGTCGCAAAGGGGATGAGTCCGGTGGTGGCCATGCCCGCGGCTGCGGCCATCATGTTCTGCTCGGCGATCCCGAAGTTGAAGGAGCGGTCCGAAAAGCGGACTGCGAACCGGTTCGTGCCCACGGACTTGGATACGTCCGCGTCCAGGACCACCACGTCCGGGTTCCGCTCCCCGAGCTCCAGCAGGGCCTCGGCATACGCGGCCCGGGTGGGCGCCTGGTCCTGCAGGTCGAAGACCGTGCCGGTTCCAAGGGCGGAGACGACCTCCGGCCGGAGGTGGCGGTAAGGCCCATGATCCTGTTCACTCACAGAGACACCTCCTGATCTCGAAAAGGGCCTGCTCGGCCTCCTCCTTGCATGGCGCTTTGCCGTGCCATTCCACCACGTCTTCCATGTAGGACACACCCTTGCCCTTGACCGTACGGGCGATGATCATGTGGGGGCTTCCGCCGGGGTTTCTCGAAGCCTCCAGGGCGTCGACCACGGCTCCCATGTCGTGTCCGTCGATCTCCCGGACGTCCCATCCGAAGGCACGCCACTTGTCGCCCAGGGGCTCCACGGGCATGACGTCCACGACGCAGGCGTCGTTCTGGAGGCGGTTGCAGTCCAAGACGGCGGTCAGGTTGTCGAGACGCCATCGGGGCGCGCTCATGGCCGCCTCCCAAACGGATCCTTCCTGGGTCTCGCCGTCCCCGAGGACCACCCACACATGATAGTCCTTTTTTCGAAGCTTACCGCTCAGGGCCATGCCGATGCCTACACTCAGTCCCTGACCGAGAGAACCGGCCGTCATGTCCACGCCGGGCGTCTTTCGCATGTCCGGATGCCCCTGGAGGATGCTTCCGAGGCGGCGAAGCGTCCCGAGGTGGGACCGGTCGAAATAGCCCCGTTCGGCCAGAGAGGCGTACCAGACCGGGCAGGCGTGCCCCTTGCTCAGGATGAAGCGGTCCCGGTCGGTCCAGTCCGGCCGGGCCGGGTCGATGCGCATGACGCGGAAGTAGAGGGCCGTCACCACGTCTGCGGCGGATAGGGAGCCGCCAGGGTGCCCGGCGTCGGCCGTGTGAATCATCTCGATGATGTCGCACCGGATGGTCGCCGCCATGGTCTCGAGCGCTTCCACACTCATGGGTTCGAACTCGCTCATAGCACCTCCTCGAGGGACAGGAACGAAGGCATGACGTTGAACCCGGAAGCTCATCAGGGCATGCCGAGGAGCCGTGTTTCGATGAAACGCCACGTCTCGAGGTAGTCGCCGTCAGCCATCAAACGCTCGATCTCCCCGCCGTCCACCTGATCCAGGCGATTCCAGATCTTGTTGGAGAGCCGGCTGTTGGCCTCGAACGTCCCGCGGATGTCCCACCGGGTGGGTGAGGTGTCCGAGGTCAGGTAGTCGCTGTAGGCATAGCGCTTGAGATAGTAAAGAAACTCCACGTACTCGAGAAAGTGCTTGGTACCGCAAAAGTAGTCCCAGTCCCAGCGTCCGTCGTTGTCGTTGATGTGCACGTACACCGGGTAGGGGCTCTCGGCCAGGAGCACGAAGGCCTCGGCCGGGTTCTCGTTCCCGTACACGGAGTGGCCGAAGTCCAGGGTCACGCCCAGGTCCCGGGACTGAATCTCGTTGAGGAGGCACAGGGTCTTGGAGGCCGTGTCCACGAAGCACCGGCCGCGGGTCTCGCTGGGCTTGTACTCGATGAACAGGGGGATGTCCGGACGGTAGGCCCCTGCCTCGGCAAAGGCGTCCACCAGCCGGGACCAGGCCTCGGCGTAGTCGTACTGGAAGGCGAACTCGTAGCCGTCCCCCAGGGGGCAGCAGGTCACCTTGTCGGCGCCGATTCCGGCTGCGAAGTCCTTGGCCTCGCGAATGAACCGGACCGCCTTGGCCCGAACGCCGGGATCGGGTGAGGTGATCCCGCCGTTTCGAAACTCCGGCTCGGCCTTCACATTCACGTTCACCGCGGCCGGCCGGAGGCCGTGGCGCTCGAGAAGGGCGCTCGTCTCCTGCGGCTCGCTGACCTCGTAGGGGTAGACGATTTCCACCCCGTCGTAGCCTTCGATCCCGGAGAGCAGACGAAACTTCTCGTCCAGGGAGAGGGGCTCGTTGTACTCGTGGAACCGGTCCTTGGTCCGGGATAGAAACCCGGTGATGACTGCCATCTTCAGCATGGCATCCTCCGCGGCTGTGGGTTCGGTTGACCGGAACGCCGGAACCTATGCATCGCTCGCATCATCGTTCTCACAGGCATCCCGACGCAGGATCACGCGGACCATGTTCGCCCTGAACCGGCGGAACCAGTCGAACTGGCTGACCACGGTCCAGACGATGATCAGGAGCAGAATCAGGGAGACGGGCCGGGTGAACACGGGCATGAAGCTTCCCTGGGAGACCATGAGGGCCCGTCTCAGGTTTTCGTCGGCCATGGGGCCCAGGATGACCCCGATGACGAGGGGAGCGATGGGGTATCCCATGACCGTCAGAAAGTAGGCCACGATGCCCACCGGGAGCATCAGGTAGAGGTTGAACACGTTGATCCCCAGGGAGTAGGACCCGATGATGCAGAGCACCCCGATGATGGGCATGAACAGCGGCGGTGGAATCCTCAACACCTTCACCACCTGCTTGGCGAGCAGCATGCCCACGAACCACATGGCAAAGGAGGAGAGGAGCAGGATGGCCGAGACCTCCAGAATGAATCGGGGGTGCTCGAAGCTGATCATGGGGCCCGGCGTCACACCGTGGAGCATGAGCGCGCCCAGGAGCATGGCCGCCGGAGGGCTTCCGGGGATGCCCAGGTTGAGCAGGGGGACCATGGCGCCGCCCACGCAGGCGTTGTTGGCGGTCTCCGTGGACAGCACCGCGGTGTACTCCCCCTTTCCGAATCGTTCGGGATGCTTGGAGGCATTCTTGGCCGCGCCGTAAGAGACCCATCCCGCGATGTCCTCGCCGATGCCCGGGACCGATCCGATGCCCACGCCGATGAGCGCGGAGCGGACGATGTTGGGGATGTTTCGAAGAATGGTCCCGAACTCAGGGAGGATTCGTTTGATCTTCTGGGCCTCGGCGATGGTGAAACGGTCCTTGAGCACCTGAATGATCTGGGGAATGCCGAAGGCGCCGATGAGCACGGGGACCACCTCGATGCCGCTGTCGAGCTCCGGTATGCCGAAGGTGAAGCGGGGAAAGAACTGGAGGCGGTCCCGCCCGACGCACGCCAGGAACAGCCCCAGAAAGCCTGAGATCCAGCCTTTGATGACGAGGTCCGGCGTGGTGAGGGTCCCGCTGATGATGACGCCGAAGAAGGCCAGCAGGAAGAACTCGAACGAGGTGAACTGGAGCGCGAAGTGGGAGATGATCGGGGAGATGCTCACCAGAAACAGGATGCTGACGGCTGTTCCGATAGCCGAGGAGGTGGTGGTCAGGCCGATGGCGCGTCCACCTTCCCCCCTGCAGGCCAGAGGATAGCCGTCCAGGGCCGTGGCGGCGGCCGCCGCGGTTCCGGGAATGTTGATGAGAATGGAGGCGTACGACCCGCCGTAGGTGCCTCCCACGTAGATGGCGAGGAGGCACACCATGGCAGTGGCCGTGTCCATGCCGTAGGTCAGGGCGGTCAGGAGGGCCACCCCCAGAGTGGACGTGAGACCGGGCATGGCCCCGAACAGAATGCCCAGGATGACCGATCCGATGAGAATCGCGAAGTTGACGGGATCCGCCGCGATCTCGAGCATGGTGGAAAAAAAGAAGGCGATCCGTTCGAGCACAGCCATGAGCCCCGACTCCTGGAGAGCTAGAATTCCATGTATCGGAGGGTGTCCATGAGCTCCACGACCAGCCCCTCGAAGGGCAGTGGGACGAGGAGAAAGTACTTGAACACAGGCCCGATCACGAAAGGCGTCACCACGGCCACGATCAGGCCGGTTCGAAGTCTGCGGCGCAGCCCGGGGTCCGTTCGCACCAGGGTCCAGGTGTATAGGATGTAGGCGAGAAGGAATCCCAGGACCAGGAAGTCCGAGACAAAGGGAAGAGAGCGGCCCAGAAGGCTTCCCAACCCCGTGGCAAAGTAAACGAGGAGCGCGGCCGCCCCGAGCAGGTGGAAGCGAAAGAGCTTGCGCAGAAGCCAGGCCTGGTCCAGATGAAACTGGGTGATGAACGCCGCGAGAAACAGCACGCTGCACAGGAAGAAGTCCACCCGCGGGACATACAGGTAGACGTAGGAGAGGAATAAGACGCCGATGGCATAGAACCGAAGGGCCGACTCCTGGAGCAGGTACACCGCACAAGAACGGCTGATCAGCCATCGGGCCGCGCCGGCCATGGCGGCCCACCCCAACGTCTTCCAGGCATGGCGGCTCAGGAGCAGGCCCAGCACGACCACCACAGAACCCACGAACAGGGGGAACAGGGCGGGCGACACGAACCAGACGTTTTGAACTCCGCCCCAGGAGTCCTTCATGGGCATTTGAAGCCCGTGAAACAGAATCCAGGCCCCGAAAAGGGCGATAACGATGCCGGAGAAGAAGTCGGCCTTTCGAAGCGTTTCCTTTTCCATGCCACAAGACCTCGGCTCAAGAATCCCTTGTCCGGGATTCGAATTTCGGCCTATGCTGGGTTCAGGCCGCAGGCGGTCCCGGCAGGACCCGTGGATCACGCGGCGAACGTGGTGGCATCGTTTGCGAGTCCGGCCCGCCGCCTGCGGCCTGTCCATCCCGGTTGCTTACGGTTTGGGGATGCCCAGCTCGGCCGGGTTCACCTTGGCCGCGTCCAGCTCCCAGAGGGTCCAGCCGAACAGGGACTCGAGCTTGTTGAACTCCTCCTTGGCCGCCTCGCCGGTCTTGCCGGAGAGCAGGTAGTAGTTGTCCTCGGCCCAGGTCTGCACCTTCTCGGTCGCCAAGGCCTTCTTGAAGGCGTCCGCGAGCACGTTCTTGACCTCGGCGGGCGCGTCCGCGGCCACTGCCATTCCGATGGCCTGTGAGATGGGGAGGTACTCGGACAGCCCCGGGTAGGCGTCGAATGCACTCGGAATGGTCCCCAGTCCCTCCACCTCGAAGGCATCGGGGATCAACATGCCCAGGGCCCGCAGCTTACCGCCGCGGAGAAGCTGCTGCTGCTCGGCCAGGGAGGTTACCACCACCGAGACCTCACCGGTCATGGCGGCGTTCTGGCTGGGGGCCGAGCCCGTGTAGGGAATGAAGTTGAACTGGGCGCCCGATCCGTTCTCCACGGCCAGGAGGTTCAGGTGATGGATGGAACCGGCGCCGCTCGCAGCGGCCTTGATGCTCTTGGGGGCCTTTTTGGCGGCTTCGATAAGGTCCTCGAGGGTCTTGTAGGGCGTGTCCGGTGTGACCGAGATGACATCCGGAGAGCCGCCCACAATGAAGAAGTCCCAAACCGCCATCTTTTGATTCCAGCCTCCCTGGACACCGGCGGTCACGCAGGACTCCGAGAGCCCGCACAGCGTGTACCCGTCATGGGGCCTGGAGTAGGCGAAGTTCATGCCCACGGACCCGGCCACGCCGCCCGTCTTGTTGATCACGTTGATGTTCACGCCCAGGAACTCGGCCATCTCGGCGCACACGATCCGGTTGCAGGTGTCGGTCCCGCCGCCGGCGGACCAGACGACCACATTGGTGATGTCCCTTTTCGGGTATCCCTTGCCAGCCGCGCTCACGGCGGTGGCTCCGGCGAGGAGGACCACCAGTGTGATGATCAGCACTCGTTTCATGACGTACCTCCCTGTGTTGCACGTGGGTTGATCCCGGCCTCCGGTGTCCGGGCGTCGGCCCGGAGGAGGTCGGCTCCAGTTCGACGCTGTTCGGCATCCCCCCTTTCGACATGGATTCAAGGTGAGCCAAGGGTCTCCGGCCGGTCCGGACCGTCACGGTGCGATGGCCGCCTCTCGAGGCTGAAGGGTCTTCTCCAGCACTTCCTTGGATCTCCGGAGGTGGAATCGCATGAACTCCTCGGCCTTCCCGGCGTCCTGCTTGCATATGGCCTTGATGATGGCCTGGTGCTCGCGGATGGTTTCCCTGGGCGGGCGTACCAGACCGGCGGTGTTCTCTCCCTGATAACTGAACCCGAGCACGTTGTAGTTGGCGAGAATGCTCCGGAGGAACTCCCTGCTCCCCGCTTCCACGACAAACTGGTGAAACCGGCGGTCTTCCCGGGCATAGGCCGCCACATCCTCCAGGGCCTCTTGCTGCCGGAAACCTTGGAAAAAGGTCTGCAGCTCCTGTATCTGAGCTTCCGTCATGTTCAAGGCCGCTCGCCGCGCAGCGAGCCCTTCCAGCACCTCGCGCAGCTCGAAGATGTGGACCATCTCCTCAGTGGTGAAGCGGCGTACGATGTAACCCCTCCGGGGAATGGACACCACGAGCTTTTCCCGTTCGAGATACTTGAGGGCGTTCACCAGGGGGGTGCGGCTGACTCCGAGCTCCCGGGCCAGCCTGTCCTGGTAGATTTTCTCGCCGGGACGGAACCCCCCCTTGAGAATGCGATTCTTGAGCTCACCGTAGACCTTGGTGTCGAGGTTTTCATGGCTGGCGCCAAGCTTTGGCATGATGGGGATCTCCTTGTGCGCATCGAGCCGGGGTTGGAAAAGGGATTGACAGCCGCACATTGAATTCTGTATTTTGAATGCAAAATACAGGGGCTCGAATCCGACGTCAAGAAAAAAGAGAACGCGAACGGGGACCGGAGATTGTTGTTCCGGCGGGAGGGCCGCACTGTGAGAGAACAGGACTGGATCACGTTTCAACCGGAAGCCGCCCTGCGCGTGGTGGTCACCAAGGAGCTGCCGGGCACGCGCTGGATGGACATGCTGGCCGTCGCGGGATGCCGCGTGGAGATTTGCCGGTCCGGCGCCATGCTCGGCGTGGCGGAGATCGCATCGGCCCTGGGCGGCCGGTGCGACGCCTGCATCGGCCAGCTGACCGAGCCCTGGGGCCGGGAGCTCTTCGAGGCCTTGGCCCGTGCCGGGGGCCGCGCCTACAGCAACTACGCGGTGGGGTACAACAACGTGGACCTGGACGCGGCCACGGAGCAGGGCATCCCCGTAGGGAACACCCCCGGGGTGCTGACCGAGACCACGGCCGAGATGGCCGTGGCCCTGACCTTTGCCGCGGCCAGGAGGGTCGTGGAAGGGGACGGGTTTATGCGATCCGGGGCGTTCGAGGGCTGGCTGCCCTCCCTGTTCCTGGGGGACCTTGTCTGGAGAAAGACCGTGGGGGTCGTCGGCGCCGGACGGATCGGGTCCGCCTATGCACGCATGATGGCCGAGGGGCACCAGACGGATGTGATCTACCACGACCTCGAGCCGAACCGCTCCCTGGAGGAGGCCCTGGCCTCGTACGGCGTGTTCCTGGCGTCCCAGGGGCGGCGCCCGGTGAACTGCCGCCGGGCCGGGTCCGTGGAAGAGGTTCTCGAGGAGGCGGATGTGGTGAGCCTCCACACGACCCTGAACGAGGGCACGTTTCATCTGATCGACCGGGATCGCCTGGCGTTGATGAAGGAGAACGCCGTGCTCGTGAACACCAGCCGGGGGCCCCTC
>CAYYVD010000062.1:0-18611 GCA_964475045.1 uncultured Desulfobacterales bacterium | reverse complement strand
TGTTCCTGCGGTACATGCAGCAGCTTCGGGAGGAGGAGTCGGGCGACCACGCACCTCGGCCCCGGTTGCACAGGAGGTGATCCGCACCGGCCGTCTCGAGCGTGCGACCGGCTCTTCCAAGACGTCCCTGATGCCCCTTGGCGTCTCTCAGCCACGCCCATTCAGCTTCCAGCGGCGAACCTTGACCACCGAGAAAGGCCAAGAACCGCCGACTCATTGAGACGGAAAAACGCTATCTCTTTGATGTAGGGGTCGCGAATGATCTGTCGAGACGGACACCGAGAATCGGCACGCCTGAATTCGGAAAGATTTGCTCAAAAGGCTCCTCAAGGACCTCCTTTGCTGCAGGCCGGCACCGGGCATCCCAGCCGGCATTCGACCCGGCATGGCCGTTCGCACGTTCCTGCAAGATCGAAAAAAAAGGACTTGCGACGTCGACTGCAAACTGTACCGGCTGGGTCTCGAGCATTTCCCAACGCCGCCATGATACCCCATCGGCCCCGAGAAACAAGGCTTGACGAAGCGATTCCCGTCAATTCATCCTGCCGGACCACCGGCTGCCCCCGGGAATGGGAGATGAGCGTTCCCTCATCCATGTTGATGTGGTAACATCAGGGGCATCTTGGGGCCACACCCTTGGCTTGACGCCCGCTCAATCGCTCGTCAGCACCCGGTTGACGGAGCGGAGATACCCGAAGGGAACGCAATTTGCTGACTTCTGAACAAAAGGAACAACTGTCCAGGATACTGACAAGCCATGCCGAGATCCTATCGGCCTATCTTTTCGGTACCAGAAGCCTTGGTGATGATCACAGCGCAAGGGATGCGGATGTGGCCGTCCGATTTGCAGAAGAAACGCCCGTGGAGTCCTGCTTTGACATCAGAATGGCGTTGCTCATTCCTCTGGAAAAAGTGCTTCAAAGCCCCGTGGACATCGTGCAAATGAACGAGGCATCACTCATCATGCTGCATCAGATCTTTTCCTATGGAATCCCGCTGTTGATTAGAGATCCTGAGGATGAAGAGCATTTCAAATGGAAAAAACTAAAGGAATATTTTGATTTTCGGTACTATCTCGAAAAAGATGCTGTCGAGACAAAAAGATTCTTTGGAAAGGCCGATCATGGTTGATCCGAACGTCATACAGGCCAAGTTGCGTTTTCTACGAGAGTATCTACAGGACCTTGAAGAGTATCAGGATATCACTATCGAAGACTATGTTCAAAGCAAGAAAGATCAACGATTCATTGAAAGGACTCTTCACTTGGCCTGTGAATGCTGCATCGATATCGCAGCACATGTGATTTCCCGGAAAAGCCTTCGTCCCCCAAGAGACAACAAAGATCTTTTTCTTGTCCTTTTTGAAAACGAATTCATCTCAGCGCCCGTTCAATCCGCGATGACAAAGATGGTGCAGTTCCACAATATTGTGGTTCATGATTATGCCCGCATCGATCCGAACATCGTGGTGGGCATCCTTCATCGAGACATGAAGGACTTCACCCGGTTTGCCTCCGAGATCCTGGACAGCCCTCTTCTCCATGGGTGAGTTTGTGTCTTGCCGGTTTCGAAAGGTCCCGCCGGGTCATCTGCGGGTAGCCGGGAACAGGCCAAGGAGTCCGCAGCGGAAGAGGTGGGCGGGCGCTGTTTTCCCACTACTGGGCCACATATCCTCCATCCACGGGCAGGGCGTGCCCGGTCACAAAGGACGCTGCGTCCGAGCAAAGCCAGATCACTGCGGCGGCGATTTCGTGGGGCATGGCCAGGCGTCCCATGGGGTGGCGTTCCAGGACCGGCTCCCGTCTCTCGGGATGGCGTTTGAAATGACGCTCAATCATGGGGGACTGGACGAAGGCGGGGCAGACCGCATTGACCCGAATGCCGGCCTCGGCATAAGCCAGGGCCGCAGATTTTGTGAGACCCACCACACCATGCTTGCTGGCCGAGTAGGCCGGATTGATCGGGGTGGACACCAGTCCCATAATAGAGGCGTTGTTGACAATGGTCCCGTGTCCCTGCTCGAGCATCTGTCGGAGTTCATATTTCATGCACAACCACACTCCGGTGAGGTTGACTCTGATGACCCGGTTCCACAGCTCTTCCGAGCAGTCGATCAGGGGAGCGGTCATGCCTTCAATTCCCGCATTGTTGAACGCACAGTCGATACACCCATAGTGTGCCACACCTTTTGCCACGAGGTCCTGGACCTCAGCGGCCTCTGACACATCCGCGCGGAAACAGATCGCGTCCCCACCTTCTTGAACAATCATCTGCAGGGTTTCTTCACCCCCATCCGAGTCCACGTCGGCGACGATGACCCTCGCGCCATTGCGGGAAAAAGCCAGAGCGGTCTCCCGCCCGATCCCTGATGCCCCGCCGGTAATCAACGCAATTCTTCCGTCCAATGTCCCCGCCAAATCCTGCCTCCGATTCGAGGTTCGATGGATCAAAGCCGTTGCCTTTGATATCGTCACGCACCCACCGGCGATGCCAATGAAAATTGAGGATCCTGGAATGCCTCTCAATCGTCGCGGCAAAGATCATCATCTGTTCGTATTTCAACGTCAGATTCGTGGGTCTTGTACATCTTACGACTCCATCAGGGCGTTTTTCTTCCGCCTCCTCTAAGGTGTTCCGGCAGACATGCCACCATCCACCATGTATACCCCTCCTGTGCAAAAGCGACTCTCCTCACTGGCAAGAAACAACACCAATGGTGCAACCTCTTCAGGGGTTCCGTAACGTTGGATGGCACTTCTGGAGGCAAAGCCTTGCTGAATCTGTTTCACAGGGATTTCCCCGCCAGCTGCTGACCAGGCCATGGCTTCCAGAGAGCTCATCATGCGGCTCTCAATCGGCCCAGGATGGACCGTATTCACACGAATCCCCATAGAGGCGCATTCGAGAGCAGCCGAACGCATCAGACCGACAACGGCATGTTTACTCGTACTATAGGCCGACAGCCCATTCGCACCTCGAATCCCCGCCGTCGAAGAGACAATGACGATGCTTCCTCCGCCATGGGCCTGCATAACAGGAATGACATACTTGAGCCCCAGCCATACACCACGTACGTTCACCGCCATGACCCAGTCGAAAACATCAATCGGGTAATTGGGAATGGGTTCCAAGACTCCTTCAATGCCTGCGTTGGCAACAAAACTATCGATCCTATCATAGCGTTGAACCGCCGTATTGACAAAGCATTGCACTTGTTCAGGGTCTGTGGTATCCGCGATCTCGTAGCTGGCGACATTGTTCCCGATTGAATCTACTGCGTCTTGCAAGGCGGCCTGGTCT
This sequence comes from uncultured Desulfobacterales bacterium, assembly GCA_964475045.1. GTDB lineage: Bacteria > Desulfobacterota > DSM-4660 > Desulfatiglandales > HGW-15 > JAIPEI01. The sequence goes on along the minus strand of CAYYVD010000062.1, from coordinate 15,311 downwards.
ACATCAACCAGGAGAATCCTCGCCCCCTCCCTAGCGAAAAGCGCCCCTACGGCTCGGCCAATAATACCCGCGCCTCCCGTAATGACGGCAACTTTGTCTGCGAGACGCTTCATCGCAGATCTCCTTTGATCAATGGAAATGGATCCTAGAAGTACTTGTACAGGCGTGTTGCCTTTTCCTCTCGAATGTTCATCCGTTGGAAAATAGAAGAGATGATTTTTCTAGGGACCAAGTAGTGTACAGGATCATGCTCCACAGGTGTATCATACGAGACTGACCCGATCCCGGCATATAATTCCAAGTTCCCGTCCTGATCCTTGTGCATCTCATCCTGCGAGTCGATTTGCAAAAGCTCCGCCAAGGCGGGTTCCTTTTTTCCGCAGGCATCCGGAATCATTTTGAGCATCACCGTGGGTTCTTCAAGCACTTCATTCAGGTCACCTTTGCGGGTCAAAACCACACTCGCTGTGAGAATCCGGGTCCCCAAAGGCCTCTCAACGATACCCTGAAGAACCTCCGTGTTTTGACGACTCCACTTGAGAACCACCTTGCCCATTTTGCTGGGAGCACCATAGATCTCCCGTCCCGCGGCCATCGCTGCATCCGAGTTGACCCACATGAAGGCCACGTAACGAATGGATTCATTCTTGAAGCGGGCCCTCACCGCCACGCCACTTTCGGTGTACGGGCCAAGCGCGGCATGAAATCCCACACGGGTCACGGTCAACACCACTTGGGGGGGATCTGTCAGCGGCTCGATGTGTTCGGGAAGAAGGTCAAGGACAGGGGCGATATCTGTTTCGTAGGTGATTTGAAGGCGATGTACGTTCTCGTAATCGTATGGGTGCTCCGTGTAGAGGGAAGAGTTTCTGGAAGCAGGCAAGCTGAATCCAAAATGATCTTTCGTCATTCTGCCCATGAATCTTTCCTTTCTCCACAAAAACAGGAACTTTGTGAAGCAAAGACGTGAAGTAATGCAAATAAGGCACTTAGAATAAAGTACTATTAATTTGATTTGAATATTTATTGATATTAAATCTAATATTTGTACAGCAATGTGACTTTTTCCTCAGAAAACTCCATCTTCATAAAAGATGCGGACAAAATCTTTCGTGGAATCAGCTCAAAGATAGAATCCTCGATCGCGTCCGAATTGAAATCAAGCGAGCCGACACCCGGGTAAAACTCGGGCTGATTGTCTTCCGTCAAGGAGAGCCTGAAGTTCATATCGACTCTCAGAAGTTCTGAAATTGCCGGCTCCTTGGGGTTGCACGCGTCTGGAATAATCTTCAGCAAAACAGCCGGCTCTGACTTGAGCTCGATCTGCGTCGGGGAGCTATCCAACATAGCCCTGGCAGTGATGAACCGGACCCCAGCAGGTCTCTCTACCGCACCCCGAATCAATTCAGTATGGTGTGGATCGCTGGATAAGCTGACCTCGGCGAGCTTTTTTGGCGCACCGTAGATTTCACGCCCAGCTGCCATCGCCGCGTCCGAGGTCACCCACATATAGGCATAGTATCGGACAGCCATCTCCCGAAACTTGCATTTGATTCCAATGAAGGCCTCTCGATAGGGTCCCAGCGGGAGATTGAAACCGATGTCATTGATGGTGAAAAATACTTGTGGTGGATCGCTCATGGGATCCAAAACATCTGGAAGGATGTCCAGTACTGGCTCCAGGTCGGTTTCATAGGAGATGACCAAGCGTTTGACATCTCGATAATAGAAAGGGTATGGGGTGTAAAGGGACGCATTTCTCATTGCTGGCATACTGTAACCGAATTTCTCTTTTATCAGATTTCCCATGGTGTCCTCGGCTTGCTTACTTGCCTTGATACAAAAAGAGAAAACGTCATTTTGAAATATAATAGTCTAGGAATCAAGGGTTGTAGTCATGGGCCAAATTGAAAACACATTCGTTATTTCAAAGATCTCTGCTTCAGTTCGTTTTTCGTAACCTTGCCAGCCGCATTCTTGGGTAGAGAATCTAAAAACAGAACTGATTTTGGTTTTTTATAGCTTGCCAAATGGGATTTGCAGTATTCTATCACTTGCTTTTCAGTCATATTTTTATTGCGTTTTAGAACAACAAACGCTCTAACGTTTTGCCCCCATTCCGGATCGGGAACACCAACTACAGCCGCTTCAATAATCGCAGCATGCGAGAACAAAACTTCCTCAATCTCAGCTGGATATATATTTTCACCGCCACTGATGATCATGTCATCTTTTCTGTCTACCACATAATAAAATCCCTCTTCATCTTGTCTTAGGAGATCTCCACTGTGGTACCAACCTCCACGCATCGTCTCGCGTGTTGCCTCTGGATTCTTGTAATAGGCTTTCATGATATTGGGGCCGCGATAGATGGCCTCACCAACCTCACCGATCGCAACGTCATTGTCGCTCTCATCGACCAGTCTGATCTCCACGCACGGAAGTGATTGCCCAACAGAAGCGCTTTTTCGCACAAAGTCATCGCTACGGAGTATGGTGACAGCTCCGGCTTCCGTGCCACCGAAGCAATCGAAAAAGCTGGCACCCGCAAAAGCTTCTTTCAGCTGCTTTTTTACTTTAGCCGGCATGATCGCTGCAGCCGTAGTAACGATTCGAACGGAGGAAATATTGTAGTTATTGAGATGCTCAACCTGAAGTATTCTTATCCACATGGAAGGAACAAAAAAGAGAGTGGTGACATTTTTATCCTCAATAAGTTCCAACGTCCGAACAGGGTCAAATTCCCTTTCAAGATAAATCGTTGCCCCAACGTAGAAATGAGTCATCGCATAGCTTATTCCAGCGATATGAAAGAGCGGGGTAATGCAGATCCATGTATCCTCATTACGGTTTTGGTATTCAAAAAGGTAGTTCAAAGCAGTTATCATCAGGCTTTTATGCGTCAATATTGCGCCTTTTGGCCTTCCAGTTGTTCCAGAGGTATACAAAATCAAGGCTTCATCATCGTCTTCCAGATCAAGAGAAGGCTCTGAAGATGATTGCTCTGTTACCAAATAGGAGTAAGATTTCATGCCATCGGTTACTCTGTCACCTAGGACGACGAATTCCTTAATTTCGGGAAGATTGGGTCGAACGGGGAGAATCCGTTCAATCATCGTTTCTTCCATGATGAGCACAGAGCTATCGGAATTGTTTAGGATGTATTCAATCTCTTTGGCGCCGAGCCTGAAATTGATCGGAACGGCCAAGGCCCCTATCTTGAATGCTGCGAAGCATCCCTCCAGAAGCTCCAACCGGTTCCGCATCAAAAGAGCGACCTTATCGCCCTTCTTGACCCCCATTTCTAGAAGAGAATGGGCAAGCGCATTGACCCGATTGTTCATGACCCCATAGGTCATGTCTCCTCCGCTCCACGACAAAGCGCTCTGTCCCGGATATTTTCTGGCGCTACGGGCCAATGCCTCACCAAGCAACAACTGGCTCATCTTTTTCTTGGGTTCTTTCATTCCTGATTCCTTCTGTTCAGTGCCCCCCCCTTGCTTACGTTCAGGCTGGGGTTGAGACTCCTCAAGGGGGGTGAAATCATCGAGCCTCTTCGTATCATGGATGGGATCGAACATCATGGAGCGATTTCCGCGCACCCATTCCCCAAGACCAGACGACCGCTTTGGGTTGTCGTGCGTGTGGCATACTTCCACTGAGAAACCTCCCAGCCCTCGGTGATCAGCGTTTCTCCAGGAAAAACGGCACCGGTGAACCTGGCCGATATCGATTTCAAGCGTCTCGGGTCGCCCCCACAGGCCGAGACAAGGATGGCCCTGGCCGAAAAACCCATGGTGCACAGACCGTGAAGTATGGGCCTTTCGAATCCGGCAAGTCTGGCGTACTCAGGATCGATATGGAGGGGATGCTTGTCTGCATTCAATCGGTAAAGCGCTGCCTGGGTTCGATGCGTCTGGTGCTCGACTCGAAAGTCAGGCTTTCCGCCTTCCGGAGGATCGTTGCGCTCCGGCTTGGGCCCTCTCTCTCCTCCGAAGTTCCCGGCGCTCAAGTCAATGATGGTGATGTAGGTCGCAAAAAGGGCTTGGCCTTCGGCGTCCTTGGATTCGGTCTCAATGTTGATGATCGCCCCTTTGTCCCCCTTGTCATAGATGGACTGACAGCAGCCGGACGTGTAGATGGTTCCCGTGGTCGGGATCGGCCTGTGGAAAACGATCTTTTCTTCAGCGTGGAGAACGCTCGGCATGTGCAGACCGGCATCTGCCATCAGGGCGTCGTATGGCCAGTAGGGGGGTATGGCAGCGAACATTGGGAACGCTTTCAGATTCTTCTCAAAAATGAAATCCAGTTCTTCCGGCCCACAGCCTATGCTAAGGGCATAAAGAATCAGTTTATCCGGTTCGCACTGATAGGATATTGGATCCGTTTTTTTGCCGACAATATTGATATTCAGCATAGTTTCAACCCTTTCTGTTTATTTCTTGAGGATGCAAATCGGCAAGAGAGTCAAGGGTTCTTCCGCCTCTTTTCGAGATAGGTCATTTTTGCCTTAGACACCAATGTCATCTCTATCATGTCGCAAAGAGCGCGCTGTTATCAATCTAACCACTATTCTGGGAGTATTGGTTGTGGAGAGATGAATTGCATTCTTGAACGGGGATAGAAAACGTCATCTGATCAGCCCGGACCCAAGGGGGAAGCATCGGTCCTCAAAAGCAGTTTCGTGCAAGAGAATCGCAACAGCCTACAAGGGAAGAACCAGACACGCTTGGGCCCGTTTTCTCGAAATAATTCTTTCTCGTTGCGAAGAGGCTGAGGAAACCACCCTGCCTAAATAAAGCTCGCAAAACCGTCCATATGTGCTTGAATAAACGTCAGTTTTTCTTATTGGTCAGAATCGTGACACCGGAAACTGCGATGTTGTAACCTCCTACATTGTGCTGGAGCGCGTAGCCTTTGTTCAGCTTCGCTTGACGGTTGCCGGCAATTTCATCCTCACGAAGATGCCAGTACAACTCAGCGATCTGGGCCACTCCTGTCGCCCCCAGCGGGTGGCCTTTCGCCAGGAGGCCGCCGCTCGGATTGATGGGAAGGGTACCGCCCAGTTGGCTCAAACTGCTTTTCCCGTCTGCAATGAAGCGCCCACCTTGGCCTTTCTCGCAGAATCCCAGATCTTCGTAATTCAGAATCTCGGTAATCGTGAAGCAATCATGAACCTCGGCCACATCAATGTCAGAAGGGCCGATCCCTGCCATTCGATATGCCTGCTTAGCTGCCCTGGTGGTAGCAGCAAATTCGGTGAGGCTTTCTTTTTCCGTCAGCAACAGATAGTCGCTTCCCAAGCCAAAACCCGCAACATAAACTGGTTTCTCGGTGTATCTATGCGCTAGATCCGCTCGAACAAGAATGGCCGCAGCAGCACCATCCGTCTGAGGACAGCAATCCAGAAGTTGGAGAGGATATGCTACCGGGGGAGAATTGAGAACTTGTTCAACCGTAACCTCATTTTGGAAATGGGCATAAGGATCAAGGCAGCCGTTGTGATGATTCTTGACCGATACCAAAGCCATCTGTTCTTTGGTGGTCCCGAATTCATACATGTGACGGGTGGCTTGAGGGGCGAAGTAGGAAGGCGATATGGCTCCCCTGGAGTTGATCGGGTGCCCTATCGCAGCAAAACTCAGGAGACTCTCGTCAGGAGGCTTGTCTCGCATTTTTTCCGCACCGACAACGATCGCCACATCATAGACTCCTGAAGCAACCCCCAGGCAGGCGTTTCGAAAGGTGTCACTACCCGTCGGACATCCGTTTTCCACGCGAGTCACGGGGATATCCACCAATCCTGTCGTGGCGGCCAAGGTGGCCCCGCCCGGAATCTCAAGACCCATCAGAGTCCCGACGCAGGTCCCCAGCCAGCCCGCCTGGATCTCCTTGGGATCAAATCCCTTGTCCACACTGTTGACGGCGTTGAGAAAAGCTTCCTGAATCATCGCTTCATAACTTTTCTCGAATAGCTCCCCGAACTTCATCATGCCGACGCCGACAACAGCAACCTTGTTCCATGCCATAGCTCTCACCCGTGATCACGGAGTGGCTTGATTTTGAAGCCGTAAACCGAGACACCTCTTTCTTTGGTAATTCGACGGAGGGTTAATTCGACCGGCGTACCCACCTCGAGCTCATCTGGCTCGATTTCTGTGCCCATGCCGACATAGCGACCGCCAGAATCGAGGTCGACCAAGATATTGGCCAAGGGGACCTCAAATCCCGGCGGCATATAGTAGTTAATGCAAAAAGTATGAACGACCCCTCTCTTCGAAAGGTAAAATGGTTCGAAATCCGTACTGCCACACCGAATGCAAATTGTTCTAATAGAAGGCGGGTAGTTGATGTAACTGCAGGCCTTACATCGATTCGCCCGCAATCGAAGAATCTCCTCCTTACCTCTCATAAAGACGGGGGACAATGGTGGAACAGATAACGGGTAAGGAGGATCGCCCGTAGACAATATTTGTTGCATTTTCAAGTATTCGATGTAGTCGATATACTTCTTTTCCGTCTTGAGATCCTTCAGCGTTGGAGAAGGCTCTCGTCCCTCTGAAGGTAGCATCTTGAAAGTCACAACGTCACTGGTCCCCGCTCCATAGGACAACGCGAGAATTTCTTCTCCTGCTCGCGCGTTCGAGAAAACGGAAGCCAATCCCATGAAGAGGGAAGCTGTTCCGAGGTCACCGAATTGGGGAAAGACAGCGCTGGCCATCCATTGATCCCTGGGCACACCGATCCAGGACCCCAATTCTTTCCAGGCGCGAGCATCAGACTCCTGCAGAACGAGATGATCGTAGTCCGAGGGCTGTTTCTTCTCACCGCGAAAAAAGGCTTCGATGGCTTTTTGGCTGTGCTTCAGGTATCCATATTGACGGGTAAAGCGTTGGTCAAAATCTCGCACATAGGAATCATCGCATGCCCGCCATCGGTCCATATAAAAATCAGCATATGACCGTATTCGGCAAATATTTGCGATGCCTTTTGCGATACCCACAACGAAGGCGACAGCACCGGCGCCAAAGGTTGCCTCCATCGTGCTTCCGGGTGAAGCGGGTCGGTTGTCTGCGGCAATCACCAGTCCACTGTGCAAGCGACTGCTCTCAACGCCATCGACGCATGCCTGAAGTGCGCCGATGGCAGCCCGCGGGGAACCCGTGAAATCAGCAAGGCTTGCATTGGATGGAACGGCCAGGATCTCGGCAATCAGGCCGGTGGCATCTTGTTCCAGATACGGCGACGAATTCGTTGCGAAATAGACGGCACCGATTTCTTCCGGCGCGAGGCCGGAGTGAGTCAAGGCGCTTTGTGCCGCCTCAACAGCCATGGTGATCACATCCTCATCACCATTGGCCACCGCTTTTTCAGTTCCCTTGCCCCCACCCCAAACTGCGGACACCTCCTCGCACTTCAGGCGACATTTCGGCACATACATGCCATAACCCAAGATCTTTGACTTCATTTCTCGGATCTTCCTACCGTTTTAGCGCAAACAAAAACGCCAAGCCCGGTTTTTACAAAATTGAAGGTCAACCCGATTTCCCAAATCTACCGCCAAAGCCGAAGGAAAGAATCCACCCATGTCTCATCGAGCCGTAATCCTGACAGGCAGGCGAATGGAAACCAGCCATTAGTCGATGGTCTCGATCAGCTTGAACTTCCCTTTTTGAACTTGATACAGGAAAATGCCGTTGGTCCCCTGTCTGATATCGGGCCCAAAAGTCACCGGAGGTATAAGCCCGGTTTCGAAGTCTCTCATACTTTCCAAAACCTCGATCACTTTCTCTCGGGTTGGATCCGGGCCGGCTTTGGTGAGCGCCTCAACAGTAATCATGGCCACAGCTACTCCATCCACGGCTGGCACATTGATTTCTTGCTTGGGGTAGTATTTATGTACGATTTGTGTTACTTTCTTTACTTGAGGGCTGTCCTTTTCAGTTGGCAGCAAGGCATTCGTGCCGGCAAGAAGACCCTCAGCCGCTGGCCCTGCCAACTCAACCAGCTTTTGATCCGCTGCTCCTGAGAGAACCATGAACTGCGGGTTCCAATCGAGCTTCTCGGCTTCCTTAATGATCATGGCGGCCTGTGATACGGCACAACTCAGCAGAAGTGCATCGGCCCCTGATTCTCTGCACTTGAGAACCTGAGAGCTGAAATCCGTTGCACCTCTTTCGAAGTGCTCACTGGCCACCAGCTTCATTCCTGGATGGTTTTTGACTTGATCTTGAAGCCCCACCAAACCATCCTTTCCAATAATATCGTTTTGATAGATTGCAGCAAATTGCGCATCCTTCCATTTGGCATCTTGAGCCATGTATTGGACGAGGGCTCTGCCTTGATCGCTATATTGAGTAAATACGACAAACACATGCTTTCGGGGCGGATTAACCAATTCATCTCCGGTGCAGATAGGCGCTATGAGTGGAACTCCTTCTTTTGCAAAAACCTTCTCAGCCGCCAAGATGTTTGGTGAACCCTGAATTCCCATCAAAACGAATACCTTATCTCTGTGTACGAGCTTTTTCACGTTGGCGACCGCTGTCGCTGGCTCCCATCGATTGTCCGTATTGATAAACTCAATTTTTCGGCCATGTATTCCACCCTGCTCGTTGATATGCCGAAAATAGGCGCGAGCCCCTTTGTCGGAACCTTGACCCCAAAAGGCAGCCGGGCCAGTGAGAATCATGCTCGATCCAATTTTTATTGTATCCTTGTCAACACCAATGTCATCCGAAATCGCGCTCTGTGGAGAACAAATAAGAACGCAAATAACGAAAAATGCAATTATTATGGATTTGCTTATCATGATTTGACCTCCTTGAGTAGCATTCTACACAAAATTCAGCATTACCCTTGAATACATTGCATTCCTTTAAATACATAAACACAACACACAAATTATTTTGTACGATCACCTCCCTTGTTTAAAACCACATTATTGCCCCACCTAAGTCTCATATTTTTGATTGACTCAGCAACACCCATAGGAATAAAGAGAACAACAATAACAATAACAATCCCTGATATCATTGTCTCAAGGTCATAAAGGGCAGTCGTTGAACCAAAAAGACTGTCCTTGACAAAACTGATGAGTATTGGAAGAAAAGTGACAAAAAAGCCTCCTACTACCGAACCGCCAACCGAGCCCCAGCCACCAATAATCATGCCTACCAAAAGCATAATCGCTATGGCAACAGTAAAAATGTCTGGTGATATAAACTGTAAGTAGTTTGCAAGGAGGGCACCTGCTATGCCACAATAAAAAGCACAAAGCATAAAAGCGATAATCTTGTAAAAAACAAGATTAATGCCCATAACCGAGGCCGACGTCGGACTTTGGCCTATCGTCCAGATCGCTCGGCCAACCCTCATCCTATTGATGTTTGAAACCGTCCACAAACTGACCAAGACGGTAATCATGACGACGTAATAATAAGCTCTGTCGGAACCAAGATCGAATCCTGCCAGCGTTGGTGAAGGCAGAAAAATGCCCACCCGTCCCCCGGTCAGTGTATCCCAACCTGCCAAGACCTGATCCGTAATCACATGAAAACCGATGCTGACCATAGCCAAGTATAATCCTTTTACTCTCAATGCAGGAAAAATGATCGAAAGACCAAGGATACTCGTAATAATTCCTGACAATGGGATCGATAAATAAAAAGGAATACCAAAATGCTTTGCCAATAAAGCCGAGACATAGGCACCAATTGCCATCATTGCAACGCCACCAAAAAAGACTTGTCCCCCTCTTCCCATGAGGAGGTTTAGTCCAAGGATCGAAATGGTATAGATACCGGAAAGATTTATGAGGTAGGTGAGGTAATTCCCTGTAAACCACGGAACGATTAACAGGCCCAAGACAACTGCAGCATAAAGAAAATACATTTTTCGGCGTTTGGTATTCATTTCTTTTCTACTATCTCTTTCCCAAATAGGCCTCTTGGCCTTACCACGAGAACCAAAATCAAAAGAACGAAAGGAATAGAACTCTTGACAGCTGCAGGCATAAAGCCACCGGTAATTGTTTGGATAATTCCAAGAGAATATCCACCAATGATAGCACCACGAATACTACCAAAACCCCCCAAAACTGCAGCTGAAAAGGCAGCTAAAAGAAGCTCAAAGCCCATATCAACTTTTAAAAAGTATATAGGTGCAACCATAACACCAGCAATCGCTGAAACCATTCCGCTTATTATCCAGGTAAGCCCGTTTATTTTGCTAACATTAACGCCACATAAAGCGGCGCCTAAATGATTATCGGCAACAATTTTCATCGAAAGTCCGGCTTTACTTTTATTAATAAACATATAAAATATGAAAAGCATAAATACAGAAGAGAGTACAATCACCAACTCCTGACCAGACATTGCATAGGTTCCCCATCGTATATGCTGCTCAGTAAAAGGGGATGGAAGAGATCTGGGAGCGTGCCCCCAGATCAGACCGATAAGCCCGCGAATGATAATGCTAACCCCCCATGTAGCAAGTAAAATTGGCCATTCCTCCAAGCCAATTAGGGGGCGAATAACGATTCTCTCTACAATAAATGCAAAAATCCCAGCGAATACAATAGCTGGAATAATCGCTGAAAGATAGGGGAGGTTAAGCTGAGTGATAAGTGCAAGACTGAAGTAAGCGGCAATGGTCACTAGATCACCTTGGGCCAAATTCAAAAGCTGGGCACCCTTGTAAATCAGAGCGAGGGCAAGTGCGATCAAAGCATATACACTTCCCACAGCAATTCCACCAACAAAGGACTGAATAAGCATGGCTATCCTCTAAAAAACCCCAATATAGTGCCCGAGCACTGACCTGTCATCGAGCAAAATACTACTCGCGCCTTCAAAGGCGACCCGTCCCAGCTGCAGGACATACCCTTTGTTTGCGATAGACAAGGCCAGTACAACATTTTGCTCTGCCAATAGTATGGTCAGTCCGGTCTCTTTATTCATTCTCCCAATTGAACTGAAAATGCTTTTTGCAAGTATAGGAGATAATCCAAGGGAAGGCTCATCTAGCAACAGAAGTCTCGAGTGGGTTAAGAAAGCACGACTGATGGCGAGCATTTGTTGTTCGCCACCGCTTAGGGTCCCTGCAAGTTGAGATAAGCGCTTGCCGAGTATCGGAAACCATTCGATAACCTGATCCCAATCATTTTGCATTTCTTTTGAATCTTTTCGCTTGTATTGCCCAGCTCTAAGATTGTCATAAACAGACATATTAGTAAAAAGCTCTCGACCTTCAGGGGCTTGCGCAATTCCTAGCTTGACAATCTCATGAGTTTTAAAACGATTAATGTCGCGTCCATTATATTCAATATATCCTTTTTTTGGCTTTAAAAGGCCTGATATGGTACGCAAACATGTACTTTTTCCAGCGCCATTTGCTCCCAACAAGACGACTATTTGGCCTTTATCTACTTCTATACTGACACCAAACAGTGCTTGGCTGTGGCCATAATAGACTTCTAAATCAGTGATTTTAAGCAATGTCATCTTTTTTCCCGAGATATGCTTCAACAACTTGAGGATTTGAGAGAACGTCTTTTGGTTCCCCTTCTGCGATTTTCGACCCGAAGTTGAGAACCCCCAACTTATCTGCAACAGCTTGAATAAAGGGAATATTGTGCTCAATAATCAGAGCCGTAAGTCTCTTCTCTGAAAAAACTTGCCGGATCAAGCGCTCAACGATACTCGTTTCTTCAAAACTTAACCCGGAACTAGGCTCGTCAAGGAGAAGAAGCTTCGGCTTGGCAAGAAGCGCCCGCCCAAGTTCCAGGAGTTTTGCGTGCCCGAAAGGAATATCGACAGCCTTCCTCTCAACAACGTCCGCCAACCCAAGGTAAGAGAGCATATCCAAGGCTTCCTGACTTGCCATTTCCTCCGATCTTCTGACCTTTGGGGTTCTGAAAGAGCCGGAGAAGACATTTCCTTCGATCCTTCCATGCAATCCGATCAGAAGGTTCTCCAAAACGGTCATCTGCGGAAAGATTCCTAAGGTTTGGAATGTTCGAGCGACTCCCAAATGGGCGATTCGATGTGGTTTCAAGCCGTTGATAAGATGATCACTCAAGTATATGGCCCCGGTTTTCGGCTTGTAAAGGCCCGCAATGGCATTCAGAAGGGTAGATTTGCCAGCTCCGTTCGGTCCGATGAGTCCGTAGATAATCCCCTCTTTTACTTGTAAATCAACATTTAATAGGGCCATAAGACCACCAAAACTAACTGATAGTTGCCTAATATCAAGAAGACAGCCCATACTACTTTGCCCCATTTTTAATAATATTCAAAATCATTGGTCTCTTAAAAAGTCGCAATGCATTTAAAACATGTTCTACACAATGAAAGAAACTTATGAGCCTAAGTTTTATTGAACAATATATTTAATCTTAGGATACTCTCATAAAAGGAGCATATGATTGGGTTTCTCCCTTCAAACTTGAATATTTTTCTTTGTAAACAGTCTAATTAAATTAAGAATTTTAATTCAAGGGCAATATACATTCAATTTAATTACAACTATATTTTACTTCTGAGGATAATTGCTCCTTGGATTCGTCCCGCAACCCGGCTTCTTTCAAATGCGGCTTGTATCGCCTGAACCCCGCTTTCATCCATGGACATCAGAGAGCCTTCTTGCTTTCTACTCTCAAAGCGGAGCCGAAGGTGGGTAAATAATAGTATACTAGAGCTTAATAAAGGCTATATTTTAGCACCGCAGTCAGTTTTGAATGGCACTCAATATTCACGGTCAGTGAAACATTACTTCCCATCCCTTGTCAAGAACAAAAACCACCACCTCCCGCGCTTTCCGCATATAATTCAAGTAATTTCAGTCTCTTATACTTAGGTTTCCTGTTTTGACGACATTTGCTGCGAAGGGAGTCACTGCGGTCCGAACCGGCCATTTCTTCAGACAGCGCTCCCCGTTCCGAGAAAACTTGGTCATATTTTAACCGTCCTTTCAGTATGTTAGCCTCTATATTGTTTGCATTTTCGGATTGTGCTCGGAATCCTTTTCCATTGAGTGCAATTTCATTCTTCGTTCACGGGATCCTGTTCGAGCAGTAAAGGGCTTGGATGATCCGGTTCCAACGACCGGGTGCCCGGTCGACACCCCCCCGGCACAAGCTGCGTCGCCGGGTCCTGGCTGCTCTCCTGAACCCTTGTACACGAAGGGGAATCTCTTGAAGCTCGAAAACAAAACGGCCCTGGTGACCCGAGGGGATTCGGGCATCGCTTCGGTTCGGTGGACATCTACCCCCAGGGGAGACCGTGGACGAGATCGCGGACAGCCTGGTGATCGGCCAGAAGTGGAAGGGGACGTGCAGGTGGTGCTCTTCCTGCAGATCGCCGAGGGCGTGGCCTTCTCGGACGAACTCGCAGCCCGGCTCGAGAAGCGGATTCGGGAGATCACCTCCCCCCGTCACGTCCCGGCCAAGGTCCTCCCCTGGCGGAGGTCCCGTACACGCTGAACAGGAAGAAGGTGGAGCGCGCGGTAAAAAGGGCGGTCGAAGGCAGGGCCATCTGAACCGCGACGCCTTGCGCAACCCCGAGGTCCTGGATCCCTACGCCAGCATCCCCGAGCTTCAGGAGGACCGAGACGGCTTCCCCGCCACACCGACCGTCCCTCAGTCGAGCAGGGCCATGGCGGTCAGCTGCTCCAGGATCAGCCCGCTCGAAGGGACGGGCGGGAATCCCTCCTTGCCCGGCTCGAGAGAGGTGATCACGGTCCTTCCGATCACCCAGCGGCCGGGATCCCGGTGAAAGAGCCGCACCGTCCTCAGCCCCCACATGGCGTGAAAGGCCACGGCCCTGCCGGAAACGGGGTCTTGTCCCAGATAGAGCATCACGTGCCCGGGCATGTACAGCAGGGTGAGGAAGGATTTTCCCCGGGTCAGGATCGTCCTCTCTTTTTCATGGGTTTTCATTCCCTCCAGGGGCACGACACGCCCTTCACGGCCCTGGTCCTTCGAGTTCCTGGGAAGAAACACGCCGAACCCGGCGAACACGTCCCGCATCAGGGCCGAGCAATCCCGGTTCTCATAGACTCCGCCCCAGCCATAGCGCTGTCCCAGCAGGGCGTTCAGGACCCGGACGAACACCGAGGTGGTCGCGGGAAACGGCCATGCCCTGCAGGCCGTCTCGTTTACCACCCCGTCCACGAGCCCGGCCTGTCCCATGGGGTCTCTGACCGGGACACGGACGATTCGTTGCCCGCCCTTGTCCGCGTCACCGGCCAGGGGGAGGGCCATGCCCACCCGGCCGGCCAGAAGAAACCGCCCGCACCGGCTCAGGACGGGGACGTGGTCCTCCAGAAACCCGGCCAGGGGCGCCGACCGGTAGGAGGCCATGAACGCCCGGTCCACACGGGCGACATCGCGCCATCGAATCCAGCCCGCGGCCCACTCGGTCTCGCAAAGGGCCCACTGCCCGTCGAGGCTCCAGTGGGTGATCAACAGAGGCGTTCCCGCCGGCACCAGGGTGTTCTGCATGCGATCCAGGGGAAAGCCTCCTACCGTCCTCGGAGGATCGTGAAAGACCGGCTTGTGGGTCGGCAGGACACGCATGGAGGCGTGCACCACGGTGATCGCCGGGACATGGGCCCCTGGGTAGGCGGACACACGGGACTGCCGCCGCATGGCCTCCAGCCAGCCCGAAGACAGGGGCAGGTTGTTCTCGCCGTAAGCCCTCCGGGTTCGGTATCGTTCGAGCCCCCGGAATACCTCCTCGGCCGCGTGCCGGGGGGTTGTCCGGTCCCACGGCTCGTAGAACCGGGCCAGAGCGCTTCGAGTCAGCCGGGACTGACGCTCCGGCTCGATCAGGACCTCTTCCGGCCCGCTCCGGTAGTACCCGGCGTCCTGGGGCAGGGACGCGAGGTCCTCCAACGTCCCCAGGGTCCGCATGGTGCAGGCGGAAACACACAGGGCGACCAGGACGCAAGGCCACAGGCGCACGCTGCTCGAACGGTTCCTCAAGGGCCTCCTTTGCTGCAGGCCGGGCGCCGGGTATGCCGCTCGGCGTCCAACCGGCATGGCCGCAGGAACCAACCCCGGGGCTCGCCAAGAGAACGGTCCTCGTCGACTGGGCAATGAAACGGCCGGGTTTCGTGCTACTCTACCCCGTCATGATACCGCATCGGATTCGAGAAACACTTTGAAATCACCGTCGATGATGATATCCAAATGGTCGTTCATGATTATGCCCGCATCGATCCGAAGGCATTCTTCAGCGCGACGTGAAGGACTTCACCCGGTTTGCCTCCGAGATTCGGCCCTCCTTGAACCGTGCTCTGGTGGT
>CAYYVD010000061.1:233-18663 GCA_964475045.1 uncultured Desulfobacterales bacterium | reverse complement strand
TAGGTGGGTCCACCTGAACACCCAAAGTGGGTCCATTTTTGACCGGAGGTAGCAACCTTTGGTGCAAAAACATGAGACCGCGAGGATTTTCCGATCAGCAGCCCCCCTAGAGGCAGGCTGAACAAGATTCACAGCAAGAACCGAACTTCCATGTGCCTCTCTAAGGTTGCATTCCCTGCTCGGATTGCTAGAATGTTTCACCGATTCGTTCAAGGGCATATATCCCTTCCCGCTGCAAGACAGCACTCAGAAAGGGGGCATTTTGCCCGAGGGTGCCTTCTATGATCACCTGCCCTGTTTGCGGCAACCGAAATCCTGATGCGGCTGAATCCTGTCCTCTCTGCGGAGCCGAGCTTTCTTCCACTGACTATGGCCTCAAGACAGAGTACGCGGGCACACAAGGAATGGTCTGGAGTCCCGGCGAACTGATCGCTGGGCAGTACAAGGTGGTGCGGGCGCTGGGGCGAGGCGGCATGGGCATGGTCTACCTGGTGAGAAACACCCATCTTCGGGAACGAGAAGAAGCACTCAAGGTCCTTTTCCCGCACTTGTCCGGAGACGCAAACGTGGGGAACCTTTTCGAGGAAGAAGTACTCATCTGTCAGGAGCTTCCTCACCCGGATATTATTCAGGTGTATCACTATCAGCGCTGGGGTGATCATCGTTTTTTCACCATGGAGTATGTCCCGGGTCTCAGTCTCAGACACGCAATCGGAAAACGCAAGAAACAGGGGGTCCCGTTTTCCATCCGGGAATGTCTGAACGTGGTCAATCCGCTCCTCGATGCGCTGACCTTTGCCCATCAGAAAACCGTCCACCGCGACATCAAGCCTGAGAACATCATGGTCCTGGGTCAATTTCCCGATGTAAAAATCAAAATTTTGGATTTTGGAATCGCACGGGCCATGAGTTGCACCCAACTGAACCGAACGGCCAATGCCATGGGAACCGCTTACTACATGCCCATGGAGCAGCTCAATGGCGAGGCGACGGACGCACGCAGTGACCTGTTTTCCGTGGGCGTCCTGAGCTATGAAATGCTGACTGGGCACATTCCCATGGGGGTTTTTCCCATGCCGGGAGAGATCCGCGCCGATCTCCCCGAGGAGCTTGATTCTGTGCTCCGCCGAGCGCTGGCCCTCCGCCCGGAAGACCGATTTCAGACGGCAAAGGAGATGAAGGAGGCCTTTGCTCGTGCACTGCAGGATCACAGCGGCCCCGCACCAAAAGCCCGGAAGCTCGACAACGATCCCGGGCGGTCTCAAGGGGCACTGCAAGCAGAAGCCTCCACATGTGTGAACAGCCTCGGCATGGAATTCATCTATGTCGCTCCGGGCAAGTTCGTCATGGGAAGCCCTAAGAACGAAAGTGGAAGGGACCGGGACGAGACGCCCCATCAAGTCACATTGACTTGCGGATTCTACCTCCAGACCACACCAGTCACCCAGGGCCAGTGGAAATCCGTGATGGGAAGCAACCCCTCTTACTTCAAAAATGGAGGCGCAGCCCGGCCTGTGGAACAGGTGTGTTGGCAAGAGGTACAGGGGTTTCTAGAAAGGCTGAACCGACAGGAAGGCACAAACCGATACAGACTGCCCACCGAGGCGGAGTGGGAGTATGCTTGCCGAGCGGGTGCCGAAACCGCATACTTTTTCGGGGAAAACGAACAGGATCTCGATCGGTTCGCCTGGTTTGACAGCAACGCCGACCAGAGTACTCATCCTGTCGGAGGGAAGGCGCCCAATCCATGGGGCGTTTACGATATGCTGGGCAATGTCTGGGAGTGGTGTGCAGACTGGAAGGGGCCCTACCCGGATGGGTACGCCACCGATCCCCGCGGGCCCGAGTCGGGGACGGAGCGGATCCTGCGAGGCGGAAGCTGGTTCAACGACTCCCGGTATCTTCGCTGTGCCAACCGATACGGGGACCGGCCGGGAGATTCCAGTTTTCTGGTGGGCTTCCGAGTTGCCATGTCCGGGTCACCCTGACTTTACGGTTGGATCCCTGGGAAATGCCTCTTCAAAGCCCTTTTCAGGTCTCTCTCCATCGAGGCCCTGGCCTTGCTAACGGCATCGGATCGGATGTCACCCTGGCTCGGAGATGAACTCACCGGGACACCATTACGGGTCCAGACAGTAAGGCTCGAAGGTGCCTCCTCCATGTGATAACCGCTCAATGTGAACACGTCCCGACCATTGAAGTCCTTTATGGTCATCTTGGCCCAAGCTTTGACACCGTGCCGGTACTCGCTTCCGGAACCCACCCCGAAACTCGAGTAACTCGAACGCCTTCCCTGCTCAGTCCGCGTGCTGGAAAGGCACTCGTAAACAGCAAACCCGGGTTTCTTTTTCACGGGTAGAAACCCGGCCTTCTCGAGGAGGCCCTCGATGCCTGAGTCATTGGATACGTAAATCGGGGGATGTCGACACTCCCGATAGAAATCGTGAATAGCTCTTGGCCTGTACTTCTTCAGCAATGACAGCCGCCGCGCGGTTTCGTCGGCCCACTTTTCCCTCGAAGCCTGCAAGGCGTCCCGCAAAGCGTAGTCCCCAAGCAGTTCTTTGGCTGCCGGCGCATGTCTTCCCCGTGGATACGCTTCCAGGTACCGGTTCACCGCCTGGATGGTCCCTTTCGACCTGACTTGGTCAAAGTGTGCGGTCTCCAGCAAATCTTTTGCTTTTCGACGGTACCGGCTCCTCGGATGCTCGGCGATAAATGATTCGTATGCCTTGATTGAGTTCTCCTGCCTTGCACCCTCGAAAGAGAGGTCTTCGATGGCCGCTTCAGCCATTTCGGCGTGTTCTCCAGAAGGAAAGTCACGTAGATACTCTCTGAATGCATCAACGGTGTGCTTATCCAGGGCCCCGGCGAATGCCAGAGACTCCAGGGCGGCAATCGCCATTTCGGCGTGTGCTCCAGAGGGGAAGTTATGTAGATACTCTCTGTACGCATCGATGGTGTGACTGTCCGTGGCCTCCGCGAACGCCAGAGACTCCAGGGCGGCAATCGCCCTTTGTGCACCGATCCCATTCGGGTATCCATTGAGGTAGCTGCGATATGCCCGAATCGAGTTCGTCTGCTCGGCAGCGGCGAAGGCCTCGGCATCCTGCCCAGCGAAATAGCTCTTCAAGTGGGGAAGAGCCAACTGGGTGCAGACATAGGCGAGGATACAGACCCCCACGAGGAGCCATGGATCCACAAAGCCGCGGCTCCGTGACGGGTGCATACACAGGGTTCCGCCCTGGGTCCCTTCTCTTCTTGGATGCATGGTTTGTTCGCCATCAACGTCCATCATTTCCAACCCTCATCCGGAACACGCCGACTTGCCGGGTACGATCACGAGTTTCTCACCCACAGAAAGCCTGTCCGGGTCCCGAATGACGGCTTGATTGGTCCGGTAGATGCAGCTCCACCCGCCGGCGTTACCCAGGAACCGCCAGGCGAGGGAGCAGAGGGTGTCCCCTCTTCGCACCTGATACACAAATGCAGTGGGGTGCCGCACGACCACTCGCGTGAGGTCAACCACCGAATCGCAAATCTTTAGGACCTGCGCTTCGAGCGCATGTTTCTCCCAAGGGTACCGCACCAAACCTGAGAGCACGATTCCGCCGGACCGTCCGTTCGCGTAAATCCCTTCAGGCAGGCTTCTGGAAAGCGTTTTCACCTCCTCGACGGGAACACTGTCTCCTGCCCCTTCCTCGGATTTGGTTTCCTCGGCGGAAACGTCTTCATTCGGAGCATTCGGCTCTCTCCCGGGATCCTCGCTCACGTCAGAACCCTGCGATTCCAGGGTCTCTTCGCCAACCGCCGCTCCAGGGGATGGCGGAGCGGGGTCGGCGCCGTCAATCCCGTCCACCGGCTCGGGAACAGCAGGACCTTCGAGGGCCAAAGGCGTCGTGAGAACCCTGGAGGGTTCGGCCTCCGCGAGCACAACCGGAGGGGACGCTTCTCCGCGCCTGGATGGTTGTCCCGCCATTCGGTCATGTGCGAACCAGCCGGTAGCGAGCGCCAATATCATGGCGAGGACCGCCAGCGGCGCTGTCTTTCTGCCCTTGTTCCTTTTTCTCATCACCTCCAGACGACCCAACCGCTCCAAAGCTGCCAGGTCTTCCGGGTCTCTTTCGACCGCGCTGCGCCACTCCACCAGGGCTTCCTCTGTCCGGCCGGATGCTTCCAGCGCGCGCGCCTTGCCTTTCAACAAGGCCGGGTTTTCCGGGTCCGCCTCGAGAGCCAGACCGTAGTACAGCAGGGCTGTGGCCAGATCCCCTTCTTCCTCGGCCTTGAGTGCCGCCGTCTCCATCTTCCGAGGCATTTCGTCCATCTCGCGTACGACGCGGAGATCCGAATCACAGACCGTGCAGGTGACAGCACGTTCGCTCAATGAGGCGTTGCAAACCGGACATGCTCCCACAGGCATCCTCCCGCTTGTCCAACCTGGTTCCAAAAAGCTCAGCGACTATAGGTGTTCAAGAGGTCCTTGATCACCACATTTTTCGGTTCGATCTCCTGACCTGAATAGCACCACTCTCTCACCAAGTCGGGTTTGTTCATACTGACCGCCTGCCTGGCGCCGCAAATGCAGTGATTCACGGCATGCTCCCTGAGTTCGCGATTCTTCCTGTCAAAGTAGACCCCTCGATATCCCCACTCGTCCGCTTTTCGCAAGTCGCCCCTGCGTTTGGCGTGGCGAAGCTGTTTCATGCAAAGATCTGCAGCAGGCGCGGATAGAGCATTCATGTTCGAGTTCGGGTCCCAATATTTTTTGTAGACCCCCAGTGCATCCTCATACCGTTGGATTTCGATGAGCTTCCGTGCCCAGAGCCCTACGACCTCAACCTGAAACGAGGCGGCTGTCTGCTGGATCACCGGGACCAGGGCCCCTAGGGTTTCGTGGGGCAGGGCATCGAGAGCCGTCAGCAGGGCAGCGAGTTGCCTCTTGACACCTTCCGCCACGGTCTTGTTGGACAAACCCTGGATCTCCGAGCCTCTGCTCGAGGTCCGATTCAAATGCAGCTGGTCCTGCGACTGCGGGCCGGCGAAGCGCTTCTCGATGGGGTGCCTGAGCTCAATCGGCGTCGCTTCGGTGTTGAAGTCAGGGATCTCGGGGCTACCGGAGGCCTCGTGTGCCGTAATGGCTGCGCCATTCAATATCATTTTGCGATCGATACTCCTGACCTCCCAGCCCATCAAGTGCTCGAAACGGGATGAAAGGTAGGGGTCCAGTTCGCCGTTGCAGACAACAGCAACCAGGGGGTCCGGACTGTCCAGGGGTACAATGGTCCCCGCCTTTTCGAACAAAGCCCCGAATGTCTTCTCATAGATACTTTCGGTGCGCTCGGCACTGAGCTCTCCCTTGACTCCCCCGAGTCGTGCCATGGGTTCGATGACAAAGGTCGATCCTTTTCTCCAGCCCATTCGGGTGCTACGGGCCCAGGAAAGCATGGTGGGGATCACATTCATTCGGAATTGGCGCACACCGATTCCGTCCGCCGCAGCGCTCAGAAGCCTGAAATCGAGAACGTCCGTTCCGCACTCATCAAACACCTCCAGCGTGTTCAGCTTCAGCGTCCTGCCCTCGCTCCGGTACCACAAGATCTCCGAGTTCTTTCCATGGAGATTGAAAATGAGAAGGCTCTCGGCTCGGCGCAGGTCTGGACAAGCCTTGAGCACGGCCTGGTCCTCGTTCAAGAGCTGAGCAGCCACCCCTTTTCCCTCGAGGAACCCACGCAAGGTCGCCCGCTGGTTCTGGGAAAGGGATGGGGATACGGCCGTGCACACGGTTTTAATGCCCTCGCCCAGGGCCTTCTCGCCGGTATCCAAAGCCAGGTTCAGAGCCTCGCCCATGACAGCAGTGGTAGAAACCTGATCGAGGAAACCATAGAACGAATGGAACTCCAGCTTTCTCTCAGACAGCCACTCCGCCATACCCCCGGGCAGAACCTCCTTTCCTTCCCCGTAGGTGTAGAATACCGGCAGCCCGATACGGACCAACTCCGCCGCCCCTTCCTGGGCGCCGCCGCAGGCCAGCCGAAGCCTGGACGCGGAGAGTTCCAGACCCACACCCATCCTTCCCCGTGCCATACTGGGCTCCATGAATCCCCCCTACTTCTTGCCGAGGAGCAGCTTGATATCCATTTTGGGTTGCTCCCCCTTCCCCAAGTCCTTTCTGGCCTCTTTCATCACATGGTAGAACGCCTCGAGCGCCGCTTCGATCTCCGACCCAGAACGGCGACGAATGCTGCTGAACACCCCTTCCCGCGCCTGGTCGAGTCGGGTCCTGAGATGCGGATTGAGCCTGGAGTCACTGATGAGCACAGAAAAAACCAGTTCTCCGACCAGAGGCATCTCAAAAAGCTTGTCCCGCCCCGGTTCGAACAGTTGCTCTCCCTTGACGGCATCATCCGCTTCCAAGGTCGCGTGGGCTTCTTCCACCCAGGCCTCGAAGGCCAAAATGCGCTCGTCGTCACTCGGCAGAATCGGGCGAACTTGATCCAGTGTGGACTGCCCCCACTCCATGACGTTTTCGAGCGGGACGCGCCAGGATACGCTCCCAGGTTTTTCCTCGTTGCCTTCCTTGCCATTGGCAAGCTGCTGCAGCTGGTTCAAGCTTTGCTCTGCAGCCGCCTGATCACCAGCCTCGATAGATCGCACGATGTCTTGTACAATCGCATCCCCTTGCTGTTTTTGATCAGGATGGCCTTCCTTTTTGATTTGTACATACGACTCCATGGCACTGTTTTGCAAACTGTTCTGCCAGCGATCACCATGTTCAAGAAGAACTTCCTTGTTCCACTCCATGCCTGGGATATGAAGCCCAATGGTAAAAACCATGTCTTGATCCAAATGCATAGACACTTCAATGGGTGTCCCCATGGGGAGCCCAGGTGGCAAATCATTGAACCAGATATTGCCCATCCACTCGTTCTCGGAAGCGGTATCGGAAGATCCCTCATAAACAGGAATTTTGATCAGTCTCTGATCAGGCATGGTTGTCTTGAACTCTTTCCGATAGGGCTCAGACAAGGGATAAATCTCGTTCTTGGGGATGATTTCTTCATAAACGCCCCCTTCAAGCTCGATGCCATAGGGCTTCGGGGTTCGAGCTGTGCTTTCGACCTCTCTTGGTTCATCCCTTCTGAAAGCGAGATCTGCCCCGCATTTCTCGCATTGGTCATTTTCCATGGGATTCTCATGCTGGCAATCCGGGCACCAGACGTAGCTCAAGCTTTTTGCCAACACTGCAGCGCCCATGGCCACACACGTCATGGGATCGATGGTCTTCAAGACCTTTTCACTGCCGAAAAAACCTTCGACAGCTTCTTGAAATTTCGGGATGCTGGACGATCCACCCACCAGCAGTACCACATCAATCTCTTCCTTGGTCAAGCCTGCCTCATCCAGTGCTTTCTTGACAAACCCCATGGCTTTTTCGACGAACGGGCTTAGCATTCTATCAAACTCGGATCGAGTGATCTCATACTCGATGTTGATCGGCATTCCATCTTCATCTTTTACCGATGTTAATGTCATTGTGATATCTGTTGATTGCTGCGAAGAAAGGACCTCTTTGGCTTCTCTTGCAGGTACTTTGATTTCAGATAGAAACCCTGGATTAGAACTTATTTCCGAAATCCCATTCTCATCTTCCACCTGATGTATGACCTGATTGAGAATCAATTGATCAAAATCATCCCCTCCCAACCACATGTCCCCTTCATTGTCCATCTGTTGAAAAAGCCCGCCAATCATGAGCAAGATAGATACGTCAAAGGTGCCTCCTCCTAGATCGAACACCAAAACCATCCGATCCTGGTCATCCTTCTGAGCGATGCCATATGCGATAGCCGCTGCAGAAGGTTCATCGATCACCTTCTTCACCTTGAGACCGGCCTTGAGACCGGCCTCCCGCGTGGCGTACTTCTGGCGTTCGGAAAAGTAGGCCGGCACCGTGATCACGGCGGAGTCCACCGGCTCTTTCAGCAAGAACTCGGCGTCTTCTTTCAGTTTCCGTAGGATCATGGCAGAGATATCCGTGGGTGTGTACAGCTGGTCCCCCAACCTGATGTGTACGAACCCCTCCTTGCCTTCGGGCGCAGGCACAATCTCGTAACCCACGGAACGAGCAACCCGCTGCACCTCCGGATCGTCGTAACCCCTTCCCATCAATCGTTTCACCGAGTAGAGAAAGTTCTTGCCCGAAGCCGTTGCCGCCCTGTACGCGTTCTTTCCAACGATGATCGAATCCCCGGTCTTCTTGGATCGTCGAAGCGCAACCACGGATGGCGTCAAATTGTCGTTTTCACGATTGCGCAGGATTTCAGGCTCTGTGGTCATCAGGCACATGACCGAATTCGTGGTGCCCAGATCGATGCCAATGCTCTTTCCCATGAAACTCTCCTCTCCTCACAGCCTAGTCGTTTACCAAACCGTCTTCCGTTGAGCATACGATGACTTCAGCCGACCTGAGAATCTGATTTTTCCAAAAATAACCTTGCTTGGTTACACGAATCACAGATCCTTCCTCTGTATCTGCATCGTGCTGAACACCTACGGCCTTGTGAAGGCCGGCAACAAACTCCGTGTTCTCCGCCTCAATGGGGCTGACACCAAAGCGCTGGAGCTTCCCGAGCAGTTGCTTCCGAAGGACCCGGAAGTTCGCCAACACCTTTTTCGCCTTTCTGTCCTCTGGGTCAAGGGCTTCGTCAATGGTTTCAATGGTACTTTGATAGCTATCCAAGACCTCCAGAAGCCCAAGAAGAAAATGACGCACTCCTTCATCGAAATCCCCTTGCTGCCGTCGCAGCTCCACGCGAAGCTTCTGTATCTCTTTCAACTTCTCGACGTAGTCCTCTTTCCAGCGCGAACAAAGTGCGCTGAATGAGGTCGATTCTGTAAGCTGCTCGGCGGAAGTGCGCATGGCATGCTCCTAAAAGTGAGGATTGAAAAATATCAATCCTCTTTGTCTATCTGATTTGCAAGTTGGCTCGCCTCAAAGAAGTACGCCTCTCGATAAGGGACCTCGTCCTCTTCTACCCCCATGTCGATACCCAGATTCTCCGGAAAATACAGGTCGGAGAGGAGCGCCGGGTCTTTCAGGATCGGCAAGTGAAGATCCTCACTGACGGAACCCAGGCGTTCCCGGAGCACAGAGAGGTCCAAATTGGGAAGACGGACCTCACAGCACAGCACATCTTCCCTCGCACGTTGTTTTGCATCCGAAAGCCTTCTCTGGGCAATGTTCGCCATGGTGGCCTGCCGGCCCCTGCCACGGACATTTTTCCCGGCCGCCCGCACGACCTCCCGCATGGCCAGATTGATCTGCGCCCGTTCAGCGTCAAATGGAACGTCAAGCACACGGTAGGCGTTTTCTTGTAGACCAATCACAGCTGTATGCCTCTTTTTCATTTCCATTTCCTTTAGATACACGCGAAAAAAAAGGGACCATGATCTCAGCTGATCTTCATGAGCACACTCTGGATGGAAACCAAGTTGGTCTTTGCATGATCATTGTTAGGATCTATTCTAAGGGCCTTAAGAAGCATGCTTTCCGCTGTTTTTGCTCGTGCAAGCGTGGAGCTGTCGGCACCGCTGACGGAAGCTCTCGAAATCGCGGTATTGGCAATTTCCACGGCTCGGTTTGACAACCCATTCGAATATATGCCTTGGATTTCCTCTGAATCCGGATCCATGTTGTAGGCCTTTTCGAAAAGCTCCACCACTTCCTGGTCGATATTGTGCAACTTCTCCCTGCGATCGAGGCCCAGGAAAAAGAACCTCCGGGATTTCAAGAAAGTCGAATGGGGATATCTGTCGATCAGGTCTTCCAGCAAGCCAACTGCCTCATCGATCTTCTGTTCCTTGAATAGCTGCCATAGGTGATACCGCACGATCTTGCTGAATTCGTGTTCGCAAATCGCCTTGTCCGCTGAGAAACTCAAGGCCTTGTCATAGCATTGGAGCCACTCTTCCATTTCGCCGGCATCATATTTTCGCTCCGCCTTCTTGAGGAGCAGGCCGGCCAACGCCTCGCGATTCTCGCGCAACCGCGCCTTCACCTCCTCGGGCTCCTTCTCAACGAGACCCATGATGCGCTCGAGCGATTCGGCTGCTTCGTCCTCCAGTCCCTGCTTCATCAGCGTCCTGAGACGGACGTCCAAAAGTTCCTTGAGCGAGTCCAGGGCCTCCTCTTTGATTCTTCGCTCAGGGATCTTGGGAATACAGCGCACCACCTTGTCTCCGCACTCAAAATCCCCGGCCGCCAGGCAGGATTTGAGCAGTTCCACCACCGAAAGCCCCATGACGTTGCAAAGGCTCGCCGACTTTGAATTCCCCACCGCGTCGACACAGGCTTGGTAGTCCTTGTTGAGATAGGCCGTAAACGCTTTGCGCGTGCCAATGCGATGGAGTCCATTCACCAGCCATTCCGCGGAACCTACGCACGAGACACCCATTCTTTCCATGACCTGATTCAGCCTGGAGCCCCCCCAGACCCAACCTAGAAGACCCAGCCCCCCTGGAGGGCCGTTGAAGGTGCCTTTCTTTCGAAGCGAGGAAAGAAGACCCGCTGAATGCCGCTCGACATCCATCCGTGCTTTGGTGCTGCTGACCAATTCGACCGGCTGTTGGTTGGCACCGGACCCCACCTCGTTCCGAAACTTGTCGAGGTACCCTTCACAACGGGAGGGGCCGGCGCTCAAGGCGATCTCTTGGAAGTCCTCGAACGAGAGGCTGTTCCCATAAACCTTGTGGCGTTCATCATAAAGGGCCCTCCAGTAGTCTTCGGCCTGCCCCAAAGCGATCCAATACCGATGCGACTTTTCAAGGAGCGCGGCCTTCTTCTCCACGCTTCCCGGCCCATTCTGATCGAGAAGACAGAGGCTGGAGATGGCTGCCATATGAAGGGTCTTGATGGAATGGCCGTTGCTCTTGAAGGCCGCCTCCCATAGCTCGAGTGCCCTGTCGTAGGCGCCGGACAAAAAGAAGACCACGGGCTTTGCCTCAGGTTTGATCTCGGGCACGTGCTCGAGGGACGGGTTTTTCGGGGCGAGGGACCTGGCTGAGAGGATGCAGTCGATGGTCTTGGAGAGGTCCTCCTCCTCGAAGTGAGCGATCGCCGCCTCCAGGAGGCAATCAGCGCCCAGCCGTTGAAGGTCCTCGCGGTCGCAGCCGCTCGCGACCAGCTCTCCCAAATAGTCGACAGCCTTGTCCCGGTCTCCCATCCGGAGACTGATTTGTCCCAAAAGGATCATTCGATCGGCACTGGCCTCTTTCTTGTAAAGGCGCTCGGCCAGGGAAAAGGCCTCCTGGGTCCGGCCCTGGCGGCAGGCACAGTACGCTAGCATTTCCTGCGCCATGTCCCTCAGCCTGTCTTGGAGCTCTTTCATCGTCCTCCCTGTTCACCTCGAGATGCGGAGCGCAAGGTCGCCTCGGCTTTCTCCCACTTCTCCTCTTTGATTTCGATGCTCCCTCGGAGCAGCCGAGCGCGTGCGGCATAATCGGGCCCATTGCCGTTGGAGAGAATGGATTCGATGACTTTCTTGGCGTAGGCGCGATGTTCGTCCAACATAGCGGCACTGAGGGCCTTGTGAAACGGCAACGCAGGCGCTTCGGGATATCTCTTGTTCAACACTATGAACAGCTTGAGCGCCTGAGCCGGGTTCCCCCGTTTCAGTTCCAGGAGGCCCTCCAGCATGTCCAACTCTTGCCAGGCCCCCTGTCTGTACTTCCTCGCCTTTTCAATGAATCCGCCGGTCTCCTCGGCCGGGGAGCTTTCCCTCAGGAGGCTTTCCAGGGCAAGCCCGTACAAGCACTTGGATAGACCCGTCTCGAGCTTTGCCCGCTCAGCCTCAAAGCCGGCCGGCAGCCGCGAAAGCGCCTCCTCGTAATGGCGAACCGCCATGGAAAGGTCTCCCCTTCCCATGGCCTTTTTCGCGCATAGTCCGTTGGCCACGGCGCAGTCCCTTTGGAGGAAAGGGTCACTCCGTTCGGGATCGGCCCGAGAAAAGGCATCCGCCGCCCGCTCTGACGAACCTGTCTGGTAATGAGCATAACCCACGTGGTAATAGAAGCCCTTTCGGTTGGTCTCGCTTGGGCTCACCTTCTCGAGCGTGCTCAGGGCTTGGCGATATTCCCCAGCCCTGACCAGGCAGAGCCCCCTGCGAAGTCCACCTGCATCCCCCGCCGCGGCATAGACCTCCGCTGCTCGCTGGTATGCACCGTCCCGCTCGCAGAGCGGGCCGAGGAAGAGCGCGGCTCTCTTGTGTTTCCAGAGGTCCACGGCAGCCTCTGCCGCGGCCCTGGCTTTCGCAGGATCCCCGAGCCGTTGGTGATACTGAACAAGCGCCCACAGGGTGTCTCCCTCCAGTTTCAGAAAAGGACCTGCCTCGAGTCTGTTCAGAGGGGCGCTGGATTCACCCATCTCGAGGGAGACACGACAAAGACCCGTCAGCGCCTCGTCTTCCAACGCTTCCTTGGCGAGGACGTCTTCCCAGGCCTTCCGCTCCGCTGCACGTTTTCCTTTTTTGCCGTAGGCCCGGGCCAAACGCTTGACGTCATCTGATGAAAGGAGCGCCCCCTTCGCATGGTGAGGCTCCAGGAGGCCCAGGACCTTACCGTACTCCCCTTCCTCCTCGAGGAACCTGGCCAGAAATCGATCCCGCGTCAACGACGGCTCGAAGCTCTTCAGCAGGGTGGACGCTTTGGTGCCCGCCTTCTTCTGGAAATAGCCCGCCAGAGGCTTGTACACCCTGTGGTGAATGCAAAGCCTGGCAAAGAGCAGATCACGCGGCTTCCCCGCCGGCAACTCCCTTGCCAGCTCGATCGACTTCTCCACCTCCATGGCCGAAAGCAGTGCGAAGAGAGCTCTCAGGTTGCCTTTCTTGTAGAGGAAGAGGGCGAGCACATGCTTCTGCTGCGCACCCTTTGGGAGCCGTTTCAGGATTTTCTCACGCCCCTTCTTTTCGTCATACTCCGCCAGGAGGGAAACGATTTTCTGCAGCTGGCGGTTCCTGTGGTAGCGGTCGATGAGCAGGTCGTCCCGCTCAGGTGACCGGGGCAGCCCTTCCAGGAGGGAAATGCTTTCAGCCGCGTCGCGGCTTTCGAGGAACGATTGGATCTGTTTCCATTTGCCGGCACCCGACCAAAGCTTCAGGAGCAGCCGATCGCGCCCCCGGGTTCGCGGGAGTTCCTCGAGAAGGGCGACCCCCTGATCAAGAGAGTGCTTCCGGACCCTTTCCTCGATGTTCGGGAAAGCGCCGTCCTCGGCATACAACGAAAACAGCAATCGATCGGCAACCACGTCCGGCGGGTGGGACTCGAGGAGCGAAACGGCCTTCTTCTTGTCCCCTTTTCCTTTGGCTGCCCTGGCCTTGAGCCAGAGGACCTCCACCGGATCGATCTTTTTCGAGCCCTCCAGCATGGACACGAGCCGGTCTACCTCTTCCCACTCCCCGCGCCTCGTGAGGACTTTCGCGGCCCACAACCCTGCTTGTGAAAACAACCGGTTCTGCCTGCTTCGCCCTGCGTTCCACCAGAGCACGGCCGCTGACAGTGTGCCGCCCAAAGCCACAACATCAAAGGACCAAGGACGCTCCCGGCCGGCAAGCTCCCCCAGCCCCCAAGACAGGCCCCAGGCAACCCCGAACACGGCGATCCCGAAGAGGGAAACGACCCGAAAGGGCTGATACATACCGAGCAGGGCACCGAGTGCCCCGCACGCCGCATAGTCGATCAAATTGAGCGGTTTTCCCGAAGCGGCCCCCTGGACCAGGTAGAAAAGCAGCAGCGAGGCCACCAGCACGTAGAAGAGCAGATGCTTCTCGAACACCTTCAGAAGAGCCCGGGCCGCCTCTGCAGCCACCGGCAGGTCGGATTTCGAAAGAGCATGCGGATCCTCATGGGTCTTTTTCAGCAGCGGTCGAAGGTTGAACCACCCGAGCCACGCGAACAGAAGGAACATCAGGAGACCTACAGGGGCCCGATAAACCGACCCCAATACGCCTCCCCAAGGCTGCCGTTCTTGCCAGTCCACAAGCCAGCGATCGATGCGTTCTACGGAGAATAGCATCCGACCAAGGGGATTGCCGGGATATGGGCTCCCCGATAGGGGTTGGGCCTGCTGATCGGTCGCGTCATCGCCCGAGGAAAACCTGGGCTTTTCCATGTTCAGGGTTCCGGCTTCGGGTTTCTCTGCGACCGTCTCTGCCGTCTCGGCCGCCATGGTGGCGGCCTTTTTCCGGGCTTCCCCTACCGGGCGGTCCGGGTAGACCCGAAAGGTAGGGAGGTTCACCTCGAGGCCCTGTGCCCGCACAGAATCGAATGCCAGCCCCTTGACCTCTCTGCCCCCCAGCAAAAGATCCTTGGGTGTCACGGGGAAGAACGCCCCTGGAGGCTCCTTGACTGTCACCACCTGCTTCCAGACCAGATCTCCGGGTCTCTCCGACGCCGAACGGTCGTGCAACAGGACGAGGGCGGGGAAGTACGCTTGCCCCCTCGTCCTTTGGGAAACCTCGAAGTGCGAGTCGGATTCTCGTTCGGCGAACTTCTTCCAGGTCGCTTTCAGGCCCCCGGTCACACGGATGGTGATGAAAAACCCCCGCCAGGCCTTCTCGGCGGGCTCCCATTTCCACTCCCCCGATCCGATGAAGCCCGTGACCGTGTACGTGCCCGGATCCTCGAGAAAGACGCCCACGGGCCATTCCGTGGCACAGGCCGCCCTTTCCCCAAGTACCACCAAGGCTGCGCAGACAACCAGCATCACCATCTGAAGCAGGTGGAAACGGCCCTTTGTGCGCCGCATACGGGGCGACCCTCTCTCAAAAAGAGACCCTGAATGCATGACTCACCCGCGAATCGGCCTTCAGCTTACCCTGGGTTCATCCGAGCTCGGGAACGTCTTCTAGCGAATGGAAAAGGTCCACGTGTATCGGTGATTCTTCTCGAACGTCTGGTCCCCCGAAGCAGGGAGGACATTGCTGGCCTTGGCCTCGTAAGTGTAGGTCCCCGCAGGCAGGGAAACCGTCTCGGAGGTTCCAGGCGATATGGAGAGATCCTGTGACTCTGTTCCCTTCAGGGAGATGTTGATGACCCGATCCGCCTTGTTCACGATGCTCACCTCCGGCTTGGCGAGACCCGGCACGTACTGCGCCTGAAAGGGCCCTGACCTCCTGCTGGAGGGGCTGCTCGAGGTGCGGGAAGAGGAGGACGCGCAGGCTTGCAGCAATACCAAACCGAGAACCAGAACGAACACCAAGGCCATGGATCTTCTCATCTCGAAACCTCCTTCACAGGACTGAGATTCTCTGGGGGAACTACGGCCTATTTCCTCCTTCCCACAACGCGATGTCGAAGCGCCAGTATCTGGCGTTTCAAACGAGTCTCGCAGCAAAGGCTTTCCGCATGACGAAGATGCCTCTGGGCCTCCTCTTTCTCTCCCAGCTGAAGCAGGGTGACACAGGCCCGAACACGAATCTCGGGATCGTCGGGATCCAGCTCAATCGCCTTCACCAGCAAATCCCTGGCCTCGGACGCCCTGTGACAGCGGTTCAGAAGGCTGGCGAGTGCTGCGTGACAGCGGGTGTCGCTGGGTCGCTTCTTGGCCAGAGAGCGCAGGATGATTTCGGCTCGCTGCGCATTGCCTGCGGCCATGTGGTCTTCGGCCATCTTGATCTCTCTGGGAGGGAGCAGGGACTGGATCAGGGCCTTCATGTCATGGAAGCGTGCGTTCTTGTCCGGAGCCACGGCCTTGAGAACCGCATCCTCCAGATAGCATGGTACCTGGGGGTTGAGCTTTCTGGGGGATTCGGGTTCCCTCATCTCCTTGAGGTACTCGAACAGGACCAGCGGTGAGACCCCCTCTTCGAAAAAAGGTAGCTTCCCGGTGAGCATCTCGTAGAGCGTCATGCCCAGGGAATAAACATCGACCCTCACGTCTCCCTTCTTCTCGAAGACCACCTCCCTCGGCGTGTAGTAGGGGGTGTGCCGCGAGTCGCTGGTCATAAAGTAGCCTTCGTCCTTGACCAGGGAGGCGATGCCGAAATCCAGGATCTTGGCGACGTCTTCTTTCTGGTCCACAATGATGTTCTCCGGCTTGATATCCCGGTGAACAAAGCCCTTATCGTGGGCCGAGGCCAGTCCCTGGGCCACATGGAGCGCATAGGAGACCGCCTTGGAGATAGACAGGGGCTTGCCCTCGTTCAACGGACCGAGAAGATGTCGCAGTGAAGGGCCGTCCACGTACTCCATCAGGAGGATGTAGCGATCCTCTGCTCGTTTCACATCCAGAATCTTGACGATGTAGGGAACGTCGTGGAGGGCCGAAAGGGAGCGGATATCCCCGCAGACCAAGGCCTCTTCTCGCTCCTTGTCGTGGGGGATCTTGATCGCGACCTGCCCGCCGTACTCACCGCGAAGGTCCGAAAAGAGATACGTCGCTGCAAAGCCGCCGGTGCCGAGCGCCCGGACGCACTCAAAACCTTCCACACGAGGGTTCTGTCCCCAGTTGGCGTTCACATGCCCCCCATCTCAAAAACGGGCCGGAGGACAGGGGCAAGGAGAGTCCCCTCCCCATGAGCCGAGAAGCCCCGGCCGCTGGATGATGGTGTTGATTTGAAGCAGGTGATGAAGCAAAGTTTGCCTTGGAGAACCATTCCGGGATGGGAGCCATTGTAATTCACCTGGGCTGACTGCTCGCGGAAGAACCTCAGGAAAACGAACTGAGCAATTCCAAAGCGATACATATCTATGCCACATGTAGCAAAATGTCAACTACGCAATAGATACCCGAAGCCAACAACATCTATACAAGCACCAGCTGCATGCCATGACCGGTTCACACATGTTTGTTCTCAACCTCATGCCACTGCGAGCGCGTTCTCGACGCCTTGGAGTTCCTCAACCACATCCACAGCCTTAATGCTCCGCCTCTGTGGGTCCGGCTCCAGGCAGCGCTCCAACAGCCGATCGACCCGGGCCGGCAGCTCCGGGCAAAGCTCAGTCAGCGGGGGGTATCTGCCCTCGGGAAAGCCTTTCTTCGAGATCAACCGGTACAGCACCACGCCCAGGGAGTAGATGTCCGCCCGGGCATCCACCGTGCCCGCGCCGGAGAGCTGCTCGGGCGCGGCGTAGAACTCCGAGCCCATGCGCGTGCCCACCCGGGTGAGCCCGTCCCCCGGAAGCGCCTTGCTCAGGCCGAAGTCCGTGAGCTTTACCTCGAGCGGCTCCCGACCGTCCTCCGGCTCCCACCGGGCCACGAGCAGGTTGCCCAGCTTCACGTCCCGGTGCACCACGGCCTTTGCATGAAGATAGGCCAGGGCCTCGGCCGCCTGCCGGGTGGCGGCGAGCGCCACACGGGGGGTGAGCCCCGGATCCGGAAGCCTCGCGTCCAGCCCGCCCAGAGGCAGGTGTTCCATGACGATGAACCCCGTGCGGCCGTCATCCCCAGCCTCCAGCACCCGCACCACCCGCGGGTGGTCAAAGGAGAGGCTCAATCGGCACTCCCGCCGGAACCGCTCCAGCATGGAGGGTTGATCGAAGAAGGCCTCCCGAAGGAGCTTCACCGCCACCTCGGTCCCGTCCGAGTCCCGAACCGCTCGAAAGACCGTGCTCATGCCGCCCTCGCCGATCTGCTCGCGCACGTCGTATCGCGCCTCGAACGGTTCCGGCTCGGCCTGTACCCGGTCGTGGGCGGACTTGAGCCGGTGAAGGTCCTCCCACAGCCGCTTCTGCTCCTCGTCCCCCACGGGCGGGGCGGTCATGCGCAGGAGATCCCGGCCCAGCACCGCCCGGCCTCGAAGGCGGTTCTGGAGCCGCTTGATCGCCGCGGCGAGCCACGGCTCCCGCGCCGCGGAAAAGGCCCGATTCAACCGCTCCCGAAAGGCCTCGTCCCCGGCCCGGCCCTCGGCCGCCTCTTGGTGAAGCAGGGCCAGGAGCCGCTCCTTTTCGGCCCGCTCAGCGTTTCTTTCCAGGGCCTGAAAGATGGTGTCCCAATCCATGAGGCGGGTCCTTTCACAAGACCTTCTTCCGGCGGCATTTCACATGCCGCCCTACCAAACCGGCGCTTCACCGGGCCTTGGGCGCTCGCTCGGGCGCTGCGTCCCGCTTCCTTCGGGCGGGACGCGCGCCCGCGCTCGCGCCCGAACCCCGCAACCGTCTTCCGTCTTGGGCCGGCTCTCCTGGGTCCATTCTTGACAGAAATCCTGGGCCCACCCCGCATGGGCCTGGCCCGCGGGGTGGACCACAAAAAGGTAAAAGGGTTAAAACCCAAAAGCTAACGGGTCCTGGCGAGCCGGAAGCCCAGGTCGTAGTACCTGCCCTCCGGATCGTTCCTGTCGCGATTCGCGGCCCGGCAGTACCTGGCGCAGTAGAGCCAGCTGCCGCCGCGGATCACACGGTTCCGGCCGCTCGAAGGGCCCGGCGGGTCGGTCACCGAACT
>CAYYVD010000061.1:0-223 GCA_964475045.1 uncultured Desulfobacterales bacterium | reverse complement strand
GGGATAGTCCCCGTGCCAGTCCGCGCACCACTCCCACACGTTCCCGATCATGTCCTTCAGACCGAACCCGTTCTCGGCAAAGCTGCCCACGGGTGCGGGAAACCAGTGCCCGTCTTTGCACGGAAATTTCGGATTCCACGACTTGCCCTTATGCGTCGTCTCGTCCGCCACGTTGCCGTATCGGCACGCCTCCTTTTCGTCATCCCCCCAGGGAAAGACCCAC
>CAYYVD010000060.1:0-18789 GCA_964475045.1 uncultured Desulfobacterales bacterium | reverse complement strand
TTCGACGTCATGGAGTTGAGCCAGGATCCGTCGGACCGCAACGGGGCCGTTGCCGTGGCCAAGCTGGTGTACAAGATGCTGGGTTTCGAGCTCGCCTCCCGGGTGGCGCGCGGCGGCATGGAGTGGCCGGAGCGGCCCCGGGGACCGATCCTGGGGCGCTCGAGCAGAGGGGACGGCCGATGAAGTACGTGGACGAGTATCGAGACGGCGCGCTGGCCGGGGAGATCGTGAAGGAGATCCGGCGGGTGTCCAGGACCCCGGTTCGCTTCATGGAGATCTGTGGGACCCACACCATGGCCATCTTCCGCCACGGCATTCGAAGCCTTCTTCCGGAGCACATCGAGCTCGTCTCCGGTCCTGGGTGCCCGGTCTGCGTAACCTCCATGGAGGAGATCGACCGCTGCGTCAAGCTGGCCGGCGAGCCCGGCGTCACCATCTCCACCTTCGGGGACATGCTGCGGGTGCCGGGATCGGGGGACAGCCTGCGGTCCCGGTCGGGCCGGGGGGCGGACGTGCGTATGGTCTACGCTTCCCTGGACGCACTCCGGCTCGCCGAGGAGCACCCGGACCGGGAGGTCGTCTTTCTGGGGATCGGCTTTGAGACCACGGCGCCCACGGTCGCCGCTGCGGTCCGCACGGCCCGGGAGCGGGGGATCTCCAACTTCTCCGTGCTCTCCGCCCACAAGCTCCTGCCCCCGGCCATGGCGGCCCTGGTGAGCTCGGAGGGTCTGCGCATCGACGGCTTCCTCTGTCCGGGGCACGTGAGCACCATCATCGGGACCGCCTCCTACGCCGAGGTCGCACGGCGGTTCGGCATTCCCTGCGTGGTGGCCGGCTTCGAGCCCGTGGACATGCTTCAGTCCATTCTGATGCTGGTTCGACAGGTGGAGGCGGGAGATGCGCGTGCGGAGATCCAGTACGCCCGGGCGGTCTCGTCCCAGGGGAACCCGGCGGCCCTGCGCCTGATGGACGAGGTCTTCGAGCCCTGTGACAGCATCTGGCGCGGGTTGGGTGCGATCCCTCGGAGCGGCCTGGCCGTTCGCAGCCGCTTCTCCGCTCACGACGCCGGTTCGCGTTTCGACCTGCAGGTCCCGCCGGCCCGGGAGCCCGCTGGATGCCGCTGTGCGGACGTGCTCAAAGGGGCCCTTCGACCGCCGGAGTGCCCCCTGTTTCGAACCATCTGCACCCCGCGGACGCCGGTGGGGGCCTGCATGGTCTCGAGCGAGGGCACGTGCGCGGCCTATTACAAGTACCATGACGGATGACCCTTCCCACCCCCTCTTTCCCGGACAGACGGGGCGCCGCCTGCTGAGGGCCCCTTCGAGCACCCGCCCGGCCCTGTGGGTGCTGCCTCGGGGCGGCCAAGCCTTTGTGGTCAAAGACTACCGAAGCAACGGTTTCCTGTTCCGCAACATCGTCGGCCGGCTCCTGGTGTGGCGTGAGGCCAAGGTCCTGCGACGACTCGCCGGTCTCGAGGGCGTCCCGGCCTTCTACGGAGAGGTGGACGGTCTCGCCCTGATCCTGGAGGCCCTGCCCGGACGATCCGTGGAGGGCCTGGAGAACGAGCAACCCCTGCCTCGCGTGTTTTTTCACCGCCTGCGTGCCCTGGTGGACGCCTTTCAGACCAGGGGAGTGGCCCACTGCGATCTGAAGCGTGCCCCGAACATCCTCGTGGGGAAGGAGGGAGAGCCCTACGTGGTGGACTGGTCCGCGGCCGTCACGGCCTCCGAGCTCCGGCCCTTCCCTCTCTCCCTCCTGTACCGGTGCTTTCTCGAGGACGACCGGAACGCGGTGGTCAAGCTGCAGCTCAAGCACCGGCCCGAGAGCCTCTCCCCCGAGGAACTGGCACGCTATCACACGCGCGGGCCTCTCGAGCGCGCAGCCCGCCGGGTGCGGGACCGGGCCCGCGATCTGCTCCAGCGTCTGGCCTAGGCCTTGACCGTGAACATACCGGTTGGGGCCATCGAAATCGGGATCGGGATCGGGATCGAAGCATCATGACACCGGGACACGAGAGCCTTGACGTTGATCGGTTGTCGATCAGCTACGTCGCCTGGGTCTACGAAAAGGGGGATTGAACGGAGTTCACCGGCCTGCACGAGCCCCATGGCTGCGGGCGAGCCAGCCGATTCTGATGAACAGCGCCTCACTGGGAGGGAGGGAGGGGATACCGGGTTCAAGAGAAACAAGCGGCCTACGGAGAAGAGGTAGGACATCCCGATCCCGATGGCGATTTGGATGGAAAAAAGAGGGAGCCCCCATCAAGCGTTCCAGACGGCGCTTGACAGCGCGCCTGAACGCAGCGTTCTCCGGGCAGGGGTGAGCGGGGGTTCCCGAAGCGGGGAGGCGGAAAGACTCCTCACCGCCGGAGCCGATCCTCGGGAAGCCGGAGCACCGGAGGCGTGTCGACCGCTTCGCGGGCCAACCGGACAGCGGCGGACACCGCCTGACCCAGGGAAAGGCCGCCGTCGTTGGTGGGAACCAGGGCGTGGGTGTACACGGTGAACCCTTGGCGCGCCAACCTCCCCGCCAGGCCCGTGAGCAGGGCGGCGTTCTGGAAGGCGCCGCCGCTCAGGGCCGCGGCGTCCAGGCCGGTCTCCTCCCGCAGGTCCAGACACGCAGCGGTGAACATTTCGATCAGCGTGTTGTGGAACCGGGCGCTCACCCGGGCGGGGGGCATCCCGGAGGCGACGTCCTTCACCAGGCCCCGGACCAGCGGGTCGGTCATCAGGACCCATGGCCCGTCCGTGCGCCGGATCTCCCAGGGATAGGCTCCGGTCTCCGCAGGGTCCCGGATCATCTCCAGTTCCGCCGGGGCCTGTCCTTCGTAGCGGTTTTCCCGGCGAACGCCGCAGAGGGCCGCCGCCGCATCGAAGAGCCGGCCGCAGCTGGAGGTCGCAGGGGACCGGAACCCGCCGGCGCAGAGCTTCACCACGTTCTCGGCCTCCCGCCGGGGAATCTCCCGCACCAGGGGAAGGGACAGGTCGAACAAGGCGTCCCCGAGGCACCGGTGAAGATAGCTCAGGGCCATGCGCCAGGGAAACCGGGCCGCTGCGTCCCCGCCAGGGAGAGGAGCGGTTTGGAGATGCGCGGCTCTCCGGTAGGCGGCCAGGTCGGCCAGCAGCACCTCCCCTCCCCAGACGGTCCCGTCGTCGCCCAGGCCCGTGCCGTCCAGGGCCAGCCCGATCACCGGCCCCTGCACCCGGTTCTCCGCGAGCACCGCCGCAACGTGGGCGTGGTGGTGCTGGATCTCGATGCGGGGCAGTCCGGACCGCTCCCGGGCATATCGGCTGCTGAGGTAGTCCGGATGCAGGTCGCAGGCCAGGGCCCGGGGCTCGATCTCGAGGACGCGCTCCAGGTGGGAGACCGTGAGGTGAAAGAAGTCCAGGGTCTCCAGGTTTTCCATGTCCCCCACGTGCTGGCTCACAAAGGCCCGGTTCTCCTTGGTGAGGCAGATCGTGTTCTTGAGCTCTGCGCCCACGGCCAGGACGGACGGCAGATTGGCCAGGGCGTCCTCGAGAAACACGGGGACGGGCACGAAACCCCGTGAGCGGCGGACCTGCCGGGGGGTCTCCATCACGACCCGAACGATGGAGTCGTCGCCCCGGAGGTGGATGTCCCGGTCGTGAACGAGGAAGGCGTCCGCCACCTGGCGGAGCCGCTCGAAAGCGTCCTCGTTGTCGATGGTGATGGGCTCCTCGCTCAGGTTGCCGCTCGTCATGACCAGGGCCCGAAACCCGCCCTCCTTCAGAAGCAGGGCGTGGAGAGGAGTGTAGGGAAGCATGACGCCGAAGAACCGGTTCCGGGGCGCCACCTCGGGGGAGAGCCCGTGCCCCGCGCGCTTCTCCACGATCACGATGGGACGCTCCTTGGAACGGAGGATGTCGGCCTCCCGGCCCGTGATCCGGGCCAGGGTCCGGGCCGTCTTCAGGTCCGGCGCCATGAGCGCGAAGGGCTTTTCCTCACGGTGCTTTCTCTCCCGCAGGCGCACCACGGCCTCGTGGCGAGAGGCGTCCGCGGCCAGGTGGAACCCGCCCAGGCCCTTGATCGCCAGGACCTTCCCTGCCTGAAGCATTCGGACGGTCTCCACGAGGGGGTCCTCGCAGGCACGGAGGCGGCCGGCCCCGTCGTGGAGGGCCAGCCGCGGGCCGCATCCCGGGCAGGCGTTGGGCTGTGCGTGGAACCGCCGGTCCCCGGGGTCCTCGTACTCGGACCGGCACTCGGAACACATGGTGAACCGCTTCATGGTGGTCAGGGGGCGGTCGTAGGGGATGTCCTGAATGATCGTGTACCGGGGCCCGCAGTTCGTGCAGTTGATGAAGGGATAGCGG
Organism: uncultured Desulfobacterales bacterium; assembly: GCA_964475045.1. Lineage (GTDB taxonomy): Bacteria > Desulfobacterota > DSM-4660 > Desulfatiglandales > HGW-15 > JAIPEI01. The sequence goes on along the minus strand of CAYYVD010000060.1, from coordinate 14,458 downwards.
AACCTGCGGTCGTGGGGATCGAAGAGCTCCCGCAGACAGTCGTCGCACACACAGACGTCCGGGGAGATGAGCGCCGAGCGGGCTTCTCCGGACAGGCTTTCTTGAATCTCGAACCCGGTGTCGTCCTCGAGGGGCAGGCCGTCCTCGCGGTGGATCGCGGAGATGTACGCCAGCGGCGGGTGCTCGGAGGCCAGGAGAGCGAAGAACCGATCGATGTCCTCCCCGGCGCCTTCCACCTCCAGGTGGACGCCCCGGGCGGTGTTCACCACGTGGCCGGTCAGCCCGCAGCGTTTGGCCAGCCGGTGAACGAAAGGGCGGAACCCCACGCCCTGAACGATCCCCTCCACGGACCCGCGGGACCGCCGGCGCGGCCGTGGGCCCGCTCCGCCGCTCCGTTCATCCGCGCCTCGAAGGTTCCGGCCGGCACGATTCATGGGAGGCCCGTTGCGCTGGGCGCCGGATCGGGGAAGGATGGATCAGGACGCGTTGACACGGCTTCGAAGCCAGTCGAACCACCCCTCGAGGCCTTCCCCGGTCTTGGTGGACACCTCGAAGATGGTGAGCTCGGGGTTCACCTGGAGCGCTTCTCTGCGGATGTCCTCCAGGCGGATGTCGAGATAGGGGACCAGATCGATCTTGTTGACCAGTAGCACCGCGGACTCGTGAAACATGAGCGGGTACTTGGACGGCTTGTCCTCTCCCTCGGTGACGCTCAGGATCATGACCTTGACGTCCTCACCCACCTTGAACTCGGCCGGGCACACCAGGTTTCCCACGTTTTCCACCACGAGCAGATCGAGGAGGTCGAAGTCCAGGGCCTCGAAGGTGTCCCGGATCATGTTCCCGTCCAGGTGGCAGGCCCCTCCCGTGTTGAGCTGCACCACCTGAACCCCTTTCTCCGCGATGCGCTCCGCGTCGTGGGAGGACTGGATGTCCCCCTCGATGATGCCGATCCGGATGTCGTCCTTCAGGCCATCGATGGTTCTCTCGAGCAGGGTGGTCTTGCCCGCGCCCGGGGAGCTCATGAGGTTGATGACAAAGAGGTGGTGCTCGTCGAACAGCGCACGGTTCTGCTCTGCGATTCGATCATTGGCCTCCAGGACGTTCCGTACCACGGAGATGGTCTTCATGGTTTCTCCTTTTTCACTGGATTTCTTTCCCTCACCCGTTCACCGCCACCGCCACCGACACCGCCCCTTCAGTCCACCGTGATCTCCTTGACCGCAAGCTCCTGGCCGGAGAGCGTGTCGATCTCGTTCCCCCCGCACAGGGGACACTGGAACGCGTAATTTTCGATGTCGAAGGTCCCCCCGCACTCCCGGCACGCGCCGCGCAGCGGGACGATGTCCATGATCAGCTCGGCCCCTTCCAGGTCCGTGTCCGCGGTCATCACCTCGAACCCGAAGGACAGGGCCTCCGGCACGATGGCCGACATCCGCCCGATCTCCAGGCGAACCGAGCGAAGGGTGTGGGCGCCGGCCTTCTCCATCTCCTCCCGAAGGAGCTCCACGAGGCTCTGGGCGATGGACATCTCGTGCATGGTCGTCAACCCTGCTTCAGGGCCACGATCAGAGAGTCGATCTTCTGGCGGGCGTCGTTGAACACACCGGAAAGGTTCAGGGAGTGGTTGGCGAACAGGCTGTCCGGGTCCCCGTTGGTCACGAGCAGGGGCTCGAAGTTGCAGCGGCCGAGGTTCTCCAGGATCTTGTCCACGAGCTTCAAGGAGTTCTTGTCCACGATCACGTCCATGAAGTCCACGCGGATGGCCTGGAAAGATTCGTACAGGGCGTAGGCCACGCCCTGGGCGTAGTAGAAGTTGTCGTCGATCTCGTACCAGGGGATGTCGATGTTGACCATCTCGGACCGGGGGGCCTCGCCCTGCCGGGTCTCGTCGAGGGCCAGGGTCTTGTGGATGTCTCCCGGTGCATTGATGAGCCGGGTGTTCACGCCGCCCATGAGGGAGGCGTACTGATTGAGGAGCTCCACGAGGTTGTCGGCCCTGGGGTAGAAGCTCGCCTGTCCCTCCACGAGGTTCCGGTGGTAGCTCTCCAGCTTTTTGACCGCAAGCTTCCACTTGCCCTCGGCGGAGGGAAACCACCACTTGTAGGGATCGTTGGAGAGCGAGGTGAATGCGGCGTCCGCGTCGGGGTCCAGCTTGTCCGTGGTCCGCATGCGGCTGAGGTTGTCCCGAAGCACCCGGACGTTGTACCGGACCACCTCCAGCTGGCCGATCTGATGGTTGGGCATGTTGTCCAGGAACACCGTGGGCCAGAACAGGTCGTTGGGCAGCCAGTTGTCGAGCATCTGCCGGAGCAGGGCCTGGTTGGCCCGCACGAACCGGGACCCCTTCACGTCCGCATGGGCGTTGTTCACCTGGAGCGGGCCGGGTTTGCCGGAGCTGAGAATCATGACGGCGAGCACGAAGATCAGGAGGCCGCCCAGAACGACCAGGGCGACCGTGGTGCCCTTGCGGCGGCGTGCCGGCGAGGGCTCGCTCTTCCTTTGGGATGTGCCTTTCATGGAACCTCACCTTTCGACGAATGCTGCACGGCAGGAGCAGGGTGTGTCCACCGGCTCGGCGTGCTCATGAGCGAAGCGTTTCCACCCGCATTCTAGAGGGAACGGTGAAACGATGTCAACTTCAGAGAATATGCGGGGCAGGGTTCGGCGGCGTAGGGGAGCCCGGCCCCCGGAGCCGGCCGCTTTTCTGCTGGGTTCCGGGCGCCGGCCCGCCTTGGACCTGGATCCTGCCCTGCCGTGCCGGCCGGAATTGTTTTGCAAAAGTCCCCGACTCTGCTATACTTCTCGAGCTTTTCACGGCGGTCGAAGCCCGTTGCAGACGGGTGGCGCGGGATTTGGAAGACGGTCCCGGACCGCCGGTTTGGGCATGCAAGCGGGCACGGATCGGGAGGAGCGTGTGGATCATCAACGACGCCGGCCCCGGGAGGGATTCGAGAGCGGGTGCCTTTTCGACAAGGAGTTCGAATCATGCAGCAGGCAGAGAGGCTCGCGGAGGTCAACGCGGACCTGACCCCCGATGTCATGGAGCAGGTGGACGAGATCATCGACCGGTTCAGGAACGTTCCGGGATGCCTGATTCCGGTGCTCGAGGACTGCCAGGAGGTGGCTGGATATCTTCCGGTCGAGTTGCAGGATTACATCGGCGGCCGACTGAACATTCCGGGAAGCGCCATCTATGGTGTGGTGACATTCTACTCCTTCTTTTCCATGGTTCCCAAGGGCCGGCATACGGTGAAGATCTGTATGGGAACCGCCTGCTATGTGCGCGGGATTGCGGAGGTCCTGAACCGCCTCCAGACCCGATACGAGCTGGAGATCGGCGGGACCACCGATGACAGGCGTTTCTCCCTGGAGGCGGTCCGCTGCCTCGGGGCCTGCGGCCTGGCCCCCGTGGTCGTGGTGGACGACGACACCCACGGAGGGGTCACCCCGGACCGGATCCTAGGCATCCTCGAGCGCTACGAGTAGAAGGGCGATTGGATCGAGCATGACCATGAAACTTGCGGGGCTGGTGGAGCTGCTGGATGCCGAGATCATCGTGGGACACGAGAAGTGCGACGTGTCCTTCGAGTTCTGCACGGCCAGTGATCTCATGAGTGACGTGCTCCGGGGACCTACCTCGGGCTCCATCCTCATCACGGGGTTGAACAACACCCAGGCCATTCGGGCGTCGGTCATTGCGAACGTAGCGGCCATTGTGCTGGTGCGTAGAAAGCGCCCGAACGAGGACCTGGTGGAACGGGCCAAGGAGCACGAGATCCCGGTCATTCGGACCCCGTTCACCATGTTCACGGCCTGCGGCAAGCTCTTTCAGGCGGGGCTCAGAGGCGTCGACGAGCTGATGTGAACGACCTGACCGCCGCGGAAGGCTCACAGCATCGCGCTGCACGGCCCGACGGACGAGGGTTCCCCGGTTCTAAGAGGGATGCCAGCGGCGACAGGTGTGTGCATGAGTCTTCTGGAGAGGCGTTTTTTCATCAAGGCCAACGACTTCGTGAAAGCGGGCGAGGTGTCCATCGAGGTCCAGGGCATCCTGAAGAAGATCGGCTTCGATCGGAAGCTCATTCGCCGGGCCTCCATCTGCGCTTACGAAGCCGAGATGAACGTGGTGATGCACGGAGGCGATGGGGAGATGGTGCTTCGGGTCCGGCCCGAGCGGATCGAGCTGGAATGCCGGGACGAAGGCGAGGGGATCGAGGACGTGGAGCTCGCCCTGACGCCCGGATACTCTACGGCGAAGCCGGAGCATCAGGAGATGGGGTTCGGGGCGGGGATGGGGCTTCCCAACATCAAGAAGAACGCCTTCGAGCTGGAGGTCCACACCGGCAAGGGGCTGGGGACGCGCCTGATCATGGCCTTCGAGGTGCGGGATGAATGCGGATGAGCAGGCGGCCGCAGGGCGGCCGGTGCATTCTGTGGAGGTCGACGAGGCGTTGTGCAACGGCTGCGTTCTCTGCATGAAGGCCTGTCCCATGAAGGCCATTCGCCTGAGGGAGGGTGTCGCCCGAATCGAAGGGGTGTGCATCGACTGCATGGAGTGCGCCCGCGTCTGCCCCCAGGGCGCCATCTCCGGCGTGTCCACGGCGGAGGCGGACCTGAGGGGGCGGTCCGAGGACGTGGTCTGCCCCTCCAGTGTGCTCTACTCGCAGTTCGGGGAGGACTTCCTGCCCAACGACGTCCTCCTGGGCCTTCGCAAGATGGGCTTTCGGTACCCCTTCGACCAGTCCTACACGGCCGAGATCTACACGTTCGCCATGGAGCTCCTCATTCAAGAGCTGCGGGAGACCGACAGCCCGCCGTTCCCCCTGATCTCGGCCGTCTGCCCCGCCGTCGTCCAGATCATCGCGTGCCGATTTCCCACCCTCCTGGCGCACATCCCCCCGCTGGCCACGCCCCGCGAGATCGTCACCCGGGAGGCGAAACGGCGCCTTTCTTCCAAGCACGGCTGCTCGCCGGAGGGCATCGAGGTGCTTCACGTGGTCCCGTGCCCGGCCCTGATGATTCGGGAGACCAGCCAGGCGAACCGGGATCGAGCCGTGGGCATCAACACGGTGTACGAAGACCTGAAAAGAGCGATTCAGGAGATCGAGGAGGACCGGGTCCTGCACTACTCCGGCGGCGTGGGATTGGGATGGGGCATCTCGGGCGGCGAGATCGCCGGGCTCAAGGCCAAGGGCATCGCCGTCTCCGGGGTGCACGAGACCATTCGTTACCTGGAGCGGGTGGAGATGGGGCTGCTCGACCACATCGAGTTCCTCGAGTGCCGAATCTGCAGGGAGGGGTGTGTGGGCGGACCGTTCGCGGTGTCCGACCGGTACCAGACCAAGCAGCTCGTCCAGAGGTACGTGCGGATGTTCGGCGAGGAGCGGAGGATCAAGCAGAACTTCGTCAAGAAGCTCTATTGGGAAGGGTGGTTTCGAGCGGAGAGGCAGGTGCTTCCCATTCGAACGGAGCACATCGCCCCGACCATCGCCGAGCGGATCGAGCAGCAGAAGAAGGTGGAGGCCATTCTGGCTGAGCTTCCCAGGAAGCACTGCGGCATGTGCGGCGCTCCGGACTGCCGGACCTTTGCGGAGGACGTGGTGGCCGGCAGGGCGCGGGTCCATGACTGCGCTCAGCTGAGGCGTCTTGGAAGAAATGGAGTCTTCTTTGAAGGTTGAGGAGATCATCGAGCGACTGGACTTGGAGGTGGCGGCCGGACGGGACGGCCTGGACCGGGAGGTCCGGGGCTGCTACTGCGGCGATTTGCTGAGTGACGTGATGGCGAACGCCGTGGACGGTTCCCTGTGGCTGACCATTCAGTCCCACAAGAACATCGTGGGCGTGGCCGTGCTGAGAGAGCTGGCCGCCGTGGTTCTGGTCAACGGACGGGAACCGGACGAGGACACGAGGGCCAAGGCGGACGAGGAGGGGATCCCCATCCTGACCACGACGAGGACCGCCTTCGAGACGGCCGGTCTCCTGCACGACGCCGGGATCGGCGGAACGGGGGAATGAGGCGATTTCGGGCCGATCTCCACATTCACTCCTGTCTCTCGCCCTGCGCGTCGCTCGACATGAGCCCCAGGGCCGTGGTGGAGCGGAGCGTCGAGCTCGGCCTCGACCTGATCGCCCTTTGCGACCACAACTCCGCCGAGAACGTGGGGCCGGCCGTGCGGGCCGGCCGTTCGCGGGGCCTGTGGGTCCTCCCGGGGCTGGAGATCAACTCCGAGGAGGAGGTGCACACCCTGGCCGTCTTCGACACCGAGGAGCAGGCCCTGGCCATGCAGGAGATCCTGTACGCCCGGCTCGAGGGCTCCAACCGGCCCGACGTCTTCGGGGACCAGGTGGTGGCCAACGAGCTCGACGAGGTCGAGGGGTTCAATGACCGGCTTTTGATCGGAGCGGTCCGCATGGGCCTCCACGAGGTGGTGCGGGAGATCCGGCGCCTCGGAGGTCTGAGCATCGCGGCCCACGTGGATCGACCCAGCTACAGCATTCTGGGGCAGCTGGGGTTCATCCCGGACGGTCTCGACCTGGACGGCGTGGAGGTGTCCGCGAACGGCTCCCCGGCATCGATACGGAAGTCCCTGCCGGACCTGGAGGAGCGCGGTCTCGGCCTGGTGACGTCCTCGGACGCGCACGAGCTGGAGGACATCGGGGCGGCGTCCACCTGGTTCATCATCGAGTCCCCGGGGGTGGAAGAGCTCGGGCTGGCCTTGCGCGGGCAACGGGGACGAAGGGTTGAAATTCCGTCCTGAACCGGGTATGGAGGACAGGCCGGAACGTCGTGGCCCTGGAGGAAGGCCCTGAGGGATTTCTCTCTGCACGTCATGGATGTGGCCGAGAACGGCCTGGCCGCAGGAGCGGACCTCATTCGCATCTTCATTCGCGAGGACCGGGAGGCGGACCGCATGGAGGTCCGCATCGCCGACAACGGCCGGGGCGTGCCCAAGGAGCGGCTTTCCGAAATCCTGGACCCGTTTTACACCACCCGGACCACGCGCCGGGTCGGTCTCGGCCTCAGCCTGTTTCGAGAGGCGAGCCGAAGGTGCGAGGGCGACCTCGAGGTGCGATCCGAGGAGGGGCGGGGGACCGAGGTGGTCGCGACGTTTCGAATGAGTCACATCGACCTGCCCCCTCTGGGGGACATGGCCGGGACCATGGCCGCGCTGATCGCCGGAAACCGGGAGGCCGACTTCGTCTATGTTCACGAGGTCGACGGGAGGCGGTTCGATCTGGACACCCGGGAGATTCGGGAGCAGCTGGAGGGGGTTTCCTTGGGTCATCCGGAGGTGATCCGCACCCTTTCCCAGACCATTCGGGCGTTTCTGTCGGAGCTGTGATCCTCGAAGGAAAGGAAACGAGATGGGGAAGCTCACAATCGACGATCTCAAGAAGATCAAGGAAAAGGCGAAAAAGGACACGTCCTTGAGGGACGGTGAAGCCACGGTCAAGATCACGGTCCACATGGGAACCTGCGGCATTGCGGCCGGAGCGCGGGAGGTCATGGACACCCTGCTGGAAGAGCTCTCCGAGAGCGGCAGAGACGACATTCGGGTCGTGAACTCCGGCTGCATGGGGATGTGCAGCAGCGAGCCCAATGTCACCGTGGAGGTGATGGGGCAGGAGCCCGTGATCTACCAGCACATGGACCGAAACAAGATGCGTCAGGTCTTCAAGCGACACATCATGCACGGAGAGGTGCAGACGGACTTCGCCCTGGCCCGATTGCAGTGACCAATCCAAGGAGCGTCCAGGCCGCCCCCTGGAAGAGGCCGGCCGATCATCGACTGCTCTGCACAGAACAAGGGGTCCCAGATGAGCACCTATCGAACCGAAATTCTGTTGTGCGGCGGAACCGGTTGCCGCGCCTCGGGAAGTGACGCGGTCAAGGCGGCATTGAAAGAGGAGCTGGAACGGCAAGGGCTGGAGCAGGAAGTGCGCATCGTGGAAACCGGATGCAACGGCTTTTGCGCGCAGGGGCCGCTGGCCATCGTCCAACCCGAAGGCATTTTCTATCAGAAGCTCGACCCGGAGGACATCCCCTACCTGGTGGAGGAGCACTTCCTCAAGGGCCGCCCCGTCGAGAAGTTTTTCTACAAGGAGCAGGCCGGTGCGGAGACCATTCCGGTCATGGGCGACATTCCGTTCTACGCCCGCCAGGAGCTGATCGTGCTCAAGAACCGCGGGGCGATCGATCCGGAGAACATCGACGAGTACATCGCCCGGGACGGCTACCTGGGCGCGGGAAAAGCGCTGCTGGAGATGACCCCGGAGGAGATCATCGCGGAGGTCAAGACGAGCGGTCTGCGCGGCCGCGGCGGGGCCGGCTTTCCCACGGGGCGCAAGTGGGAGTTCGCCCGCAAGAGCGAGGGCGGGGTCAAGTACGTGCTGTGCAATGCGGACGAGGGAGACCCCGGAGCGTTCATGGACCGGAGCGTTCTCGAGGCCGATCCGCATGCGGTGCTCGAAGGCATGATCATCGCCGCCAAGGCCGTGGGAGCCCACCAGGGATACATCTACTGCCGGGCGGAGTACCCCCTCGCCCTGCGCCGGCTCGACATCGCCATCCATCAGGCCCGGGAGTACGGCTTGCTGGGCGAGGACATCCTCGGGAGCGGGTTCGGCTTCGATCTGGACGTGTACCGGGGGGCCGGGGCCTTCGTGTGCGGCGAGGAGACGGCGCTCATGCACTCCATCGAAGGGAAACGGGGCATGCCGAGACCCCGTCCACCCTTCCCGGCCCAGGAGGGGCTGTGGAAACGTCCCACCGTGCTCAACAATGTGGAGACCTATGCCAACGTCCCTCAGATCATTCACAACGGCGGCGACTGGTACGCGGGCATCGGCACGGAAACGAGCAAGGGCACCAAGGTGTTCGCCCTCACGGGGGCCGTTCAGAACATCGGCCTCGTGGAGGTCCCCATGGGGACCTCTCTGCGGGAGATCATCTTCGAGGTCGGGGGCGGCATTCCGAAGAAGCGCAAGTTCAAGGCCGTGCAGCTGGGGGGGCCCTCGGGGGGGTGCGTCCCCGAGTCCCACATCGACACGCCCGTGGATTACGAGTCCATCGCCAAAGTGGGGGCGATCATGGGGTCCGGCGGCATGATCGTCATGGACGACCGGACGTGCATGGTGGACATGGCCCGGTTTTTCATGGACTTCATCCAGGAGGAGTCCTGCGGCAAGTGCACGCCGTGCCGGGAGGGGACCCGGCGGATGCTGGAGGTCCTGAACAGGATCACCCAGGGACGGGGAGAGCCGGGCGACATCGAGCTCCTCGAGGAGCTGAGCGGCATGATCCGGGACTCGGCCTTGTGCGGGCTGGGGCAGACCGGTCCGAACCCCGTGCTCTCCACCCTGCAGTACTTCCGGGACGAGTACGAGGCCCATGTATACGAAAAGCGGTGCCCCGCGAAACGCTGCCCCGAGCTCCTGGAGTTCAGGGTGGACCCCGATCGCTGCAAGAAGTGCGGGCTCTGCTTCAAGAATTGCCCGGTGGGCGCCGTCCAATGGGAGAAGAAGCAGACGGCATTCATCGACAAGAACAAGTGCATCAAGTGCATGAGCTGTATTGCGAACTGCCCGTTCGATGCCATCGACTGACGCCCCGGCATGGAAGCTGCAAGATCGACACGTGAAATCGCGCGGCAGGAAAGGCGTTCCAGCGTCAGGGGGGGAAAACGACCTTGACATTGATGGTGGTTCATTATAGAAAGCGCGTGCATCGAGGGCCCGTGCCATCGCCAACCCGGATGGTGCCTGTCGCGGCCGCGGACAAGAGGCCATGAACATGGGGTCGGGTGCTCCATGAAGAAGGATCGCGAGGTTGGATCAGACGAGACCATGAAGATACTCAAGGGATTGCGAGTTCCGAAAACGGACACGGGGAACCTGGCCCAGGAACCCAAGCGCCTGCCTCCACCGCCCAGGGTGGTGCTGCCGCTGGAGGACGCCCTGGGGACCGTGGACCCGGTGGTCGCGGTGGGAGATACGGTGCGCGAAGGGCAGTGCGTCGCGCGGGACCGGAACGGTATTCTTCCGGAGGTGCGTGCCTCCGTCTCCGGCCGCGTGTCCGCCGTCGAGCCGTGGCACGGACCCTTCGGCCGGCCGGTCCGTTCTCTGGTGATCGATGGAAACGGGTCCGAAGAGGAGCCCGAGCGGCTCTTCGAAGGGGGCCGGAGCCCCCGGGGAGCTCAAGAGCACCTGCGCCTGATCTCGGCTTCGGGCATTCGAGAGGCGGACTCCTACCCCTGGCCCCTCTCCATCCGCGTCGCCCAGCCGGCGCTCACACCACCCGTGCTGTTCCCCTTTGTGCCGGACCTGAGGCGGTCCATCGACTACCTGATCCTGAACGGCGTGGACCGGCAGCCCGGAGTGGTGCTCAGAAGCCACGCCCTCCAATCCACGGCCTCGAAGATCCTGGAGGGGGTCCCGATCCTCAAGGCCCTGAGCGAGGCGCGGAAAACGCTTCTGGCCGTGTCCTCCAGGGAAACCCTCGACGAGACCCTCGAACGGGGTCTTCGCATGGAGGGCGTGGAGGTGCTGCGGCTTCCCGACCGCTATCCCGCTGGACTGGAGCCCATGCTGGTCCAGTATGCCACGGGCAGGGAGATTCCCCAGCCCGGCGGGGACGCCCGAAGCGTCGGGGTGGTGGTCGTGGACGTGTCGACCGTGGCCAAGGTCTCGGATGCGGTGCTGAGGGGACGCCCGCACGTGGAGACCGTGGTTCAGGTTTCCGCACCCTCCCAGTGGATCACCGCCTTCGTGCAGGTGCGGGAGGGAACCCTGCTGGAGGACGCGCTCGAGCGCATCAGCCCCGCGCCCAAGGATCCCGCCCGGGTCGTCTGTCGCGGCCCCTTTCTCGGACATGCCTTGGTGGACCTCCGGGTCCCCCTGATTCAGCAGACCGAAGCGGTCTTCTTTCAGAAGGAAGAGGACCTGACGCCCTATGAAGACGAACCGTGCATCAACTGCGGCCGCTGTGTTCAGGCCTGCCCCATGCGCCTGTTTCCCAACGAGCTGAGCCGTGCCTGCGAGTACGGGAGGTTCGAGGAGGCGGAGGACAAGGACCTCCTTCGCTGCATCGAATGTGGCATCTGTGCCTATGTGTGCCCGGTCAAGCGTCCCATGGTCCATCTCATGCGGTTTGGAAAGAGCGAGCTGGCCGCTTCGAGGGAGGAGCGATGAAACGTCCCGACCTTCACGTCTCCATGTCCCCCTTCGTGCACTCGGGCGACTCCGTTCAAAGGATCATGCTCGATCACCTCCTGGCGCTGGTTCCGGCACTTCTGGCCGGGGTCTACTTCTTCGGTTGGCCGGCACTGAAGATCGTCTTCCTCTGTGCCTTGACCGCCGTGCTCACGGAGCTGATCTGGCAGAAGGCAATGGGTCAACCGGTCCGCGTCGGGGACGGGAGCGCCCTGGTCACCGGAATTCTTCTCGGCCTGATTCTGTCCGCTCTGGTCCCCTGGTGGCTGGCGGTCGCCGGAGCGTTCACCGCGGTTGTGGTGGGAAAGCACCTGCTGGGGGGACTCGGAAACCATCCGTTCAACCCGGTGCTGGTGGGCTGGGCCTTTGTGCAGATGTCCTACAGCGCCCGCATGTCGGACTACCCGATTCCCCATCCGCTGTTCGGAATGGAGACCGGGGCCTACCTTGCCGATCCCTTTCTCATGACCCTGTCCGAGGATATGGAGATGGCGTCCTGGGTCCCCTGGAGCGACCTGTTCATCGGCAACGTCCCGGGCGAGATCGGCACGGGAAGCGCGCTCGCCGTGCTGCTGGGGGGCGTCTACCTCCTGCTCCGGGGCCGTATCACCTGGCACATTCCGGTCGCCTACCTCGCCTCGGCCTGGTTGTTCGCCCTGATCTTCCACCAGATCGATCCGGGCGCCTACGCACACCCCACGAATCACATCCTTTCGGGGTGGATCATCCTGGCGGCCCTGTTTCTGGCGCCGGAGAGGGGAACGGCGCCGCTCGGCGTTCCCGGGATGCTCCTGTACGGTGCAGGCTGCGGCGTCCTCACCATGATCATTCGAACGTGGGGGGTGTACATGGAGGGGGTCCCGTTTGCGATCCTTCTGATGAACGCCCTGACGCCGCTTCTGGATCGGATCCGGCCCAGGGCCGTGGGGAGGAGGGTCGAAATTGCGTGAGCTCATGAGAATGGTCGTGGTCCTGACGGTGATCTGTGCCTGCTCCGGGCTGGTCCTCAGCTTTACGAACCAGGTGACGCAGGAGCAGCGGGAGAACCAGCTCCTGACCTACGTCCAGGGGCCGTCGATCCAGGCCGTGCTCTCCGAGCAGGGGCATGACAACGATCCGATCCAGGACCGGTTCTCCGTGGACATGGGTCTGGACGAGCAGGGAAACGCCAGGGAGCTGATCGTGTTTCCGGCCAAGAAAAGCGGTGAAACCGTGGCCATGGCCTATGCCTCCGCCGGGATGGGCTACGGCGGTGAGATCGATGTGATGGTGGGGTTCGACATGCAGGGGAAGCTCACCGGCATCAGCGTCATGACCCACGCGGAGACTCCCGGGCTGGGCGCGCGCATCGAGGAGCTCGGGTTCACCGATCAGTTCCATGGCCTCGAGGTCAAGGGAGGTGTGCAGCTGTCCCAGGACGGAGGGGAGATCGACGGCGTCAGCGGAGCCAGCATCTCCAGCAAGGGGGTGGTTTCGGCGATCAATCGGGCTGCGGACGTCTTTCCCAAGGTCAAAGAGGAGGTAAGCTGATCCATGGGTGTTGTGAACGAGTTCACCAAGGGCCTCTGGAGGGAGATCCCCCCATTTCGACTGGTGCTGGGCCTCTGCCCCGTGCTGGCGGTGACCACGGCGGCCAAGAACGGCATGGCCATGGGGCTCGCCACCACCTTTGTGCTGGTCTGCTCCAATGTCCTCATCAGCCTGCTTCGTAATATGATACCCAGAAAGGTCCGTATCGCGGCTTTTATTGTTGTTATCGCGTCCTTTGTGGTCATCGTCGAGCTTCTGATGCAGGCCTACTGGTACCCCATGTACAAGATCCTGGGTCTCTTCATCCCGCTCATCGTGGTCAACTGCATCATCCTCGGGCGGGCGGAGGCCTTCGCCTCCAAGAACCCCCTGCCCCTGTCCCTGGCGGACGGGCTGGGAATCGGGCTGGGCTTCACGCTCTCCCTGACCTTCCTCGGGGCGGTGAGGGAGATCATCGGGAACGGCACCCTGTTCGGTATGTCCATCCTGTGGGAGAGCTACGAGCCGTTTTCCGTGATGGTCAAGGCCCCGGGGGCCTTTCTTGCTCTCGGGGTCATTCTGGGGCTCATGAACTGGGTCAGCACCCTGCAGAGAAAGCAGGGCTGACGGTGCGGCGTGCGCCCGCTGCCTTCCGTCGATTCAACGCCGGGCCCCCGAGGCCCTGAGAGGGGAAAGCAACCATGTCCGATTTTCTGCTCTTGTTCGTCGGCGCAGCCTTTGTGAACAACGTGGTCCTGGTGCGCTATCTGGGGCAGTGCCCGTTTCTGGGGGTCAGCAACCGCCTGGACACGGCCATCGGCATGAGCATGGCGGTGGTCTTCGTGATCACCCTGTCGAGCGCCGTGACCTGGCTCGTGCAGCATTACGTATTGAACCCTTACGGTCTGCGTTACCTTCAGACCATCGCCTTCATCCTGGTCATCGCCACCCTGGTGCAGCTGGTGGAGATGTTTCTTCAGAAGTCCGTGCCCGCCCTCTACCGTGCGCTGGGCATTTTCCTGCCGCTGATCACGACGAACTGTGCCGTCATGGGCGTGGCCGTGCTGAACATTCAGAACGAGTACAGCTTCGTGGAGACCCTGGTCTTCGCCTTCTCCTCGAGCATCGGTTACGGCACGGCCTTGATTTTGATGACCGGCGTTCGGGAGCGGCTCAACACGGCTCCGGTGCTCTCCAATCTGGCGGGCACGCCGGCGGCGCTGATCACGGCCTGCATGCTCGCGCTGGCCTTCATGGGATTCGCGGGTATGGTGCAGTGACGGCCGGTCGAGGGTTGAAAGCACGCCGATCGTGATGATCTTGTATGCCGGCTGGGTGAGGGCCGAGGCCGCCGGAGTGCTTCGGTCGAAATCCAGAAGTCGATTTCAGTGGACCTTCAGTACCGTAGAGGCAAAGAACGGTTGTGAATCCTCCGGGTTTCCCCTCTCGTGAGGCCGAGGCCCTTCGTGATCCCGAAGAGGGGCCGGTCCCGGCGGGACGACATTCGATGATGGGGTGACGCAATGCTCGAAGCGCTTCTGGCCATCGGCGGCATCGGACTCGTAGCAGGGGTGGGGCTCGCTCTTGCCTCGAAGGTGTTTTACGTGTACGTGGATCCCAAGATCCTGTCCGTGGAGGAGGCCCTGCCCGGGGCCAACTGCGGCGGCTGCGGCTACCCGGGATGCGCCGGCGCGGCCAGCGCCATCGTGAGGGGGGCGGCGGAGCCCAACGTCTG
>CAYYVD010000059.1:0-18826 GCA_964475045.1 uncultured Desulfobacterales bacterium | reverse complement strand
TCGATCCACCTGGTCCACGAGGGCCGGCCCGTCGGGTTCATCACCAACCCCGAGGGTGAGATCCTGATCCTCTGGCTGCGGCAGTAGGGAGGTGACCGAATTTCGGGGACACCACCGAATTTCGGGGACACCATACGAAACTCAGAATTTCGGGGACACCATACGAAATTCCGGGGCGCTTCAGGCCGTGAGCCCCGCGGGGTCGTTGCAGGCAGCAGGTGGCAGGTAAAACCGAGGGCACGGAATGTTGTGGATATCACCCAGCGGCATGACAGGTTTGCGGGTGCTATTTCTGCACATCCTTGCCCAGCCCATTGTTATTTGTCGATAAGCCAATTGGACAATCTATTTTTGATTCTGTTCAAACGAGCTATGCTGATCTCGCCAATGGCACCTTCTAAAATAGATTTGTTTACGACAGCCAAGCGCCCAATTCGGATGACGCTTTCGTATTTCAATCCGGAATTGTCGAAGTCGCTGTCCGCTTTAGACACGATTTCATCAAAGGAAGAAATTTCCTGCGAAAGCTGGGATGAAATCATACAAATAAGCCAGTCATCATAGGTCCCTGGAAGTTTCCGAACGATCAATGCAGGACGAAGCTTGCCATCCTTTCGATCTGCATAAAGGAACCGAAAAAGAACGATTTGACCCTCTTGGATCATGAAAATCTTTCCTTGATATCATGAAGACCATATGGACTCGGTTCCTCTTCAATCCCTCTCATTGCAGAAGCCAATGAAAAACGAGACCATTCGGAGTCTTCCTCTTTTCGTACTTTTTTGGATTTCAGGTATTCCACAAAGTCGAGCACTTCCGTCTGATCCGACTCAGTCATTGACTTCACTTGTTCAAGAATTTTCTCGACGATGTTCATAGCAAAACCCTTTCATTCATGTCCAGCACCATTCGCCTCAAGTCTTTCTCTCGCGAAGAACTCGATGGACCTTAGCCTGAATGGTTCGATTCGGCCTGTCATGGATTCCCTTGACTCTGGATTGCTTGTGAAAGGCATGCAGGGCCTGAAAAGCGCTGGGCCCGCGAATGTTTCCGCGCTCCCACCCAAACGCACATGACCAGGATCCCGCTTCTGGTCACCCCCCGGGGATGAAAAGATGAGACGGCCTCGTCGTTGGCTCCGGTCACCGGGGGTTCCTTCCGCCCGCAGAACGGGTCTTTTCACGGTAGGGAATCCTCATCGACACCGGTCAGGATGGCCGCTTGAAACTCCTTTTTGGTGTACATGAAAAATACTTTTCGGGCTCCCAAAAGTCAACGCCGAGGGTTTCAGGGACTTCGAGGAATGAATTTCGGGGACACCATATGAATTTCGGGGACACCATACGAAATTCTCGGCCACAGCGTCCTGCTGAGTCACTCCAGACTACATGCCCCGGGGAATTTCGTATGGTGTCCCCGAAATTCATGGTGTGATTTGGGATTGATTGTGGCGGTGAACCTGCTAAGATGGACCGTCAGCCCAGGAACGCCAAGCACGTCAGGGAATCCGCGTCATCATGGCCACCGCCCGAAAGCACAGCCTGTCCGACGACAGCGTCACCGAGGTCCTCCAGAAGCTGGGGCTCATCTCGGAGGAGCAGGCCAAGACCATCTTTCGAGAGAAGGCCAACATCCGCCGCCAGCTGGAGCGGGAGCGCGCCATCCGCCGCTCCTCCCAGGGCTCGCGGCAGCGGATCGAGAACCCCACCACCATCATCGACGTCATCGTGGCCCTGGACATACACCGGGCCGACGACCCCGACAAGGTCCTGGACGAGGAGACCATCTACCAGGCCCTGGCCGGGGCCTGGGGGCTGACCTACAAGAAGATCGACCCGCTCCAGCTGGACCTGAACCTGGTGACCAGGACCATTCCCCACCACTTCGCCAGGCGCCACCTGGTGCTCCCCGTGGGCATGGAGGACGGGTGCCTCCTGGTGGCCACACCCAACCCCTTCAACATGGAGGTCTTTCAGGACATCAGCCAGGTGTGCCAGCGCCAGGTCCGGCCCCTGGTGAGCACCAAGACCGACGTGATCAAGCTGATCGGGGAGCAGTTCGGGTTTCAGCGCTCCATCCTGGCCGCGGAGAACCAGTTCGGCGGGCCGTCCGTGGACATCAGCAACCTGGAACAGCTGGTCCGGCTCCGCAGCGCCGACGAGCTCACCTTCGACGACCGGCACATCGTCAACGCGGTGGACCACCTGTTCATCTACGCCTTCGACCAGCGGGCCAGCGACATCCACATCGAGCCCAAGCGGGAGAAGACCATCGTCCGGCTTCGCATCGACGGGGTGCTGCACACGGTCTACGAGCTTCCCAAGAACGTGCACTCGGCCATCGTGAGCCGGATCAAGGCCATCGCGCGCCTGGACATGGCCGAGAAGCGCCGCCCCCAGGACGGCCGCATCAAGATGGAGAAGGGGAACCGGGAGTCGGAGATCCGGGTCTCCTCCATCCCGGTGGCCTTTGGGGAGAAGCTCGTCATGCGGATCATGGACCCGGACGTCCTGTTCCAGGAGCTGGGCGGGCTCGGCTTCAACGCCATGGACCTCATGCGCTACCAGGGCTGCATCCACATGCCCCACGGCATCATCCTGGTGTGCGGCCCCACGGGCAGCGGCAAGTCCACGACCCTGTACTCCACCCTGCGCACCCTGTCCTCGCCTGAGATCAACATCACCACGGTGGAGGACCCCATCGAAATGGTGCACCAGGAGTTCAACCAGATCGCGGTGCAGCCCCTGATCGGGGTCACCTTCGCCTCGATCCTGCGCAACATCCTGCGGCAGGACCCGGACATCATCATGATCGGTGAGATGCGGGACCTGGAGACCGCCCAGAACGCCATTCAGGCCGCCCTGACCGGGCACCTGGTCCTGTCCACGCTCCACACGAACGACGCGCCCTCGGCCATCACCCGGCTCCTGGACCTGGGCGTCCCGGCCTTTCTGATTCAAGCCACCCTGGTGGGCATCCTGGCCCAGCGCCTGGTGCGCACCGTCTGCCCCCACTGCAAGGAGGCCTTCGAGATCGACGCCGAGGAGCTCGCCGCCCAGGGCCTGGACCTGGGAAACCAGGGGCTGCTCACGCTGCACCAGGGCCAGGGGTGCCTCAAGTGCCGGGGCACGGGCTACCTGGGCCGCAAGGGGGCCTTCGAGGTGCTGCCCGTCACCGAGTCCATCAAACGGCACGTCCGGCCGGAGTGCGACACGGAGATCCTTCGGGACACGGCGAGGAGGGAAGGCATGGTCACCCTTCGGGAAAACGCCGTCCGCAAGCTGATGGAGGGGCACACCACGTATCAGGAGGTGCTGCGGGTGACCTGGGAACAGATGTGATGAGCTAACATGCTCGAACACCTCGCCATTCGAAACTTCGCCATCATCAGCGGGCTCGAGATTCGGCTGCAGCCCGGGCTGAACATCCTCTCCGGAGAGACCGGCGCCGGCAAGTCCATCGTCGTCAGTGCCGTGAACCTGATCCTGGGCGGCCGCGCCTCGGCGGACCTGATCCGGACCGGCACGGACGAGGCCCGCGTGGAGGCCCTGTTCACACTGTCCGGCGGCACACCCGTGGAAGGGATCCTGGCCGAGGCGGGCATCCCGTTCGATGGCGAGGTGCTCATCACCCGCACCATCTCACGGGAAGGCCGAAACGCCGTGCGCATCAACGGCGCCCTGGCCACCCTGCAGATGCTCTCGCAGATCGCCCCCTACCTTATCAGCGTCTCGGGCCAGCACGAGCACCAGCGCCTGCTCCGCCCCGAGAACCACCTCCTGCTCCTGGACGACTTCGCCGGGTTGAGCGGGGAGCGCGCGTCCCTGGCCGAGGGGGTCGCCGCGTACAACCGGACCCGGGCCCGCCTGAAGGCCCTCGACCGGGAGATTCGAACCATGGAGGAGCGCCGGGACCTGGCCCGGTTTCAGATGGAGGAGATTCAGGGGGCCCGAATCGAGCCGGGCGAGGACGAGCGGCTGGAGGAGGAGCGCGGCCGGCTTCGACACGCCGACGCCCTTCGAAGCGCCGTGGGCGGGGCGTACCAGGGTCTCTACGAACGGGACGGATCCGTGCTCTCGGAGGTGGTGCGGTTCGAGCAGGACCTGGAGCGGGCCGCCCGCATCGATCCCCGGATCGAGCCGACCCGGCAGATCCTGGTCTCGGTGCGCGCCGAGCTGGAGGAGGCCGCGCTCCAGCTCCGGGACCTGCGCGAGCGCATCCCCATGGACCCGGCGCGGCTGGAGACCGTGGAGGACCGGATCCAGCTCCTGAACCGCCTCAAGCGCAAGTACGGCCCCACCCTGGAGGCCGTGCTCGAGACCGGCGAGCGGGTGGCGCGGCAGATGGACGACCTGGAGGACCGGAGGCGGCAGCGGGAGTCCTTGGAGGAGCAGGCCCTTTCCGCGGAGGACGATCTGCTGGCCCGGGCCGAGGCCCTCTCCCGGCGACGGCAGGAGGCGGCCCGGGACCTGGAGCAGGCCCTGGAGCGCGAGCTGTCCCTGCTGGCCATGGAGGGCACCCGGTTCGAGGTGCGCTTCGACGACCGGCCCCGGGAGGACCGCGACGCCGCGCTCGAGCGCCTGGGGCCCGAGGGCGTCGACCGAATCGAGCTGCTGCTCTCCTCCAACGTGGGAGAGGCGCTCCGGCCGCTCGCCCGCATCGCCTCCGGAGGAGAGCTCTCCCGCATCATGCTGGCCCTGAAGACCATCCTGGCGGGAAACGCCTCGGTGGAAACCGTGGTGTTCGACGAGGTGGACGCCGGGATCGGCGGAGGGACCGCGGAGACCGTGGGGGAGAAGCTCGGGCGCCTGGCCGGCTATCACCAGATCCTGTGCATCACCCACCTGCCCCAGATCGCCAGCAAGGGGGAGGCCCACTTTCAGGTGCGAAAAGGCGTAAGGGGCCAGCGGACCGAGGCGTCCATCCTGGAGCTGGACGCCGACGGCCGGGTTCAGGAGATCGCCAGGCTTCTCGGCGGCCGGCGCGCCTCCTCCAAGGCCCTGGCCCACGCCCGGGAGATGCTGGAGCGGCCTCGCCTCAAGGCTTCTCCCGAATGACCTGACCCGCTCGAAACCCCTCCCCGCTCACCGGGACCGCCGTGGAGTACCGGTCCATGACCTTGACGGTCCGAATCTCGCCCACCTTGTCCCCCAGCAGGTAGACGGACCGGCCCGAGACCGACTGAATGGTCCCGCCCCGGCCGAACACCTCGAAGACGCTCCCTTCGGTCAGGCCCACGTCCTTGCCGGCGTTGATCATGATCCGCTCGGGCGCGGCCGAGAGCACCCGGCCGGACCAGGTCTTGTCCTCGAGGCTCTCGGCGACGACCTCGGCCTGGGCCTCCAGGATCTTGCCGAAGGACTCCTGGTAGGCCTGCTCGGGCACGGCCCGAAGGAGCTCCTCCTCGGTGCGGGCCTCCCGCTCCTGAACGAACAGGTCGTCCTCGTTCATCTCCTCGTCCGGAATGTCCAGACGGCGGCTCTCCATGTGGGTCAGGAACAGGGTGCCGTTGGTGATGTCCAGGGCGTTCACCACCATGGACACCTCCAGCTCCAGGTTCTTCTTGGAAAAGGGCCAGACCGGGATCTTGTTGACGGGCCAGAGGCCGGCCCCGTGGTCGATGATCTCGTATCGGTTCAGCACGCAGGTGACCAGGACGTTCATGCCCATCTCCTCGGCCTTCTGCGCCAGGTCCGGGTCGATGACGATGCCGAACTTGGGCGACCGGGCCTCGATGCCTCTGGGCAGGGGGCCCTCGTTGCGGTAGACGACCAGGTTCGGGTCCCGCTCCAGCATCTCGGCGAACCGGGCCGTCATGGTTTCCACGGTCTCCTCGCCCAGGCCCTGCCGGTCCAGGATGGGAAGGATCAGGACGCGCTTTCTGAGCTCGGTGGCCCCTCCCCCTCCAGGCGTCACGACCTGGACCACGCTCCGGACGGTCCCGCAGCCCGCGGCCGTGAGCAGGAGGGCCGCCAGGACCGGCAGCGCGAGCATGGTCCAAAGGTGGAGGTCTTTTCTCATGGGCAGGGTTGTCACGGGACGCCCCTTTCGCTCAAAAGGTGACGCTGAAGTCGTCGAACTCGCCGCGATGGGCCTCCCGGTCCTCCTCGACCCGATCCACCCGCGCGGCGGACGGCCCGCGCCGGCACCAGTCCACGAGCTGACGGACCCGGTCCTCGGGCCCCTCGGCCACCACCTCCACGTTGCCGTTGCGCATGTTGCGCACCCAACCCGTCACGCCGAGGGACCGGGCCTGGCGTCTGGTGGAGTCCCGAAAAAACACGCCCTGGACGCGGCCCTCGATGATCAAATGCACTCGTATGTCGTCCATGGTCTCGCTCGTTTCAAGCTACAAGTTGAAGAAACGCCTCCTCCGTGAGCACCTCCACGCCCAGCTCCCGGGCCCGGGCGAGCTTGCCGCCCGGCGAGGCGCCGGCCACCACGTAGTCGGTGTTGCGGCTCACCGAGGAGGACACCCGCCCCCCCAGGGCCTCGATCCGCGCCTGGGCCTCGGACCTCGACAGGGTCTCCAGCGCTCCGGTGAGCACGAAGGTCCTCCCGGTCAGGGGCCGCTCCGCGGGCTCCCTGCCGGAGCCCGCGGGCCGCTCCAGGATCACGTGCTCCAGGAGCCGGTCCACGTGCCGGCTTCGCGTCTCGTCCGCAAAAAAGGACACCACGCTCTCGGCGATCCGGGGGCCGATCTCCGGGACGTCCAGGAGTTCCTGCTCGCCGCCTGCGCGAAGGGCCTCCACGGTGCCGAACCGTTCGGCCAGGAGCCGCGCCACGTGCTCCCCCACGTGCCGGATGCCCAGGGCGTAAATGAACCGAGCCAGGCTCGTGCGGCGGCTCTCCTCGATGGCCCGGAGGAGGTTGCCCGCGGATTTTTCCGCGATTTTATCCAACTCCACGAGATTTTCAAGCCCCAGTCCGTAGAGGTCCGCGGGCTCCTGCACCAGCCCCCGCTCGATGAGCTGATCCACGATCTTCCACCCGAGCCCGTCCACGTCCATGGCCCCTCGGGAGACGAAGTGCCGAATCACGGCCCGGAGCTGGGCCGGGCAGGCCTTGTTGGGGCAGCGCACCACGGCCTCCCCCGGCTTTCGGGCCACGGCCGTTCCGCAGACCGGGCACTCGGCGGGCATGGCAAAGGGCCTCTCCCCGCCGGTCCTCCTTGACGCGATCACCTGGACCACCTCGGGGATGACGTCTCCGGCCCGCTGCACCACCACGGTGTCCCCCACGCGGATGTCCTTCTTCTCGATCTCCTCCTCATTGTGCAGGGTGGCGCGGCGTACGGTCACACCGGCCACCAACACGGGCTCCAGGTGCGCCACCGGGGTGAGCGCTCCGGTCCGCCCCACCTGGACCTCGATCTTCTGAACCCGGGTGGTCTCCTGGGTGGGCTTGAATTTCCAGGCCAGGGCCCAACGGGGGCTTCGGGAGACCGCGCCCAGGCGTTCCTGGAGCGCCAGGTCGTTCACCTTGAGCACGGCCCCGTCGATCTCGTAGGGGAACTCGGCCCGGCGCGCCTCCAGCTCGCGGCAGTAGGCGATCACCTCCCCGGGGTCGGCGCAGAGCCGGATGTGGGGGCGGTTCACCCGGAACCCCCAGGCCTGGACCGCCATCATCAGGTCCCAGTGGGTGTCGAAGGACGCCCCCTGCAGCGCACCTACGCCGTAGCAGAACATGCGCAGCCGGCGCTTGGCCGTGACCCGGTGGTCCAGCTGGCGCAGGGAGCCCGCGGCCGCGTTCCGGGGGTTGGCGAACGGGGCGAGGCCCTGGTCCAGTCGATGGCGGTTGAGGGCCCCGAAGTCCTCGAGCTCCATGTACACCTCGCCTCGAACCTCCAGAAGCTCCGGCGCGGGCAGGCCGGTTCGCAGCTCGAGCAGGGAGATGGGCAGGTCCAGCAGGGTCTTGAGGTTCTGGGTGATGTTCTCGCCCACGAGGCCGTTCCCGCGGGTGGACGCCACTCGGATCGCACCCCGCTCGTACACGGCCTCCACGGCCAGGCCATCGATCTTGGGCTCCACCGCGTAGGTCACCGGGGCGTCGTCCTCGAGGAGCCTTCGCAGGCGCGCGTCGAACTCGTGCACGTCCCGGTCCTCGAACCCGTTCTGAAGGCTCAGCATGGGCACCCGGTGCTCCACCGGGCTGAACACGGCCTGCGGCTCGCCTCCCACCCGCTGGGTGGGGGAGTCCGGCTTGACGAGGTGCGGGTGGGTGCCCTCCAGCTCCTGGAGCCGTTGAAAAAGCCGGTCGTACTCGGCGTCGGAGATCTCCGGGGCGTCCAGGGCGTAGTAGAGGTGGTTGTGGTGCTCGATCTCCCTGCGAAGCTCGTTCAGCTCTTTGATGACCTCGTCCATGAA
Organism: uncultured Desulfobacterales bacterium; assembly: GCA_964475045.1. Taxonomy (GTDB): domain Bacteria; phylum Desulfobacterota; class DSM-4660; order Desulfatiglandales; family HGW-15; genus JAIPEI01. The sequence continues at coordinate 10,460 of CAYYVD010000059.1, read as the reverse complement.
CCTCGCTCTTCTTGTTCGAAGGTTTCTCCGCTCGTGCCCATCCATCAACGAATGTTGGGCCCCGCAGCGTTTCCAATGCAGAACGGTGGATCTTTTGTCAAGGTCAAGGAGGTCGAGAGGCAACGCGGACGCGGACTCTCGCACGCCGCACAAGGAACCTCGCTGATCAACGATGAGATTGGCAAAAAAGACCCTTTCCGGATGGACACCGATTCAGCGGCCGATGACGGCCTCCAGCACCTGGGCCGCGGTCTGCTCCGCCTCCCTCAGGCGGGGACTGGAAAAGGCGTGCCGCCAGGAGAGATCGAACAGCTCGTCCGAGATGACCAGCAGCGCCGCCAGGCGCACTCCGCGAAAGGCCGCCACGGTCAGCAGGGCGGACAGCTCCATGTCCACAGCAAGGAGGCCCGCGTCCATGAGGGCCTTGACCTTGTCGTGCGTCTCCCGGTACGGGGCGTCCGTGCTCCAGACCCGGCCCGCCCGTGCGGTCAGGCCGCGCTGGTCCAGGACCTGCTCCAGTTCCCGGCGCAGGCCCTCGTCGGCGGCCGGCTCGGGACCGGGGACCGGGTAGTGCCTGGAGGTCCCCTCGTCCGAGAAGGCGCTCTCGGGCAGAATCAGGTCGCCGATGCGAAGGTCGGGCTGGAGCGACCCGCACCAGCCGGTCACCCACACCCGGCGGGCCCCCAGGGCGATGAGCTTCTCGAGCCCCAGCGCCGCCTGCGGGGCCCCCAGAAAGGGCCCGGCCAGGGCCGCCCGGGGCCGCCCCGCGCCGCCCGCCTCGTAGACGCGGTAGAATCCCGCCCCGGAGACCGGCACCGGCCGTCCTTCGAGGCGGTCCACGAGGATCCGCAGCATGGGACCGGTCATGCCCAGGATCAGGTCCGGGGCGAGCTCCGGATCGCGCTTTCCGCGCGCGGGCCGAATCAGGACATCGCACGCCTCGCCGGCTTCCAAGGGGTCTTTCACGGGCCTCCCATGGGGTCAGGGATTGTCGGGGCCGAGCCGGGGATCATCTTAATGAAGGAGGGGGTTGGTGGCAAGGAGCAAGTGCGGAATCCAAGATCAAAGGTTCGGAGAAGCCATCCTGAATTTGCGCGAATTCCAGGCCCCGAGGCCCGCCTAGACGTTGCAGGTGGCAGGTGGCAAGTTCCAGGCAAAACCCGAGGAAACACCCGGTTTCAAGCCAGGAGCCGAAGGGAGCCGCAATCCCCCGTTGGGGGTGCCTGTAACCTGAAACCTGAAACTTGGAACGGAATTTCGGGGACACCATACGAAATTCCAGGGCGTACTCTGTGGATAGGACCCTCCAGGAAGCTGTGGCCGAGAATTTCGTATGGTGTCCCCGAAATTCGTTGGTGCTTGTGAGCGGGGTTCTGTGGTACCCTTCCTTCACTTCGGTTTCAGGTGAGCCACATCAATTTATCTTGACAGAATGGACACATAAAGATATATCTACCCGTTTCGAGATCGGAACCCGAGCGAGAACCCATGTTCGAGAACCTGACGGAAAAGCTGAACCGGACGTTCAAGCACCTCCGGGGCCACGGCAAGCTGACCGAGAGCAACATTCAGGACGCCATGAAAGAGGTGCGCCTGGCGTTGCTCGAGGCGGACGTCAACTACAAGGTGGTCAAGCGCCTGGTGGAGGACATCCGGCAACGGGCCCTGGGCCAGGAGGTCCTGGACAGCCTCACGCCCGGCCAGCAGGTGGTGAAAATCGTCAACGAGGAGCTCGTCCGCCTGATGGGGGAGGAAGGTCACGAGATTCAGCTGACCGGCCGCACCCCCTTCGTCATCATGATGGTGGGGCTTCAGGGCTCGGGCAAGACCACCACCGCGGCCAAGCTGGCGCGGCACCTGCGGAACCAGGGACGGCACCCCTACCTGGTGCCGGCGGACGTCTACCGGCCCGCGGCCATCGACCAGCTGACCACGCTCGGCGGGCGGATCGACGTGCCGGTCCACCCGTCCTCGACCGACCGCAAGCCCGAAGAGCTCTGCCGGGAGGCCGTGGGCCGGGCCGGGGGCGCCGGGGCCGACGTGCTCATTCTGGACACGGCGGGGCGGCTTCACATCGACGAGGCCCTCATGGAGGAGCTGGTCCGCATCAAGGAGGCGGTCCCGCCCACGGAGACCCTGCTGGTGGCCGACGCCATGACCGGGCAGGAAGCCGTGGACGTGGCCAAGCGGTTCGACGAGCTCCTGGACCTCACCGGGGTCGTTCTGACCAAGACCGAGGGCGATGCCCGGGGCGGCGCGGCCCTGTCCATTCGGGCGGTCACGGGCAAGCCGGTCAAGTTCCTCGGCACGGGCGAGAAGCTCGACGCCCTGGAGCCCTTTCACCCGGACCGCATGGCCTCCCGCATCCTGGGCATGGGGGACATGCTCTCCCTGATCGAGAAGGCCCAGACCGAGTTCGACGAAAAGGAGGCGCGCAGGCTTCAAGCGCGGATCCAGAAGCGGGAGTTCGACCTGGAGGACTTCCGCAACCAGCTGGGCCAGGTGAAGAAGCTCGGCTCCATCGAGCAGATCCTCGGCATGCTCCCCGGCATGGGCCAGCTCAAGCAGCTCAAGAAGATGAAGCCCGACGAGAAGGAGCTCGTCCGGGTCGAAGCCATCATCAACTCCATGACCCGGGAGGAGCGCCGAAACCACAAGATTATCAACGGCAGCCGCCGCAAGCGCATCGCGCGGGGCAGCGGCACCAAGGTGCAGGATGTGAACCGGCTCCTGAAGAACTTCGTGCAGACCAAGAAAATGATGGAACAGCTCACCCGCAAGGGAGGGCGCGGCATGCCGTCTCTGTTGCAGTGAAACGGACAGGAGGAAAAGAGAAGAGCCCATGGCAGTGAAAATCAGATTGGCCCGAATGGGAGCGAAGAAGAAGCCCTTTTACCGGCTGGTGGCCGCGGACTCGGAATCCCCGCGCGACGGCCGGTTTCTGGAGATCCTCGGGCACTACGACCCGATGAAGGACCCGGCCGAGGTCACCATTCATGCGGACAAGGTCAACCGTTGGCTGGAAAAAGGGGTCCAGATCTCCGAAGCGGCGAGATCTCTCCTGAACAAGGAAGGCCTTCTCAAGACGCCCCCTGCAGCCGGCTGACCGGTGCGTGGGAACAGGTCCCCGCAAACGGGGCGGCTCCAGTGAGCTCTAGCACCAGCTGAGCCTGGGACGTCACACCGGCCTCGGGGGCCTGCACCCACCGCGAGCGGGCGCGACCGCGCGAGGCGTTCGAAGACGGACCCGCAGCGTGCGGGCTTGCGGACCCGGCCGGGTGCGCGCGAGGGCCATTTCCGGGCGGAAGCTGGAGTCGGACCGGGGAACGAACCCTGCATGGAGGTGACGGTGATGAAGGAGCTGGTGAGCTACATCGCAAAGGCGCTCGTGGACAAGCCGGAAGAGGTGGTCGTCACGGAAATCGAGGGGGAGCAGACCTCCGTCATCGAGTTGAAGGTGGCCAAGGAGGACCTTGGAAAGGTCATCGGCAAGCAGGGACGTACGGCCAGGGCCATGCGCACCATCCTGAGCGCTGCGTCCACCAAGATCCACAAACGGTCGGTCCTGGAAATTCTCGAGTAACCTTGGATGAGACGCACTCCCGAGAGCTGCTGCTCCTGGGGCGGGTGGTCAAGCCGCACGGCCTGGACGGAACGCTGAGCATCCGCTCCTACGCGGAGTCGAAGGACTCTTTTGTGGAGGCCGGCCGCGTGGTGCTGGCGACCCCTGACGGGCAGAGGAAAGCGTTTTCCGTGGTCTCGGCCAGGCCCCACAAGAAGGGGATGCTCCTGAACCTGGAGGGGCTGGGCTCGGTGGAGGCGGCGGAAGGGTTTCGGGACGCCGAGATCTTCATTCGGACCGACGCCCTGGAGCGCGCCCCGGAGGACGAGTACTACTGGTTCGAGCTGGTCGGGATCGAGGTATACGGGCACACCGGGCGGTATGTGGGGACCCTGGAGCAGATCCTGACCACGGGCGGCAGCGACGTGTACGTGGTCCGCTCGGAGGCCAAGGAGATCCTGATCCCCGCCTCCCGAGAGGTGATCGAGGAGATCGACCTGGACAACCGGCGGATGACCGTCTTCGAGATGGAGGGCCTCCTGGACCTGAATGAGGTTTGACGTTCTCACGCTCTTCCCGGACCTGTTCGCCCCGTTCCTGGCGCAGGGGATCGTGGGCCGCTCCATCGGCCGGGGACTGCTGGACGTCAGGCTGACGAACATTCGGGACTACGCACGCGGCGTGCACCGCGTGACGGACGACCGCCCCTACGGCGGGGGAAGCGGCATGGTCATGAAGGCCGGCCCCATCGTCCGGGCGCTCCAGGATCTGGACCGCGTGCCGGGCCGCCAGCGGGTCGCCCTGCTCTCGCCCCAGGGCCGGCTCTTCGACCAGGACCTGGCCTGGGAGCTGGCCGCTCTCGATCGGCTCGTGCTCATCTGCGGCCGGTACGAGGGGGTGGACGAACGGGTCCGGGAGGGGTACACGGACCTGGAGATCTCCATCGGGGACTTCGTGTTGAGCGGGGGCGAGGTGCCCGCCATGGCGGTCATCGACGCGGTGGGCCGGCTGGTGCCGGGCGTGCTTGGCTGCGAGCAGTCCAACCGGGAGGACTCCTTCGAGGACGGACTCCTGGAGCACCCCCACTACACGCGCCCCGCCGTGTTCGAGGGACGGGCCGTACCCGAGGTGCTGCTCTCGGGGGACCACGAGAGGATTCGGCGATGGCGGCGGGCCGAGGCCCTGAGGCGCACGCGGGAGCGGCGGCCGGACCTGTTGGAGCGGGCGCGCCTGACCGGGGAGGACGAGCGGATTCTCGAGGAGCTGGAGTGACGTGCACCTTTTGAGGCGGCCAGCGGGCATGGACCCATGAAGCTCTACCTCGGTCTGGTGCACCACCCGGTCTACAACAAACACGGCGAGACCATCGCCTCGGCCGTTACGACCCTGGACCTGCACGATCTGGCGCGGCTCGGTCGAACCTACGGGGTGAAGCGCTTCTTCGTGATCACTCCGCTGACCGACCAGCAGGACCTGGTTCGGCGGGTGATCCGGCACTGGACCGAGGGCTACGGCGCGCGCTACAACCGGGACCGCAAGGAGGCCGTGGAGGGAATCCGCGTGGTCCCCCGCATCGACGCCGCGGCCGAGGCCGTCCGCACCACGGAGGGGAGCCCCCCCTGGATCGTGGCGACAGACGCCGCCCCCGGGGAGCGGGACGTGCTGGGCTTCGAAGCGGCCCGGGGGCTGCTCGAAGACGACCGGCCCGTGATGCTCCTTCTGGGCACGGCCTGGGGCCTGCACCGCGACGTGCTGGACCGGGCCGACCACCTGCTGGAGCCCGTTTACGGCACCGGGGGGTACAACCACCTCTCGGTGCGCACGGCCGCCGCCGTCATGCTGGACCGCCTGGTCTTCGGGGCGACCCGCACCATGGAGTCAAGCGACCGTCCGGTGGACCGGACCGGTGAGAAGAGGAGAGAGGAACCATGAACATCATCGAAACGCTGGAAAACGAGCAGATGCGCGTGGACATCCCCCGGTTCAAGGCCGGGGACACCATTCGCGTCCACGCTCGCATCAAGGAAGGGGAGAAGGAGCGGATCCAGGTTTTTCAGGGGTTCGTCCTGCGCAAGCGCAAGGGCAAGACCGGGGCCACCTTCACGGTGCGGAAGGTCTCTTACGGCATCGGCGTCGAGCGCGTCTTTCCCCTGCACTCCCCGTCCATCGACAAGATCGAGGTGGTCACCCGGGGAAAGGTGCGCCGGGGCAGAATCTACTACATGCGAAAGCTCAGAGGAAAAGCGGCCCGGATCAAGGAAAAGAGGTTCTAGGGCCGCGGCGCGACGGCCTTGACCCGATCGGCTCGAAATCTTGCGCTGTTTCCCGAGGACGCCTGCTCGGTCCTGGGCCCCCTGGGGTTCGAGACCGAGGCAAGAGCGGCGGGCTACGCCGTGGTGGCGGGCTTGGACGAGGCCGGAAGGGGCCCCTTGGCCGGGCCGGTGGTGGCCGCCGCCGTGATCCTTGCCGACGGCGCGGTGCTGGACGGGGTTCAGGACTCCAAGAAGATGACGGAGAAGGCCCGGGAGCAGGCCTTCTCCGTCATTCACGAGCAGACCCGTGCCGTGGGGATCGGCGTGATCGCCCCGGCGTACATCGACGAGCACAACATTCTGAACGCCTCCCTGGAGGCCATGAAGCGCGCGGTGTCCTTTCTCGACCCGCGTCCGGACCTCCTTCTCGTGGACGGCATTCACCCCGTCGCGGTGCCGACCCCCCAGCGATGCGTGAAGCAGGGCGACCGGCGAAGCCTCTCGATCTCCGCCGCCTCTGTGATCGCCAAGGTCTACCGGGACAGGATCATGTGTTCCATCGACGCCCGCTTTCCTCAGTACGGCTTTTCCCAACACAAGGGTTATGGGACCGCGGCCCACCTGGAGGCCCTCCGCCGCCACGGTCCGTGCCCCATGCACCGAAGGTCGTTCCGGGGGGTGCGGTCGTGAGCGAGGCGCGGTCTTCCGGGGAAGCGGACGGCCGGGCCGAAGGGAGGAGGGTCCGGTGACGGCCCGCCGCCAGGCGCTGGGAAGGACCGGGGAGGACCTCGCGGCCGCGCGGCTCGAGTCCCTGGGGTACCGGATCCTCGAGCGGAACTTCCGCTGCCCGCTCGGGGAGATCGACCTGGTGGCCGAGGAGGCCGGGTGCCTGGTGTTCGTGGAGATCAAGACCCGCCAGGGCGGGGGCACCGGGGAGGCCAAGGCCAAGGTGGACGAGCGCAAGCAGCGGCGGATCACCCGGGTGGCCCTCCACTACCTGAAGACCCAGGCTCCGCCCGAGCGGCGGGCCCGGTTCGACGTGGTGGCCGTGAGCCTGAACCGGGGACGGGAGCGGATCGAGGTGATCCGGGACGCCTTCGAGGCGGTCTCTTGAGAGGACCATGGGCGAAGGAGCGCAATCCGGCAAGGCCGCCGGCGCGGGCACGCTTTACGTGGTGGCCACCCCCATCGGCAACCTGGAGGACCTGAGCCTGCGGGCACTGCGAATCCTGGGGGAGGTGGACTGGATCGCGGCCGAGGGCGTGGGCCACACCCGGCGCCTGCTGAGCCGCTACGACCTTCGGACCCGGGTGCTCTCGTACAACCAGAACAACCGCCGGCGCCGGGAGCCGGAGCTGATGGAGAGGCTCCGCTCCGGGGCCTCGGTGGCCCTGGTCACGAATGCGGGCACGCCGGGCATCTCGGATCCCGGGACCCCCCTGATCCGCCGGGTCCTGGACGAAGGCCTCCGCGTGGAGGCCGTGCCCGGCCCCTGTGCGGCCGTGGCCGCCTTGTCCGTGTCCGGGCTCCGCTCCGATGGGTTCGTGTTTGCGGGGTTCCTCTCGAACCGCTCCGGAAAACGGCGCCGGGAGGTCGTGTCCCTCGCGCAGGAGCCGAGGACCCTGGTCCTCTACGAGGCGCCCCATCGCATTCGGGCCCTGCTCGAGGACCTGGCCGCCGGGCTGGGCGACCGGCAGGCGGCCCTGGCCCGGGAGATGACCAAGGTCCACGAGGAGGTCCTTCGGGGGACCCTTTCGGATCTCGCGGCACAGGTAGACGAGGATCGGGCCCGGGGGGAGTTCACGGTGATGGTGGAGGGCGCGACCGCCCAGGACCCGGTAGAGGTTCCCGCGGCGGAGCTTCGCGGGCGGATTCGCAGCCTCCTCGAGCAGGGGGACCTGAGCCTGCGGGACGTGACGGAAAAACTCTCCCTTGAACACGGCCTCGGTTACAGGCATATTTACAAGATATGCCTCGACGTTCAGGCCTCCATGGACTCGGGCTGACCGGAGGGGGCAGGGACGCCGGGATGGATCCCTGACCGGGGCGACAACGCATGGAGCTCAAAAGGACGCTTCAGATCGTCAACGACCTGGGGCTCCACGCTCGGGCTGCGGCCAAGATCGTGGAGCTGGCCGGGCGGTTCGATGCGCGGCTCTACCTGACCAAGGACGGAGACGAGGTGGAGGGCGGGAGCATTCTCTCCATCCTGACCCTGGCCTGCCCCAAGGGCACGGAGCTCGTCGTCCGCACAGACGGAGAAGAGGCGGAAGCGCTCATGGAGGCGCTCTGCCGGTTGTTCGAGGAGAAGTTCGGCGAAGCATCATGAAACCCGCGGAAAACCAGAAGCTCACGGGCATCCCGGTCTCATCGGGCATCATCTTCGGCAAGGCGAGGGTGATCGACCGGTCCCGTGTCAAGATCCTCTACCAGTACCTGATCAGCGACCGCCAGGTGTACCAGGAGGTGGAGCGCTTCAAGGAGGCCCTGGCCGCGGCCAAGGCCCACATCACCACGCTTCGGGACCACATGCCCGAGCAGCTCAAGGCCCACGGGTTCATCCTGGACACCCACCTGATGATCCTCGACGACAGCATGCTCACCGACGCCACGGTGCGGACCATCCTCGAGGAGAAGATCAACGCCGAGTGGGCCCTCAAGAAGTCGGTGCACGCGGTGCGCCGGCTCTTCGACCAGATCGAGGACGACTACATTCGGGAGCGGATCGCCGACGTGGAGAACGTGGCCCAGCGGGTCCTGCGAAACCTCTGCGGCAAGGAGCCCCCGAGCCTCTCGGGGATCGAGGAGCGGGTGATCATCGTGGCCCACGAGCTGTCCCCCATGGACACGAGCGAGATGAACATCGGCAAGATCATGGGGTTCATCACCGACGTGGGCGGGCGCACCTCCCACACCGCCATCATGGCCCAGTCGCTCAAGATCCCCGCGGTGGTGGGGCTGGAAACGGCCACCCAGGTCATTCCCGACGGCATGCTCATCATCGTGGACGGCAGCGCCGGCGAGGTCATCGTCAACCCGGACGACGAGACCATCATCGGCTACCAGGAGAAGCAGCTCGAGCACGAGAAGCGCGAGTCGAGCATCCTTCGGCAGAGCCACCTGCCCGCGGAGACCGTGGACGGGGTTCGGACCGCCATCCTGGCCAACATCGAGTTTCTCGAGGAGGTGGTCGTGGCCCGGGACCACGGGGCCGAGGGCATCGGGCTGTACCGCACCGAGTTTCTCTTCCTCAGGAGCAAGGAGCAGCCCACCGAGCAGGAGATGTTCGAGGACTACAAGGAGGTGGCCGAGATTCTCGCCCCCTCGCCCGTGACCATCCGCACTCTGGACCTGGGCGGGGACAAGCTCGCCTCGTTCCTGCCCCTGGGCAGGGAGATGAACCCCGCCCTGGGGCTGCGCGCCATCCGGTTTAGTCTCAAGGAGCGAGGCCTCTTTCGAAGGCAGCTTCGGGCCATCCTGCGGGCCAGCGCCTTCGGGCACGTGCGGCTTCTCTTTCCCATGATCTCCGGAGTGCAGGAGGTCCTGGACGCCCGGGCCGTGCTGGGCGAGGCCATGGAGGAGCTCGACCGCGAGGGGTTGAGCTACGACCCTCACCTGCAGGTGGGCATCATGATCGAGGTCCCCTCGGCGGTCACCGTGGCCGACCTGCTGGCCCGGCACGTGGATTTCTTCAGCATCGGCACCAACGACCTCATCCAGTACGCCCTGGCCATCGACCGGGTGAACGAGCACGTGGCCTACATGTACCAGCCCTTCCACCCGGCCGTTCTGCGCATGATCCGCCAGGTGGTGCGGGCGGCCCGGGACGCGGGCATCGACGTGGCCCTGTGCGGCGAGATGGCGGGCGACCCCTTGTGCGCCCCGCTCCTGCTGGGGCTCGGCATTCGCGAGCTGAGCATGAATGCGGGCAACATCCCCACCATCAAGACCGTGATCCGGACCCTTTCGGCGTCGGACGCCGAGGCCGCGCTGGACGCCGTGCTTCGGCTGGACACCTCCCAGGAGGTCCGGGACTACATCCTCAACCACACCATCCACCTGGAGCCGGACATCCTCCGGTCCGCCGCTCAATGAGCGTGGAAACCCGAATCGAGCGGAACGCCCCATGAGCAAGCGCATCGTCTGCCAGAACCGCAAGGCCTCCCACGAGTACTTCCTGGACGAGTTCTTCGAGGCCGGGCTGGTCCTCCTGGGCCCCGAGGTCAAGTCCCTGCGCGACGGCCGGGCCAACCTCGTGGACAGCCACGTCCGCTTCCAGCAGGGCGAGCCCTGGCTTCACAACATGCACATCTCGCCCTACCCCTTTGCCCGCAACGTGGACCTGGACCCCAAACGGCCCCGAAAGCTCCTCCTGAGCAAGCGGGAGCTCAAGCGCCTCCTGGGCAAGACCCGGGAGAAGGGCTACGCCCTGGTCCCCACCAAGGTGTACTTCTCCGGAAACTGGGCCAAGGTGGAGATCGCCCTGGCCCGCGGAAAGCGCAAGGTGGACAAGCGCCGCACCCTCAAGGAGAAAGAGCTCAAGCGGGAGATGGACCAGGCCCGAAAGAAGCGGGAGCACTGAGCCGCGACCTCAATCGATGTAGCTCCCGCCGTTGACGTCCAGCACCTCCCCGGTCATGTAGTCC
>CAYYVD010000058.1:0-18850 GCA_964475045.1 uncultured Desulfobacterales bacterium | reverse complement strand
GGGGGGAGAGGTCTCCGGTGAAGCACTTGATGTAGCTGTTCATGAGGTGGGACAGGGCGATGCTCTGCAGGATGCGCCGATCGTCCACCTTGAAGTACCGGCCCACGTTGTAGGGCACGAGGGTCGCGACAATGCCCTGGTTGCCGCTGCCTCCGCTGGCCATGACCGGAACGCTCAGGCCGGCCATGCGGGCGTCCGTGGCCGATGCCGTCAGCACCTTGCTGGAGGAGACCACGTCGTCCAGAAGGAAGCCCTTCTCCACGAGCCGCGCGACATAGTGGCCCACCTTCTCGAGATCCCGGCCGGCCTCGGAGGCCTGAAGGTTCATGTCCACGCCGCGCTGCACCGCCTCGAAGTCGTCCCCATCCATGGCCGCCACGAGATCGATGAGATCCGCCACCGAGCACTGCTCGAGCGCGCTCCGGTAGGCCTGGGGCTGTGCAGTTCCGGCCGGCCGCGCCTCCTCGAAAACCGTCTTCCCGTCCCTCTCCAGGAGCACCAGGTTCGTGTGCCCGTGCTCCACCACGGCCCGTGCGGTCCCGGTCTCCGAGGACACGACCACATCGATGAACAGGGCCGTCCGGTCGGGGTCGTAGGTGATGTGGGCCCGGCCCTCACGAATGATCTCCCGCGCCTGCTCGATCATCTCGGGACGAACCGCGCTCAACACCTCCATGCGCAGATCGGGACGCCGGACGAGGCTTCCCAGGACCCCGGCCATGAGGTTGCCCTTTTCCCCGCCCGTGTTGGGCACCGTGACGGCGAGGCCGTTCTTGTACACTCCGGGATCCACGGTGATCCGTACCTCCCGGGGCGGCCCGGGGACTTCTGCAGCCGCGGCGCAAGCGGCCAGGGCCACGGCGATGGGCTCGGTACAGCCCAGCGCCGGAAAGACGTCCCGCTGCAGCACCTCCTTGAGGATGTTCACGATGTCTCCTTCCCGTCTCCGATCTCTCTCGTTCTCTTCTCGTGAGGCCTGTCCCGCTCGAACATCCGCGCCCGGTCCAAGGGCCGCACGTTCCTCACGATCCACTCCCGCATCTCCGCTCCGGCGGGCAGCGACTGAGCATAGCACATGAAGTCGAGCTTCACGTCCAGTGCATCGGCCAGGTTCAGGGCCAGGACCGGCCAGACCACGCCGATGTCGGCCACAATGGGCAGGCTCTCGGGGAGCCGGGCAAAGCCCGACATCTCCATGCGAAACGGCATGCCCATGGATTTGCTCTTGGGAAGCCCCTTCTCGACGGCCTCGGAGACGGAACGGGACCGGCGCTCGTTCCGCCAGGCCCGGTCCAGGTTGGGATCCAGGTCGATCCGGACCACGGTCCTGTCCTCGAGGGAAAAGGTCCACCCTCCTTCCCAGCCGGCCCAGATCCCGTGACCCGTGCAGGTCTCGAACGGACCGTCGTGAATCTCCTGGGAAAGGGCCAGGGCGGACTCCACGATCACGTCGGCCCCGGCCAGCATTTCGGCCACCCGGCGGCATCGGTTCGATGTGGAGATGGAGTCCCCCACGGCCAGGCCCACCTCCCCGCCCCCGACCAGCTGGGGGACCGTCACCAGGACCGGCAGGTCATGGGCGGCCGCCGCGCCGAGCATGGTCATGGGATCCGCACCCCAGCCGGCCGCTTGCTCGAAGGGGATCCCCCGCCTTCGCGCGAGGCCGAGCACATCCCGCGCCACCCGCTCGACGCGGAGACCCGTGGGATAGGCCATGTTTCCGGCCGCCTTGATGATGGTGGGTCCACGCCCGCTCCGCATGCGGCGGTAGAGGTTCCAGTCCACCGGCACGCCTTCGCAGAGGGCCTCGAGATCCTCCTCCGGCATCAGGCTGACCTCGAACATGCCGTCCAGGGGGAGTCTCTCCCTGGGAAGCCCGAACCGAGCGCCTTCGACCCGCTTCACTCGCTCGAGGGTGCCACCCATCTCGTGATTCACCACCGCGGAGCTCGTGGAGACACCGTCCAGCAAACCCTTGTGCATGAGCTCGGCCAGAAGGGTGGTCACGCCTTCGTGAAGGTTCGGACCGCTTCCCACCACAGCCACGACGGACCCGCCGCGCTGCTTGGCCTGGGCCATGGCGTCCACGGCCTGCATCACCCGCTCCAGGGTGCTCCTGTCCAGGCCCTCCTCCATATCACGAATGACCTTGCGATCCACCGTCATGGAGTCCCCTTTTCCCGGCCGCCCGTTCGTGCTCCGGCCCCCGTCAGGTCCATGCGAGCGGGCGTCCGTCCGGCCAGCAGCTCCCCCACCACCGCGGCATGTCGCTCGGCCGCCCCCCGGCTCCGCGTAACGGCCAGTCTGGCCCGCTGGCCCCGCTCCCGTCTCTCGCGGGGATCCCGGAAAAGACGAATCGCCTCCTCTGCGAGCACAGTCGCGTCGCCGACGGTCCCCCCCGCACCCTGGGACTCGAGCAGATCTCCGGCCTCCTGAAAGTCCTCCATGTGCGGGCCGTAGAGCACGGGCTTCCCCCACACGGCCGGCTCCAGAGGGTTCTGCCCTCCGAGGGGGACCAGGCTGGCACCGCAGAACACCAGGGTGGCCACGCTGTAGAGCCGAAACAGCTCCCCGAAGGTGTCCAGGATCACGACCGGTTCGGTTCGCGGCTCCACTCCGGGCCGAAGCCGGCTCCGCAGCCGGCACGAAAGCCCCCGTCCGCGCACGAGACCGGCGATCTCCCGGGCACGCTCGACATGGCGGGGAGCGATGACCAGGACGGTCTCGGGACAGGCCCTTCGAATCCTTGCATAGGCGTCCAGGAGGAGGGTCTCCTCTCCGCCCCGCGTGCTTCCGGCCACCAACACCGGGGCGTCCGGTCCGAGGTTCAGGGCCGCTCGCATCTCTTCCTCGGCTTTCGGGTCCGCCTGCTCGGCGAGCAGCTCGTACTTGGCGTTTCCGTTCACCCGAACCCTGCCGGGCTCGGCCCCCATGGCCCGAATGCGCCGGGCGTCGTCCTCGCCGATCATGCTGAAGACGTCGATCTTGGAGAGCACGTTGCGAAAGAAGAACCGAAACCGGCGGTACCCCTCAAAGGACCGCCGGGAGATTCTCCCATTCAGCAGCGCCGTCGAAATGCCGAGGCTTCGGGCCTCGGCAATCCAGGCGGGCCAGAGTTCGGTCTCGAGAAACAACAGGGCGTGGGGCCGCACACAGCGCAGGGTCCTGCGAACGGAAAAGGGCAGGTCCACGGGCGCGTACACCACGGGAATGCGCCGGTCGAGTTTCTTCCGGGCCAAATCGACCCCGTGATCCGTGGTGGAGGAGACCAGGACGGCGCACTCGGGCATTCGCGCCTCCAGGGCGCGGACCAGCGATGCGGCCACCTGCACCTCCCCCAGGGAGACGGCGTGGACCCACAGACGGGGGTATCCTTCCAGCTGCGGCACGATCACGGGTGGCAGGAACCCCAAGCGTTGCCGGAACCCGCGCCGGTAGCGGCCGCTCAACAGGGTGTACAGCCAGAAGGCCGGAAACCCGGCCGCGGCGGTCGTGCACACCGCGGCCCTGTATGTGGCGTCGAGAGGATGCATGGGCATGCCTTCGGACTTGTACACGGAAACCGGCTCTCTGTCAAAGGCCCTCATATTCCTTGATTCGTTCGGGGTCTTCGCGTTAGAGTGCTCGAAAACCGACACCCGCGAGAACCGACCATGGAGGTGCAGGCATGAAAGCCATTCAACGGGCCGTCATCAGCGTGACCGACAAGTCCGGCGTCGTGGACTTTGCCAGGTCCCTCGAGCCGTACGGCGTGGAGATTCTATCCACCGGAGGGACCGCCCGGGCCATGCGGGAAGGGGGGGTCGCGGTCAAGGACATCTCCGAGTACACGGGGTTCCCGGAGATGCTCGACGGGCGGGTGAAGACCCTGCACCCCAGGGTCCACGGAGGCCTTCTCGGCCTGCGCGACAACCCCGAGCACGTCCGCATGATGGAGGCCCACGGCATTCGGCCCATTGACCTGGTGGTGGTGAACCTGTACCAGTTCGAAAAGGCCGTGGCCCGGGAAGACGTCACCCTGGACGAAGCCATCGAGAACATCGACATCGGCGGACCCTCCATGCTCCGCTCCTCGGCCAAGAACTTCCGGGATGTCACCGTGGTGGTGGACCCGGCCGACTATGGGACCGTCCTCGAGGAGATGGCGGCCAACGCCGGGGCCACGACCCTGGAGACCCGGTTTCGACTCGCGCAAAAGGTGTTCTCCCTCACCAGCGCCTACGACGCCGCCATCAGCCGGTACCTGGCGGCGGCCCGGCTGTAGGCCGGGGGCGGCGTTCCTTGTCCGGGCAGGGAGCGTTCTTGTGAACCATGCGCCTCTTCTTCGCGCAGTAGAAGGCCTGGAAGGTCCGGCAGCTTCCGGAGCCGTCCACTGCGTCCGTTTCCGGCCACTCGGCGTGGCGGCAGTTCAGATCACAGAATTCCATGAAACCCTCGCGGATCCTCGAGGATCGACAAGGCCCGCATGTTTTCCGTCGATGCGGCAGGTCATCGAAAGCGAGGACAGCGTGTTCGCCGTTTGTAGAGGCTTCGACACAAAGGGTCTTCCTTTTCCATGTGAGTCGTGATATGTTATTTCACGAATGTATGCACCAGCAGTCGCGTTCGGCACTCGAGAATCAAAGGTTTCCGTCCGTACCTTGCAAAGAAAAACGACCTCCAGAATCCGATTTCATACCTCTACGCAGGGATAAAGCACGTTTTTCATGATGCTCCGAGCCCCAAGGCGATCCATCCGCACGCAGACCCCCGGTTACGAACCGGGTTCAACGTGCCCGGGCCGAAGGCGTGACGGAAGCCGCCGCGCCCGGCCGTTTTCTTCTCCAGGCCGTGCAGGGTCCTGCAACCTGGAGGTCATTGCCGTTTCATCCTAGCAAAGGAGGTTTGGTGATGAAAGCAAGAACGGTTTTCGCCCTCGCGGCCTTGCTCCTGGGGACTTTCCTGCTCCTGGCAGGGGCTGTCCCTGCCCAGGCCGCTTCCACTGAATTGACCTTCAGCATCTTCTTCCCGCCCACCCACGGACAGGCCAAGGCCGCCGTCGATTTCGCCCAGGAGATCGAGCGGCGCACAGACGGCCGGGTCAAGATGACCTGCTTCCCCGGAGGCACCCTGACCAAGGCCCCTCAGGTCTACGACGGGGTGGTCACCGGGATCTCCGATCTGGGCAACTCCTGCTTCGCCTACACGCGGGGCCGGTTTCCGGTCATGGCGGCCGTGGACCTGCCCATGGGGTACCCCAGCGGCGAGGTGGCGAGCCGGGTGGCCCACGAGTTCGCAAAGGACGTCAACCCGAAAGAGCTGCAGGATGTGAAGGTCCTGTACATACATGCCCACGGTCCCGGCCTGCTTCACACCAAGAGCCCCGTGCGCAACCTGGGCGACCTCAAGGGCATGAAGATCCGCGCCACCGGTCTGAGCGCCAAGGTGGTCGAGGCCCTGGGCGCGGTGCCCGTGGCCATGCCCCAGGGAGGGACCTACGAGGCCCTGCAGAAGGGGGTGGTGGAAGGAACCTTCGGGCCCATCGAGGTGCTCAAGGGATGGAAGCAGGGTGAGGTCGTGGACTACACCACCGAGTGCTTCGGCATCGGATACACCACCGCCATGTTCGTGGTCATGAACAAGGACAAGTGGAACGCCCTGCCCGCCGACGTGAAAACCATCATCGACGACCTGAGCGATGAGTGGGTGGACGTCCACGGCAAGATCTGGGATCAAACCGACACGGAGGGCCGCGAGTTCACCAAGAGCCTGGGCAACGAGCTCATTCAGCTCTCCGCCGAGGAGAACGCCCGCTGGCGGAAGGCCGTCGAACCGGTGATTCAGAACTACATCGAGGGCACGCCCAACGGCAAGGTTTACGTGGACAAGGTCCGCTCGCTCATCGAGAAGCACTCCCAGTAGCCGGACCGGGAGGGGCTTTCTCGAAAGGGGATGCCGGGGTCGCGCGAGGCGCGACCCCGGTCCCGGGTTGAGGCATGATCGCACTTCTGGACAAGGTATCGAGGCGGATCTCCTGGGCCCTGTTCTGGATCGCGGGCGCCGCCATCGTGGCCATGATGGTGCTGACCTGTGCGGACGTCCTGCTCCGGTACCTCCGCATGCCGATCCCCGGCACCTATGAGCTGGTCTGCTTTTTCGGGGCCCTGGCCGTGGGGTTCGCCATGGCGCACACCTCGGTCCAACAGGGCCACGTGGCCGTGAGCGTTCTGACCCAGCTCCTGCCCCCGCGGGTGCAGGCGGCGGTGGACACGGTCACCGGCGTGTTCAGCCTCACCTTCTTCGCCCTGATCGGCTGGCAGTGTGTCCGCTACGCGGGCCAGCTCCGCGCGACCGGAGAGGTCTCCCTGACCCTGCAGCTCCCCTTCTACCCCTTTGTCTACGGCATCGGCCTGTCGGCATGGGCGGTCTGCCTGGTGCTCCTGACCCGGGTTCTCCTCAAGCTGAGGAAGGCGGTCTTCGGATGGACGTGACGACGGTCGGCATCATCGGCCTGGTCATTCTGGTCGTGCTGCTCTTCTCCAAGATGCCGGTGGGATTTGTCATGGGGTTCCTCGGCCTGCTCGGGTTCAGCTACGTGGTGAACCTGAACGCCGGGCTGAACCTCCTGGCGCGGGACGTGTGGGACGTGTTCTCCTCTTACGGCCTGACCGTGATCCCGTTGTTCGTCTTCATGGGACAGATCGCCTTTCACGCGGGCATCAGCCGTCGGCTCTACGACTCGGCCTACGTGCTCCTGGGTCACCGCCGGGGCGGCCTGGCCATGGCCACGGTGGGCGCCTGCGCCGGGTTCTCCGCCATCAGCGGCTCGACCAACGCCACCGCGGCCACCATGGCCACGGTGACCCTTCCCGAGATGCGGCGCTACAAGTACGACATGAGCCTGGCCACCGGAACCGTGGCCGCGGCCGGGAGCCTGGGCATCCTGATCCCGCCGAGCGTCATCTTCATCGTCTACGGCATCCTCACCGAGCAGTCCATCGGCAAGCTGTTCGCCGCGGGCATCCTGCCCGGAATCCTCCTCTGCGGCCTCTTTCTGCTCGTGATCGCGATCCGCGTGCGCATGAACCCGAGCCTGGCCCCGCCCGGCCCTCGAAGCAGCCTGCGGGAAAAGGTCCACTCCTTCGCCGGCATCCTGGAGACCCTCCTCATCTTCCTGCTGGTCATGGGAGGGATGTTCTTCGGCCTGTTCACGCCCACCGAGGCGGCCGCCGTGGGGGCCTTTCTCACCCTCGTGCTCGCCCTGGTCCGCCGCCAGCTCTCCTGGCAGGGGTTCGTCCAGTCCCTCGCGGACACCACCCGGATCAGCTGCATGGTCATGGTCATCGTCATGGGGGCCGTCATCTTCGGCCACTTCATGGCCATCACGCGCGTGCCCTTCGATCTGGCCGACTGGGTGAGCACCCTGCCGCTGCCCCGGCACGCCGTCATGGGCGTCATCGTCCTGGTCTACCTCTTTGGAGGGTGCTTCATGGACGCCCTGGCCATGATCATGCTGACCATCCCCATCTTCTACCCCGTGGCCCAGACCCTGGGGTTCGATCCCATCTGGTTCGGCGTGGTCATCGTGCTGATCACGGAGATGGGGGTGATCACCCCGCCCGTGGGCGTCAACGTCTATGTGGTGTACGGCGTGGCCGGGGATGTGCCGTTGATGAAAATCTTTCGAGTGGTCCTTCCCATGCTTCTGGCACTGCTCGTCTGCAACCTGGTCCTGCTCTTTTTCCCTCAGATCGCGCTGTTCCTGCCCGGCTTGATGAAGTAGGCCCCGCGAGGCGGCCTCAGTCCGCCCCGCCGCCGTTCAGCACCCGGTGGAGGGTGTCCGCCAACTGACGGACGCTGATGGGCTTCAGGACAAAGGCCCGAATGCCCAGCTGCCTGGCCCGCTCGGAGTCCACTTGATCGCTGTACCCCGTGCAGAGCACCACCGGCTTGTCGGGGCACCGCTTCAGGATCTCTTCGGCCAGCTCCGCGCCGCTCATGCCGGGCATGCTCTGGTCCGTGACCACCAGGTCGTAGGCCTCCGGATCCCGCTCGAACGTGTCAAGGGCCTCGACGCTGCTCGTCACGGCGTCGACCCGGTAGCCGAGACGCTCCAGGATGGCCCGTCCCAAGTCCACCAGGCTCTGCTCGTCATCCACCAAGAGCACCCGTTCGCCGGCGCCCCTGTGGGAGACCGCGGGGGCCCGGCGGGGTTCGTCGTCCTGGTGCTCGATTCTCGGCAGGTAGACCGAGAAGACCGATCCCTCGCCCGGCCGGCTCTCGACCGTTACAGCTCCTCCGTGGACCGTGACGATGCCCTGCACCACGGAAAGCCCCATGCCCGACCCCTCGTCCACGTCCTTGGTCGTAAAGTAAGGATCGAAGATCCGCTCCCGAATCTCCGGAGGGATCCCGTGCCCGGTGTCCTCCACGGTGAGCCGCACGTACTCCCCGGGCTCGAGGGCGGGCTCCTCGTTTCCCGCCCCGCTTTCCACGCGCACGCCTTGGACCCGGGCGGTCAACCGCCCGCCCTTCTCCCGCATGGCGTGGGCCGCGTTGGTGCAGAGGTTGATGAGGATCTGGTGGACCTTGGCCGAGTCCGCGGCCGCGGTCATGGGTTCGTCGGGCAGCTCCACCCGAATGTCGATGCCGGCGGGGATGGTGGACCGAACCAGCTGCATGCCCTCCCGGACCAGAGCGTCCAGCCGCACGGGCTCCAGCTCGGGGTCCGTGTACCGGGTGAAGGTGAGGATCTGCCGGACCACGTCCCGGGCCCGAAGGCAGGCCCTTCGAATCTCCTGCAGGCTGGCCTCGGTGCTTCGGTCGAGCTTCGAGTCGACCAGAGCCAGTTCGGCGTTTCCCACGATGATGCCCAGGATGTTGTTGAAGTCGTGGGCGATGCCCCCGGCCAGCGTGCCGATGGCCTCCATCTTGTGGGCCTGCTGGAGACGGGCCTCCATGCGCTTGCGCTCGGTGATGTCCTGGAGCAGGGACATCATGCGCACCGGCTCCCCGCCCTCGTCCCGCACGAGCCACTTTCGCACGGTCACCGGAAAGCGGGTCCCGTCCTTTCGAACGACCTCCTTCTCGTACTCCCCGGAGTAGCCCTCCCGCTGCACGGCTTCCTCGACCAGGGCGCGCTCCTTCTCGCGCCACGGCTCCGCGGTGAGCTCCAGGAAGTGCATGTGTCGAAGCTCGTCCAGGTCGTACCCGAGCATGTCCTGGTAGGCCTGGTTGGCCTCCTCGATCCGGCCTTCGAGGGAAACGAAGACGATCCCCTCCCGGCTGGTCTCGAACAGGCTGCGGTACCGCCGCTCGCTCCGATGAATCCGCTCCAGGTTGCGGCTGTTCCAGAGGGCGATGGCCGCGTACCCGCCGAAGGCCTCCGCCATCTCGGCATCCCGCCGGGTGAAGCCGCCCTCCTTGTTGGCCAGGCCGATGAGTCCAACCACCCGGCCTTCCAGGACCAGCGGACCGAAGAGGACGTTTTCGAGAACCACGTGCCCCGCGGGCATGAACCGGACCCAGGGGCTCTCCTGAAACCCGTTCTCGAAGTCGGCCTTTCCGCTGCGGTACACGGTCTCCCGAAGCCCTCGAATGGGCATGGGCAGGCTCGGGTCCACGGTGCAGGGGCGGCCGCCCGAGTCCAGGAACAGGACCTCGTTCTCGTCGCCTTCCTCGTTCAGCAGGGCCACGTACCCGGAGGTGGCCCCGGTCACCCGCTTGGCCGCCTCGAACACGGCCCTGGCCGCGTCCTCGAACACCTCGTGCTGCAGGACGGCGTGGGCGCAGTCCAGCAGGGCCTGGGTCTCGGTCCGCCGCTGCTCCACCTCGGCGAGCGTGGTCCTCAGGCGCTTTTCCGTCTCCTTTCGCCGGGTGACGTCCCGCATGGACACCAGGTAGGCCGGTCTGCCTTCCCACTCCGTGTCCGCCACGCGCATCTCGGCCACGGCCGATCGGCCGCTTCCGAGAACCAGGTCCACCTCGGCCGCCTCGTCCCCCGCCAGGGGAAGCCCGAACCAGGACCCGATCAGCTCGCTCCGCCGCCGGCCCAAGAGCCACTCGGCCGTCGGGTTGGCGTAGCGGATGGTCTCCTCCCGGTCCACCACGATCACGCCGTCCGCGTTCTTCTCGATCACGCTTCGAAACCGCGACTCGCTTCGCTCGAGCCGCTCCTCGAGTTCCCGAACCCGGGCATCCGCCGTGGGCTGCGTCTTCTGCATGGTTTCCCGTCCGCCTCCTGCCTCGCTTCTACTCCTGAAACAGCCGGGCCACCTTCTCGATCTCGCCTTCGGGCACGTGAGCCGGGTGACCGGAGAGGATCCCGGAGATGTTCCGAAAGGGCTTGCCGATGTGCATGCCCCGGTCGTCGATGGTGAACTCCCGGATCTCCTTGTCGTGCTGGGACCCCCGCATCTTGAGAATGGTGAGACCGCGTCGCATCTCCCCGAAGATCTCCACGTATCGAAGCAGAATGATGGAGTCCGTCAGGGTGGAGATGTGGGCCTCGGTCACCGAGGTCCCGCCCATGAGGGTGGGCGTGGTTGAGGTGAACAACCCGGCGGTCTCCTGGTGCTTTATGAAGGCCGTGAGCGCGATGACGAACTCGCGGAACCCTCGCGCGGTGGCCACTCGTTCCAGGGCGGACAGGCTGTCCACGGCAATCCGCTGGGGGCGGAACCGGTCGATGGCCTCCTTCATGCGGATCAGCCGGTCCTCCATGCTGCTCACCTCGGGATACTCGCAGATCACCCGAAGCTTCCCTTCCCGCTCCAGGGCCTCGAAATCCACTCCCCAGCCGCTGGCGTTTCGAAACAGCTGCTCCCGGCTCTCCTCGAAGGCGAACAGGAGGCTCTTCTCCCCGTTCTTCGCACCGCCCTGAATGAACTCGGTGACCATGAGGGTCTTTCCCGTTCCCGTGGCCCCGGAGACCAGGACGATGCTGTCCCGAAAGAACCCCCCGCCGCACATGGCGTCCAGATCCCCGCTCCCCGAGGCGATGCGAAGGTTCGTGGAGCTCTGCTTGAGCTCGATGGCCGAGAGGGGAACCACCATGATGCCCTCGTTCGGCAGGATGGTGAAAGGGAACTCCCCCTTCTGGTGGGTGGCCCCCCGAAACTTGAGGATCTCCAAGGTCCTCCGGCGCTTCTCCTCTTCCAGGACGTTTCGAAGAATCACGACGTTGTCCGCCACGAACTCCTCCACACCGTACCGGGCGATGTCCCCGTACTCGCTCACCCGCTCGGCCGTCATCACCGTCGTGACCCCCATCTCCTTGAGGGCGCTGACCACTCGAAAGAGCTCGGAGCGGATCAGGCTCCGGTCCTCGAACTGGTTGAACACGGCCCCCAGGGAGTCCATGGCCAGCCTCTTGGCGCCGATGCTGCGGACCGCGTTCTCGATGCGCGCCAGGAGCGCCCCCAAGTCGAAGCTTCCCGCCTGAATGACCTCGCCCCGGTGCTCGGGACTGGCGTCCACAAAGGCCCAGACGCCCTGGGCCTCCATGCCGGTGATGTCCAGGCCGAGGGCGGCCACGTTCTTTCGAATGTCCTCGGTGGACTCCTCGAAGGTCACGAACACCCCAGGCTGGTGCGACTTGCGAATTCCGTCTGCGAGGAACTGGACGGCAAAGACCGTTTTTCCGCTCCCGGACGAGCCCGACACCAGCGTGGCCCGGTTCTCCGGGAGCCCGCCGTACGAGATGAGATCGAACCCCGAGACCCCGGTCGGGATCTTGTCCACGCGAAGCTGCCTTCGGCTCCCTTCGGTCATGATTCTCCTCCGCTCTTCAGCGTTTCGAAAACAGGTCCAGCCCTTCGAGCACCCGATCCCGGTCCGTCAGATCGCCGATGATGCGGCGCCGCGGCGGGGGGATGACCTTGACCAACGCGGGTGTGGCCAGGATCTTCTCCTCCTCGGCGAGTTCCGGGCGCTCGAGCACATCGATGATCTTGAGATCGTACCGTCCCTCGAGCTCCTGCTCGCAGATGGATCGCAGGTTCTCGATCGCCCGAAGGGAGCGAGAGGTGCGCCCGTTGACAAAGAGCCTCAACACATACTGGTTCATGAAAACCTCCTGACGGCCCCGGCTCGAACACCCGAGGCAGCCCGTCGGCTGGAGTCCATTCTTGGATGGTGTCTACGGGTTGTTTTCACGGTAAACGCCCATGACCAGGATCCCGCTTCCGCCCACCCCCGGTGATGAAAATGATGAGACAGGCTTGTCTTTGGCTCCGGTAACCGGGGATTCCTTCCGCTTCCCCGCTTCCGGCCTGGTCATTCCGGGCGGTTACACCTGGGGGAT
This sequence comes from uncultured Desulfobacterales bacterium, assembly GCA_964475045.1. GTDB lineage: Bacteria > Desulfobacterota > DSM-4660 > Desulfatiglandales > HGW-15 > JAIPEI01. The sequence continues at coordinate 6,567 of CAYYVD010000058.1, read as the reverse complement.
CCCTGCCCCCTCCGCGTTCCATCCCCGTCGACAAGCTTTTCCCGAATAGGAAGGCTTTGACCTTGGGCCCCTGCCCACCCTCTCCATTCTGGTCTCAGGGGGGGATGGCCGCGGTTTCCCCCAGCCGTAACCGCCCGGAATAACGAAGGCCTCTCGCTAGACGTCCGCTCCAGGACCCCCCGGTCACCTCCGCCCGGAGAACCGGTATAGGGAGAACCTCCGAGATATTTTCACGGTAAACGACCGGAAGTGATTTGCTCCCGAACGTATGGACGGCCTGCCAGGCCGCGTCACGGCCGGGCGACCCGCTAATGCCGGTAGTAGGCGACCAGGTGACCCATCAGCTCCAGGGCGGCGATCCTGGCCTGGTCCGAGCGGGCCTGGGCCTTGCGCCTCGCCTCCTCGCGGCCCGTGCGGGTGAGGGCATGGGTGTAAATCTCCACCACATCCCTCGGTCCGGCCTTCAGAAAACCCAGGTGCTCGGCCAGGGCGCGCAGGCGCTCGGTCACGGCGGATCTCGATCCGTGCACCTCTTCCTCCAGCCCCTGCTCCACGGCGTCCTCGAACTGAAGCACTAGCTCCTGAAAGGTCTCGGGCAGGCCCTCGCGCAGGGGCTGGATCCCGTAGGTCCCTGCGGAGATCTGGGTGCGCCGCGCATCGTGGAGCCCTTCCAGGGAGAGGAGCTCTTCCTTGATGCGGGCCAGCCGGTCCTTCTCCTCCCGGCGTTGCTCGCGGATGTCCCGGACCACCAGGGACGCCCCGCTGGGCCGCCCGTCGTGCTCTCGCAGAGGCGACAGGGTGAACGCCACCTCGAGGGGTGTCCCGTCCCGATGGACGTGCATCACCTCCCGGCGCAGGATGCGCTCGCCTCGAGAGACCAGGGCCAGAAGAAGGGCGGCCTCCTCGCCCTCCGGCTCGAGAAACAGGATGCCCACGGACCGCCCCACCATCTCCGCGGCACTGTAGCCGTAGATACGCTCCGCTCCCTCGTTCCAGCTGAGAACGGTCCCCTCCGGCGCGACACCGATGATGGCGTCCCCGGCGCTCTCCGCCACGTGCACCAGGACCCGGATCTCCTGGTCCCTCCGCTTGCGCTCGAGGAGGCTCTCCACCCAGCTCCGAAGCCTTTTCTCGTCCGGGTCGGGCCCGAGAAAATCCTCGGGGCTCATGTAGTAGAAGTTGTCCACGACCTCGGCCCCGATCACCGCGATGGGGTGGGTGGACAGGACATCCAGGAGCACACCGGCCTCGAACCGGTTGCGGTCGTACTGGCAGATGGCGAGGCACGGGTTGACGGGGAGAAAGTGATTGAGCTTGGCCTCGTACTCCATGAGCCGGTCGGAGCCGGCCCGGCCGCGCAGGGCCCAGGTCATCTCGCCGGTGATTCGAAGCGCCCCGTAACCGGCGGCGACCGCGGCCTCGGTCTCGGCCCGAAGCAGGCCGATCATGCCGTCGGGATCGAAGACCCCCTCCTTGAGGTAGGACTCGTCGGCGCTGAGCACCACGAGCTGCCCCTGCTCCAGGTAGGGCTCGACGCGAAGGCCGTCCTTTTCCAGGTAGTCCAGAATCTCCCGGGAGGTGTGGGCGTCCACGATGTATAGGATCTTCTCTCCACGGTCCAGCCCCTGGCGAATGAAGGCCGTGACCAGCGCCTGATGCTCCTCGCGCGTCTCATAGATGCAGCAGAGATGGTCGCCGGGTTGCAGGTCCTGGAGTCGTCTCTCCAGATCGCTCTTCACCGGCTGTTGGATCCTGTTCTTCACACCGCACTCCCTTTCCGGCTCGTCCTCACCGGATCGGTCCCCACACCGCGTCCAGAATGATACCAACTCGGGGCCGCCGTGACAAAGGGAATTTTTCAGTAGATTTTCAGTAACAAAAAGCTATCATTATTTATTCGGGATGGGACTGGAGGTAGGTCCGGAGGTTGACCTTGCGGTTCAGCAGGCCAAGCTTTTTGCGAATGTTGTGCCGATGCACCGACACGGCATTGGCGGAAACCGACAGAAGAGCGGCCATCTCTTTGGTGCTTTTTCCGTGCCGGATCATATCTGCAACGCGAATCTCCGTGGGGGTCAGGCTCGAGGTGGAGCCCGAGAGCGACCGCGCAAAGGGGGCGGTCAGGTCCTTCAGGTTGGACCGGACGATCTCCAGAAAGGTCCTCATGTCACTGGCCGGGCTCGAGGCCTCCAAGCGGTCCAGGTACGGCAGCACCAGCTTGTGGACGTTGGCGGCCACATCCCGCTGCAGCCGGCCCTTTTCCTCCTCCCGGTGCTGAAGCAGGACCCGCATGGCCGTGTTGACCTCCTCGAGGTGTCTGGCCTGGGCCTCCAGCTCCTGCTCCTTTTGCTGCAAGGCCGCCTCGGTCTGCTTGCGTTCCTGCACCTCCCGGCGGAGCCGCTCGTTGGTTTCGCTGAGGGCCCGGGTTCGCTCCGCCACCTGGGCCTCCAAGGCCTCCCGGGCCTCCTGCACCCGATCCTCGAAGCGCTTCCGCTCGAGCAGGGTTCGAACCCAGGTGTCCAGGCGGGCCGTCTCCGCCCGAGGCCCCAGCAGCCGGTCCGTCGGCACGTAGTAGGGGTTGTCCACCACCTCCAGGTCGATGCCCACGACGGGGTGGGTGGACAGGACCCCCATCAGCGTCGCCGGGGGGAACCGCCGCCGGTCGTACTGGCACAGGGCCAGGCAGGCCTGGGCCTGAAAGAAGTCGTTGACCCGGGCCTCGTACTCGATCAAGCACTCGGACCCCGGGACCCCGCTCAGGGCCCAGCTCATCTCCCCCGCCACGCGAAGGGCGCGGTAACCGCCGGACAGGGCGGCCCGGGTCTCCTCGGCCAGCAGGTCGATCATCCGCTCCGGTGCAAACCGGTCCTCCCGCGTGTAGGCCCGTTCCGCCGGAAGGATCTCCAGGCGTCCCGCCTCGAGCAGCGGCCCCGGGCTCATGCCCTCCTCGGAGAGAAACCCCGGGACCTCGTTCACGCGAGTCTCCAGGCAGAGGACCTTGTCCCCCCGCTCCAGCCCGTCCTGCACAAAGGCGCACAGAAACGCGCGCCGGACCTCGTCGAACCCGGTGATACACGCCATGTGATCGCCGGGTTCCAGGGCGGCCATGCGGCTTCGGGCGCCGGGGGAGAGGAAAAGGGATCCGTCCACCGCCACCGCCTCCGGCGAACCCGCAACGCCCTGCTCGAACCGGGCGGATCGAACGCCATCCACCATGTCAGGACCTCCCGAGGGCGGCCTGGATCTCGCCCTGAAGATAGCGCACGGTGTCCACGTCCTCCTCCTGAATCTCCTCGGGGCCCTTGGCCGCGACCCGCGTCTTGAGCGCCTCCAGCTCCCGCTCCAGCTCGGTGATCGCTCCGAGCATCGCCTGGTTCATGTCCGGGGCCACCTCCTCTGCCGCAGGCTCCTCAACGGTCATCTCGCGCGGCTTCAGAACCAGCCGCTCCTTCCACCGGGGCACCATGGCCTCCAGACCGTGCTTCGTCCGAATCTCGCCGGCCAGGGCCTCGCTGGCCCGCATCTCGCCGTGCACCACGAACACCCGGGGGGCGGACTCCACGAAATGCCCGAGCCAGGCCATCAGGTCGGCCTGATCCGCGTGGGCCGAGAAGCCGCCGATGGTGAAGACACGCGCCCGGACGGCCACGTTCTCTCGAAAGATGCGAACCTGCTTCTCCCCTTCCACGATCCGCCTTCCCGTCGTGCCCCGGGCCTGAAACCCCACGATCACCAGGCTGGCCCCCGGACGCCACAGGTTGTGCTTGAGGTGGTGCTTGATGCGACCGGCCGTGCACATGCCGTTTCCTGCGATGACCACGGCGGGCCCGGTCCGCTCGTTGATTCGAATGGACTCCTGGGTGGTCGGGGTGAAGACCAGGTTGGGCATGTTGAACGGATCGAACCCCCGATCCACGATGGCGCTGGCCTCCTCGTCGTAGTAGGCCTTGTTCTTTCGAAAAATCTCCGTGGCCTTGATGGCCAGCGGGCTGTCCAGGTACACGGGCATGTCGGGCAGGAGCCCGTCCCGCTGAAACTCGGCCAGGATGTAGATGATCTCCTGGGTCCGTTCCACGGCAAAGGCCGGAATCATCACCTTCTCCCCGTTGCCGTGGGCGTACTGAATCGCCTCGAGAAGCTCCTTCTTGCTGTCCTCGAAGGTCCGGTGGAGCCGATCCCCGTACGTGGACTCGATGAAGAGATAGTCGGCCGCGAAGATCTCGTGGGGGTCCCGGACGATGAGTTGATCCTTCTTGCCCAGGTCGCCGGAAAAGACGATCTTGACCTCGTCCGCGCCCTCGCCCACCCAGAGCTCCAGGATCGAGGACCCCAGGATGTGCCCGGCGTTTCGAAGCCTGGCCCGCAGACCGGGATCCACCTCGATCACCTGGTCCCGCTCCCTGGGATCGAACCGGGTCAGGCTCTGTTCCGCGTCCGCCGTGGTGTACAGGGGCTGGACCTCCGCCCGGTTCTGGCGCTTGTTCTTGCGCGTCTGCCACTCGGCGTCCATCTCCTGAATGTGCGCCGAGTCCAGCAGCATGATCCGGCAGAGGTCCGCTGTGGGCGGCGAGGTGATGATTCGTCCCTGGAAGCCGTCCTTGACGAGCTTGGGAATGCGGCCGCTGTGATCGATGTGGGCATGGGTGAGGAACAGGGTGTCGACGCGGCCGGGATCGAATCCCCACTCCCCCCAGTTGCGGCTTTCCATCTGGCGCCCGCCCTGAAACATTCCGCAGTCCACGAGCACCTTTTTTCCCCCGGGACTCTCCACCAGATAGCTCGATCCCGTGACCGATCCGGCTCCGCCCAGGCACGTCACCCTCACCATCGGCTCCCCCGCTATTCGAAGTTGTAGTGCTTTTTCACCGGCTCCCGCACGTCCCAGACGCAGGAAAGTCCCTGAGGAAAGGTCACGAAATCCCCCTTGCCGAAGGTGACGGTGTCCCCGTCCTCGGTCTCCACCACCACCCGGCCCTCCAGGAGGTAGCACTCCTCGGTCTCATCGTAGTGCCAGTCGAACCGGGACACCTCCTTCTCCCAGATGGGCCAGCCGGACACACCCCGCTTCTCGAGATCCTGCGCGGTCGGTTTCCGGACATCGATCTTGCTCATGGGTCTCCTCCTTTGCCAGCACGTTCACGCTTCCTCGGAGCGACTGTACCTTACCACAATCCACCCATCAAGAACAGACCGCGATTCCTCGTTCCCTTTCCTCATCGAAACGTGCTACATTGTCTTCTCGCCGTTATCCCGCCTGAAGGACCGTCGGGGGCCGCGGAGCGGAATCGACCCAGCCAAAGGGGCTCGCACATGCATGCCAGACGTTACAAGCGACGCCAGTACATCGTGGATCCGGCCTTCCAGTACCGCCTCATTCGACGGTTCTCCGTGCTGGCCCTCCTCATGATCGCCATGTCCATCGGCTTCCTGGTGCTGGTCTACATTCTCCACGGAGACATCCAGTTCGAGCTTGCTCAACCCGACCCCTTCTCCCAGGCCGGGCAGGGAGAGCCCCTGGTGGTGCGAAAGACCCTCCTCGGCCTCCTCTGGCCCATTCTCGCCATCTGCCTGGGCATCGCCCTGGCCACCACCTTTCTGTTCGGCGTCTTGATCTCCCACCGCATGGCCGGTCCGGTGTTCCGCATTCGGCGCGTGCTCGGAGACATGCGCGACGGTGACCTGAGGGGCGATATCCGCCTTCGCAAGAGGGACGACTTCAAGAAGCTGGCCGAGTCCATCAATGAGGTCAAACAGAGCTGGCGCGAGTCGGTGGCCGGCCTGCGCCGCATTCGCGCGGACCTGGGGTCGGCGGACGCGGATCAGCGGGCCGAAGGTCTCCGGAAGATGGAGCAGGCCCTGGCCAGGTTCCAGATCTGAATCGGACCGCCGAAAATCCTCGAACCGGAGGCCGACCATGAATCGCGTGACCAAAGCCCTGCTTTGCCTGCTCGCAGCGGGAGCCGTTCTCCTGGCCTATCGAGGGACCTCCCAGCCGGCCCTGAACCGAAGCAGCCGGGTCATTATTCAGATCGCCTACATGAACGGTTACGTGGCTGCGCTGCGCGAGGACACGGAGATGATCGAGAAGCTCAAAGGCGATTCCAAGCGCATGCGGGAGGTGGTGGAGCAGAAGGCCGAGGAGTACGTTGCCCAGGTCTACGAGATGAACCAGGACTGACAGGCGGACGTTGACGTTCGAGTCCGGCCGCGGTGAACGCCCGGCAGAAGACCGGAGGAACCGCTGGATGTTCTTTGCGTTTCCCACCGCCGGAGCCATCGTGTTCGGCCCGGACGCCCTTGAAACCAGCCTCCCTCGAATGGCGCGGCTGGACCGGCGGGCCCTCGTGATCGGGGGCAAGGCACCCCCTTGACCCGCAGCAGAACAAGCCGTAAGGTCCCGCCATGAAATTCCTCTTCAGTCAGGTCGCGTATTGGTTCGAAAAGACTCGGGAGCGGGACGTCCGGACCCTGATCAAGTTCCTCTGTCTCCTGCTCCTGATGATCGCCGTGTACACCTTCGTGTTCCACGTCCTCATGCTTCGGGAGGGCCGGAGCTTTTCCTGGGTC
>CAYYVD010000057.1:0-18919 GCA_964475045.1 uncultured Desulfobacterales bacterium | reverse complement strand
GGGCGTAATTAAGGTTCAAGGTGAAAAGGTTGATATTCGATATTTGAAAACTTGGACTCGAGAGCTTGGGCTTTTTGAATTATTAGAAAAAGCCTTGGACGAAAGCGGTATTCAATTTAAAGAATAGAATATATTATTGCAGTAATATTGTGCATCTTAAAATATGTGCGTCACCCCGCAGCTAACCCAAAGCTGCACCCGACTGCAACAGCAGAGCGCTTTGGCCATTTTTTGCGGGATTTGAACAATCGGTAATTTTTGTAAGCTTAGTTCTATGCTGTTGCAGCAGGTGAGCTAAGCGTTCAATGATTGCTCTGTAATCCTGGCAATTCCTGATCCTGCTGGATGTGCATGATTCTACATAAGAACAGTTTTTCGGCGCTATGATGGCAGGCAGCGTGTATGTGATCGAAGCATCTGTCCAGCTCCGTGAGCGTGGGGAGCGGAGGAAAGCCTCACTTCCGGAGCCTGCGTAAACTCTGTTGGGTTGCGGGCGTTAGCCCGCCGGAAAAGGGTATGCACGTGCCTCGGACAAAGAAAGACTCGATCCACTGGGAGCAGTTCATCCTGGGAATGAAGAAAACCACGAAGGCGTTCATTGAAAACGTCCTCGAGAACATCATTGAATCCATCGTCGTGACCAATCTGCGAGGAGACCTGATCTTTTTCAACCGTTTTTCAGAACAGCTCTTCGAGTACAAGGCCGAGGAGGTGCTCAACCGGCACATCGTCGTCTTGGGGGCCAGGGAGCCCGATGTCCTGGGGGCGATCCGGCAGGGGCAAACCTTCAGCGGCGAGGTTCTTTTGCAGACAAAGAGCGGACGCCGTTTTCCGGCCCATGTCCGCTGCGTGCCGCTGCGGGATGACCGCGACCGCCCCATCGCCATGGTGGGCGTGGCCAGGGACCTGACCGAGGAGAAGGAAAAGGAGCGTGTCGACCGGGAGGTGGCCCGGCTTCAATACTTCAACCGGAATGTCATCGCCTCCCTGAACGACGGAATCCAGATCATGGACCTGGAGGGAAGGATTACGTTCGCCAACAGGCGTCTGGAGGAGCTCCTCGGCTTCCGGGATGGCGAGATGGCGGGGCGTCACTATTCGGAGGTGCTCGTGGAGGAAGGTCCGGCGTTTTTTCACACCCTCCTGGAAGGATGGGTGGATGGGGCCGGCCACGTGGGCGGGGGCAAGTCCTTCGAGACCAGCCTGTTGAGCAGAAACGGGGGGAAGGTCCTCTGCTGGGTGAGCGCTTCGCCTTTTGTGGAAGAGGCCTCCCTGACGGGGGTGATCACGACCATCACGGACATCTCCGAGATTCGAAGACTGAAGGAAGAGCTGTTTCAATCCGAGAAGCTTTCCCTCATCGGAACCCTGGCAAGCGAGGTGGCCCATGAGATCAACAATCCGCTGGGAGGGCTGGTGATGTCCGTGCAGATGCTCCTGCAGGATCTGGAAGCCGACGAGCTGGACAGGGACATGGCGCTCGAGGAGCTGCTGGAGATGGAGAGTGATGCCCGGCGCTGCAAACAGATCACCCAGAAGCTCCTGGATTTTTCCAGGAGGGTCCCGGAGGAGCGGGTCCTGATCGATCCGGTCCAGGTCATCGAGGAATCACTCCTTCTGGTCAAGAGAGAAGCCGCGGTGAAGAACATCCGCTTTGTCAAAGACTATGAGGAAGGCCTGCCCTCTGTCTACGGCAATATCAACAGCCTGCAGCAGGTGATCATCAATCTGATCAAAAACGCACGGGACGCCATTTCTGACGACGGTACCATCACTCTCTCCGTCGCTATGGAGGCCCGGCAGAATGAAGTGCCATGGGTCAGGATCTCCGTGGCGGATACCGGGCCCGGATTGTCCGGCACGGCCGCACAGAGTGCCTTTGACCCGTTTTTTACGACCAAGTCCGGAGGAAAGGGGACCGGTCTCGGGCTGGCCGTGAGCAAGCGCATCGTGGAGGATCACGGCGGAAAGATTCTTTGGGCGAATCAAAAGGAGGGGGGCGCTCTCTTTCGCGTTGTTCTGCCGGCGGCCGTGGCCGGAAGGGGAAAGGTGCCATGATGGAGCCCTTTCATGTGCTGGTGGTCGACGATGAAAAATCCATTCTCAAGAGGTGTGTCCGACTCCTTTCGAGGCAGGGCTATGATGTGGTGGGGACCAGGGATTCCAGAGCAGCCTTGGAAATGGTGGAGAGACAGAACCCCTTCTTTGATCTCGTGATTGCGGACATCCGGATGCCCGGGATGGATGGGATCGAGCTGCTGGAGCGGATCCGTGCCGTCAACGCCTCCATCGAGGTCGTCATGATGACGGGGTATGCGGCGGTGGAGTCCGCGGTGAAGGCCATGAAGAAAGGGGCCTACGATTACTTGGCAAAACCTTTTGAGATGGAGGAGTTCCTCCACGTTGTCCAGAATATCGTGGAAAAGAAAGCGCTTCAGCGCGAGGTGGCGGAGCTTCGAAACCAACTGAGGGAGGAAAAGGAAAGACCTCTGATCCTGGAGGGCTCACCGGCCATGGCCGGGGTCGCCCGCTTTATCGAAAAGGTGGCGTCGGTGCGCTGCAACATCCTGATCCAGGGGGAGAGCGGAACCGGCAAGGAGCTCGTGGCCCGCGCCATTCACAACATGAGTCCCAGGAGAGACGCCTCGTTTGTGGTCGCGGATTGCGCGGCCCTCACCGGAAGCCTTCTGGAAAGCGAGCTTTTTGGTCACAGGAAAGGGGCCTTTACCGGGGCCCATGCGGAGCGGAGGGGGTATTTCGAGTGTGCCGATGGAGGGACCCTTTTTCTGGATGAGGTGAGTGAGCTGCCCCTGGATCTTCAGGGAAAGCTGCTTCGGGCCGTGCAGGACCATGTGGTCTTCAAAGTCGGGGGTACCCGGGCATGCGAGGTGGATACGCGTATTCTTGCGGCCACCAACCGCAGGCTGGAGGAGCGTGTACGCGCCGGGGCATTTCGGGCGGATCTTTTCTACCGATTGAATGTCGTCAACCTGACCATACCGCCTCTTCGGGAGAGGCAGGAGGAGATTCCGGTCCTTGCCCGCCATTTCCTCAAGCGCTACGCGGCACAGGTCAACCTCGAGAACGTGCCCGAGATCTCCGAAGAAGTGATGGAAAGGATGATGGCCTATGAGTGGCCCGGCAACGTACGGCAGCTCGAAAACGCCGTCCAGCGGGCCGTGGTGCTGTCCGAAGGGGGGAGCATCTCCATGGCGGATCTCCTCCCCAAGGACCCCCTGGCGAAGTACCGAGGAAGCTTACCCGAAGGGCAGGATCTTTCCTTTCGTGAAATGAGGAAGCTGGTGCTCGAGGATTTCACGCGCCGATACATCAAGGAACTGCTCGAGCTGTACCGCGGCAACGTGACACGTGCGGCGGAGGCCTTGGGAATGCGACGTACGTCGCTGCAAAGACTCCTGAAGCAGCACGGTCTGGAGGCCCGGACCTTCCGGTGAGAGTGTAACCGTTCGAGATACACTGGCTGCCTCCTCGAAAGAGGCATCCGTGGGTGCCATGGCATGTTTTCTGAAATCATTCCGATTCTTTGTTGTTGGCTGTGCGATGGTATGGCGTTTGCAGTTCACCTGAGCCAAAGACTAGGGGGAGCCTCATTGCATACTGCACAACGGAGACCTGAACATGGAACTTCCCGCCTTTGCGTATGTCCGTGCCGAAAGCCTTGAAGAGGCCGGCCGTTTGTTACACGAGCATTCCGGTCGGGCCCGGCTGCTGGCCGGGGGGACGGAGCTGATTCCCCGCATGAAATATGGGCTGGACAGGCCCGAGGTCGTTATTGGCCTCCAGACCGTTCAGTCACTCCCTGCCCATGTGAGCCCGGACGGACAGCTTCGATTGGATGCCCGGCTCACGTTGGACGCACTGCGCAGGTCCGAGGCGCTTCGTGCGGCGCTTCCCATCCTTTGTGATGCCGCCAGGGCGGTGGCCTCCAAGGAGATCCGCGTCATGGGCACCCTGGGGGGGAATCTCTGCCAGGAGACGCGCTGTCTCTATTACAATCAGAGCCACCGCTTTCAGTTCGTGGAGCCTTGTTTCAAAAGGGGGGGAGACCGGTGTTACTTCATCCCCAAAGGGAAGCAATGCTGGGCGGTCTACATGTCGGACACGGCCCCTGCACTCCTGTCTCTCGATGCCCGGTGCACCCTCTCGAACGGGGTGGAAGAGCGCACCCTGCCCCTCGAGGAACTCTATGCAGACGACCCGCTCCACCCGCTCACCCTGTCGTCGGGAGAGGTCCTCACCAGGGTGGACATCGCAGATGTTTCCGCCAAGGGCGCCGGGGCCTATCTGAAGTTCACCATGCGGGGAGCCCTGGAGTTTGCAGGCGTGAGCGTGGCCGTGACCCTGGGCTTGGAGCGGGCAAAAGGCCCTGTCACCCAGGCCAGGATCTTCGCGGGGGCCGTGAGTCCGGGTCCTGCCAGGGGCAGGAAGGCGGAAAAGGTGCTCGAGGGGGAGGTCCCAGACGAACGCCGGGTGGCCGAGGCGGCCGAGACCCTCGCGGATGAGGTCCACGTGTGGCCTCACCACGGTTACTCTGCACCGTACCTGAAGGCGGTCCTCAGGTTGAAGGCCAGAGAAGCCCTGACCCTCGCCCTCGAACGCAGGGGGGAGGCTTAAGGAAAGGGACATCCATGGAGCGAAGACGAAAGAAGGTCCTGATCGAGCTCATGGTGAACGGGGAGGCCTATGAGCTCGCCGTGGAGCCTCAGGAAACCCTCCTGGAGGTGCTTAGAGAGGATTTGGGCTTCACCGGGACCAAGGAAGGGTGCGGGAGCGGGGAGTGCGGCTCCTGCACGGTCCTGGTGGACGGTGAGCCCATGCTGTCCTGCCTGATGCTGGCCGTGTCGTCTCAGGGGAAGCACATTCTCACCATCGAAGGGTTGGCAGGCGGATCGGTCACGACCGGGATCCAACAGGCCTTTTTGGAAAAGGGCGCTGTGCAGTGCGGTTTCTGTACGCCGGGAATGGTTCTGGCCACCACCGCTCTGGAGAGGAGCTCCCCATACCCATCCCATGAAGAAATCCAGGAGGCGCTCGAGGGGCATCTTTGCCGGTGTACCGGGTACAATAAGATTGTAGAGGCTGTCAAGGCGGCCACGGGGAGGGCGTGAGCCGGATCTCGGAGTGCGCGCCTCAGCCGTCATGCCTTTGCGCAGAGAAAGCAGGCCGGAAATTCGAGCCCATCCAAAATGGTAAGGGGACCAGGGAATGGATCAACTGGAATATGTCGGAAAAAGGATCGCTCGTAAGGACGGCCCGGACAAGGTGACCGGGCGAGCCCTGTATACGGTGGATCTCCATCCTCAAAACGCCCTGGTGGGGCGCATCCTGCGCAGTCCTCATCCTCACGCGAGGATCCTTCGAATCAACACCGACAAGGCGGCGAGGATCCCCGGGGTGAAGGCGGTCATCACGGCCGCCGATACCCTCGGCATCCAGCACGGATTCGTGGAAACGCCGCGCTACCCCCCGGACCAGTATTCCCTTGCGAAGGACAGGGTCCGGCACGTGGGGGAGGAGATTGCGGCCGTGGCGGCCGTCGATGCCCGTACGGCCGAGGAGGCCCTCCAACACATCGAGGTGGACTACGAAATCCTGCCGGCGGTCTTCGATGCGGAAGAGGCCATGCAGCCCGATGCGCCCGAGATCCACCCCCCGCACCCCAAGCTCCAGGTCCCTTTCAGGAACATCGCCGGCAAGACCGAGTCGGGCTGGGGAGACCTGGGTGCAGGGTTTGCAGCGGCGGACCTCATTCGGGAGGATCGTTTCGAGAGTCATCTCCGGACGCACGGGTACCTGGAACCCCAGGCCACGGTGGCGAGTTACGAACCCGGGGGAAAGCTGAACGTCTGGACCTCCTCACAGGGCCCTTTTATCAAGAGGGCCAAGCTGGCCAGGACCCTGGGGTTGCCCTTCTCCTCCGTGCGCGTTCAAAAGACCTATGTGGGAGGCGCCTTTGGTGGAAAGATCGACCTCTTCTCCCATGAATTCTGCGCATCCCTCCTTTCCATGAAGACCCACCGGCCCGTCAAGGTGGTGGCCTCCCGTGAGGAGGTCTTCACCTCCTACCGCCACGGACAGCCGTTGATCGTGGAGCTGAAAACAGGCATGAAGAAGGACGGCACCCTCGTGGCCCAGGCGGTGCGGACCATCAACAACTGCGGCGCCTATCGGGGAAGCGGGGTGGTGGTCATCTTCCTGGCGTGGGGGTTCACCATGGTCCCGTACAGGGTCCCCAACTTCAGCTACGAGGGATACGCTGTCTACACCAACAACCCGGTGCGCGCTCCCCAGCGCGGGCACGGGGCCCCTCAGCTCCGGTTCGCCGTGGAATCCCAGATGGACATGATGGCCGAGGAGCTGGGCCTGGACCCGGTCGAGGTACGCCTCAAGAACGCCCGCCAACCCGGGGAACAGCTCCCGAATGGGGACAATGTGCACAACTGCGGCCTGTCGGAGTGTATCACCCAGGCGGCCGAACACACGGACTTCTTGCGAAAGCACGACCAGGCGCGCCGCGGGGAGGAAGGCGGACGGTACCGCCGGGGGATCGGCATGGGGGTGAGCAGCTACTTCGGGGGCTCGTTGATCTACCCCAACAGCTCCTCGGTGGTGGTGAAAATGAACGACGACGGCTCGGCGACCCTGTTGACCGGGGCCCTGGATATCGGGCAGGGCGCCGAGACCATTCATTCCCAGATCGTGGCCGAGGAGCTCAAGATCCCGGTGGAGGAGATCCAGGTGATCGCGGCGGACACAGAGACGACCCCCGTGGACATCGGTTCCTGGATCAGCGGCAATGCATATGTCTGCGGCAACGCCACACGGGGGGCGGCCACAGCGGTTCGGGAAAAGCTCCTGGCCCTTGCGGCCGAAACCCTGGAGGCCGATCCGGGCGACCTGATGCTGGGCCGAAAGAAGATCTATGTGGCCGGATCGCCGGACAGGGGGGTTACCTACCAGGAATTGGTGAGTGCAAGCGTGGAAAAGCGGCGCGGGGACCCGATCATTGGTGAGGGGCACTGGCGGACCATGCGGGACGAGCCTTACCATCCAAGCCTTGCAACCACGAAGGGCCGCTGGAGCGAGAACTACGCCTTTGACGTCCAGGTCGCCGAGGTGGAGGTGGATACGGAGACCGGTCTGGTGACCCTCCTCCGCGCGGTGACTGCGCACGACTGCGGCTTCCCGATCAATCCCCTCCTGGTCGAAGGGCAGATCGACGGGCAGATCTCCATGGCCTTGGGACACGCTTTCCTGGAAGAGGTCCTGATGGACAAGGGCTGCACCGTCAACCCCAGCTGGCTGGACTACCGCATGCCCCTGATTCACAACATGGCCGTCTCCGAGCACATCGACGTGATCACGGAGAGGTACGAGGTGGGCAAGCCCTACAGGACCAAGGAAGTGGGAGAGGGATATGTTTCCGCCATCCTGGCGGCCATCGCCAATGCGATCGACAACGCCGTGGGAGTGCGGCTCAAGGAGACACCCTTCAGCCCGGAAAGGATCCTGAAGGCAATGGGGCGGCTGTAGATCCAGCCGGCGGCCCGGTCTTGGATCGGGGGAGATCGCAAGGGGACAAAAGAATTTGGGAATGAGGAGCACCGGGATGGAAAAGGTGACGTACTTTCGAAAGGAAATGGAGACCCTTCCCAGGGAGGAGCTGGAGAGCATTCAGCTCCGGCGATTCAAGGCCCAGATGCAGTATGTGTACGATCACAGCCCCTTTTACAGAAGAAAGTACGAGCAGGCCGGAGTGAAGCCCTCGGACGTTCGCACCCTGGAGGACGTGCGCCACGTGCCCTTCACCGTGAAAGAAGAGCTCAGGGAGAGCCAGGCCCGGTTCCCGCCCTGGGGGGATTTTCCGTGCATTAGACCGGAGGAAGGGGTCCGGGTCTTTCAGACCACGGGCACCACGGGAATCCCGGTGCGGATCCTCCTCAACCAACGGGACTGGACGGTCCATTTCCATGAGCAGTTCATGCATTTCATGTACGGCTACGGCATCGAAAAGAGCGATATCCTCTTTGTGCCTTTCGGGTACAGCCTCTACATCGCCTGGTGGGGGTTCCAGGCCGCACTGGAGCAGGCTGGCGTCATGATTGTGCCGGGAGGGGCGCAGTCCTCCCAGGACCGGGTGAAAAACGTCTTCGAATGGGGAGCAACGGCCGTTTGCGGCACCCCGACCTACATGCTCTATCTGGGGGACACCGCCCGGAAGATGGGTTTGTCCCTGGCCGATTCCAAGGTTCGGGTGGTGGTGGTGGCCGGTGAGCCGGGAGCCAACGTGCCCTCCACCAAGGCCGCCATCGAGGAGTTCTGGGGGGCCAAGTGCTACGACGACATCGGTTCCACCGAGATCTCCAACTTCGGGTTCGAGTGTGTGGCGCAGCAAGGGACCCATGTCATCGAGACCATGTTCTACCCGGAGTGCCTGGATCCGGAGACCCTGGAGCCCGTGGCCCCCGGCGAGGTGGGGGAGCTGGTCCTGTCCAACCTGTGCACGGAGAGCGTCCCCCTCCTGAGGTACCGGATGAAGGACCTGGTCCGATTCAACCCGGACCCCTGCGACTGCGGCCGGACGTTCCTGAGGCTGGACGGCGGCATCCTGGGCCGCTCGGACGACATGTTCCAGTTCGCCGGGGTGAACATCTTCCCTTCCGGAATCGAGAACCTCATTCGCGAGGTCGAGGCCTTTTCCAACGAGTACCAGATCGTGGTTCCCAGGATGGGATCCGGAAAGCGGCTTCGAATCCGGGTGGAGCCCGCCTCTGCGGATATCTCACAGGAGGCCATGGATGCGGCGGTGAAAGAGTTCATTACGACCTTCAAGTACCGGATCACCGTGACGCCCGAAGTGGAGGTGACGCCTGCGGGTGAGCTGCCCCGCTTTGAGCTCAAGGCGAAGCGTCTCATTCGTGAGGATTGAACCATTCGCGACGTTCTTCCCCCGGGCGTTCCGCGGGAAGCTTCCATCCAACACCAAGCCATGAAAGAGGAGGGAGCGATGAAACGGAAGGGAAAGGTTCTTGGAATCTGTCTGGCCGTGGTGCTTTGCTGGTGTGGGGGGGCCTTTGCAGCCGGCCCGGATGTCATCCACATCGGCGCCACCGTGTCCCAGAGCGGGCACTTCTCGTCGGAGATCGGCCCCTTCAAGAAACTCATGAACGCCTGGGCGGATATCGTCAACGCAGACGGCGGGATCATGCTCGAGGAGTATGGGAAGAAGGTCCCTGTCAAGTTCACCGTGTATGACGACAAGAGCGATCAGGCCACGGCCAGAAAGTACTACGAACGCTTGGTGACGGTGGACAAGGTGGATCTGCTGCTGGGCCCCTACAGCAGCCCCCTGACCTTCGCCGCCAGCACGGCCGCTGAAAACCGCAAGGTGCCCTTTATTGCCATCTGTGCAAACTCACCCAAGATCTACACCCGTGGCTATGAGTGGATCGTGGCCGTCATCGACATCGGCCCCAGGTACACCTACCGGTACTGGGAGATGATCGAGGAGGAAGGCAAGGCCAAGAGCGTCAGCTTTGTCGTGGAGGACACCATCCATCCCCTGGGGGTGTTCAAAGGCTCCAAAAGCCTGGCGGAAGAGGCGGGCCTGAGCGTGCTCAGCGAGGACATCGTTCCCGCGGACACGCGGGATTTCACCCCGGTCATCACCAAGCTGATCAAGGCGGACGCGGACATCGTCTATGTGTCCTCCAACATCCCCTTTGCCGTGAACTTCATGAAGCAGGCCAGAGAGATGAAGCTCAACCCCAGGGAGTACCACTGCATCCATCACAGCGGCGTGTTCAAGGATCCCCTCGGGGAGACGGCCGAGCTGGTGGTGGGGCAATCCTACTGGGTGGAGGGCATGGAGCTGGGGAACACCGGGCTGATCACCGGTGTGCTGGACAAGGCAGGGATCAGCGAGCCCATGTATCCCTGGTCCCCCGCCTATGTGGCGGCGTTTCAGATCGTCGAGGCCGCTCTGGAAAAGGCGGGCACCCTGGACAAGGCCAAGGTCATGGAGACCTTGAAGTCGCTGGAGGTGCAGACGGTCCTGGGAAAGGCCTACTTCCACGAAACCGGATACGGCTCCATCAACACCTATCCGTCCCAGATTCAGGACGGGGTCTACAAGATCATCTACCCGGAGGCCGTGGCCACGGGCGAGCACATCTACCCGAGAGAGCCGTGGAAGTAGCCGGAAGGGGGAGCAGCGGTGACTTCTGAGTTCTTTCAGCTCCTGGTGAGCGGCATTCTGCTGGGGGGGATCTATGGGCTGGCCGCCTTCGGTCTGTCCATCACCTTCGGGGTCTTGCACATTCTGAACCTGGCCCACGGGGAGTTCCTGATGCTGGGCTCCCTCCTGAGCTACGCTCTCTTCGTGGGGTTCGGCATCAATCCCTTTGTGTCCGCCGTGGCCGTCATCCCCGTCTTCATCGTGGCGGGGATCGGCTTCTACTTCCTCCTCCTGCGACCCATCAGCGAGAAACCGCCCAACCAGCTGCTGGTGGCCTCCATTCTCATTACACTGGGGGCCTCCCTGGTGATCGAGGATCTGACGGCCTTTTTCTGGAACCGCCCGGTGACGGGAATCGCCTACTCGCTGCCTTCCTTTGAGTGGGGCGGGCTGGTGATCTCGACCACCCGCCTCCTCATCCTGCTCTTCATCATGGTCCTCGCCGTTGCTCTTCAGCTGTATCTTCACCGGACCTACACGGGAAAGAGCATTCGAGGCATCACCCAGTGCAGGGAGGGGGCCAAGGTCGTGGGAATCCCCATCGTCTGGGTGTCCGCCCTCACATTCGGCCTTGGGGTGGCTCTGGCCGCCTCGGCCGGGGTGTTTTGCGTGACCCTGTTTACCGTCACCCCTGTCATCGGGATCCCCCTGGCCGTCAAGTACATGTGCATCGTGGTGCTCGGCGGCCTGGGGAGCCTGGTGGGATCGGTGGTGGGCGGGTTGATTCTGGGGGTGGGGGAGTCCCTCACCGCCTTTTACGTGGGCAGCGAGTGGTCTCCGACCATCGCCTTTGTCCTTCTTCTGGTCATCCTCGTGTTGAAACCCGAGGGCCTGTTTGGGAATAAGGAATGAGCAAAGGTCCACCGAGAAAGGTCTTCGTCGGACTGTCGGCCGCCGCTGTGCTGATCCTGGCATGCCTGCCCCTGACAGGAGACTACTACGCCTTGGTCTGGGTGTTCTTCCTGTCCGTCTCCCTGACGCTGGCCCTGAGCTATGACATCGTCGGGGGCTACCTCGGGTACATGAACCTGGGACATTCCACCTCTTTCGGGCTGGGGGCCTATGCCACGGCCATCTTTCTCAACCTGGGGCTGCACCTGGCTGCTGCGCTGGTGCTGGCCGTGCTGGTGGCCGCCCTGTTCTGCGCGCTGGTGGGGTATCCGCTCTTTCGACTGAAGGGCGCCTACTTCGCCCTGGCCACGTTCGGGCTGATCAGTCTGGTCGAAGTGGTCGCCAACAACCTGAGGGACCTGACCGGCGGGTCCGGGGGCATCTCCACGCCGCCCGGAGATCACACCCTTTCCTCCTACTACCTGGCCCTGGCCGTCACCCTGGGGACCATGCTCCTCAGTCACCGGGTGGCCCGGTCCCGTTTCGGTCTGGCCCTGTTCAGCATTCGGGAGCATGAAGAGGTGGCCCGTGCATTCGGGGTCCCCGCAGGGTTCTACAAATGGCTGGCCCTGATCCTCAGCTCGGTCCCCGCCAGTCTGATCGGGGGGGTGTACGTGTGGAATGTGGGGTACATCAGCCCCCCGTCGGTCTTTGGGCTGGAGATCGCTCTGGCCCCCATCGTCATGGCCCTCTTGGGAGGGACGGGGATCATGGTGGGTCCCTTCATCGGCGCGATCTTCATCACGTCGGTTCAGGAGTTCCTCTGGACCAAGGTCCCTTACTTTCACCTGACCATGTACGGCACGGTCCTGATCCTGTTGGGCCTGTTTATGCCGGGAGGACTGGTGCGCACCCGCTGGATTCGCCCCATCATGGAAAAGATGGGGCTGGGCGAGGACGTCGATTATCTCCGCGAGCCCTCTCCTGCCACGGAAAAGGATCGAGATGGTTCCGCTTGAATGCAGAAAGGTCCACAAGCGCTTCGGAGGCCTCGAGGCCCTGAGCGACATCAACCTGTCGGTCCAAAAGGGGGAAATCCTCGGGATCATCGGGCCCAACGGCGCCGGCAAGACCACGCTCTTCAACATCATTTCCGGGGCGATTCCACCGACCCGGGGTTCGGTCTACTCCAACGATCGCGACCTGACCGGCCTGGGGGCGGCAAAGGTCTGCAAGCTGGGGATCGCCCGCACCTACCAGCTGGTGTGCCCCTTCAACTCGATGACCGCCCTGGAGAATGTGCTGATCGGCGTCTACTACGGGAGGCCGTCCCCGCCCGACGAGGCGGATGGGGTGGCCATGGCTCGGGACATCCTGGGTTTCGTGGGGCTCGAGGGAAAAGCAGACCATCGTGCCGAGAGCCTCACGCTGGTGGACAAAAAGCACCTGGAGATCGCCCGGGCCCTGGGAACGTCCCCGGAGTTCATCTTGCTGGATGAGGTCATCTCCGGGCTGACGCCCACAGAGATGCTCGAGACCATGGAAACCATCCAGCGAATTCGCGAAAGAGGTGTGACCGTCCTCATGATCGAGCATGTCCTGAGGGCGGTGATGGAGTTGTGTGATCGGGTGATGGTGCTCAACTACGGGGTTCAGATCGCTGAGGGTACCCCCGAGGAAGTGGTCCGGGATCCCCGCGTGATCGAGGCCTATCTGGGAAGGTATCAGATGGCTGAATCCGGCTGATCCAAGGGATCTCGAAGACCCCGCCAGCTCTCGATCGATCACCCGGGGAGAGACCGATCCAATGCTTGAGCTTGACGATGTACACGTGTTCTATGGGCCTGTGCACGCCCTGTGGGGAGTCAGCCTGGAGGTGCGGGAAGGCGAGGTGGTGACCCTTCTCGGATCCAACGGCGCCGGAAAGAGCACCGCCACGCGAGCGGCCCAGGGCTTGATCCGACCGTCCCGCGGGGATGTCCGCTTTCTGGGCGCCTCGATTCTGCGGCTGGGCCCTCAGGAGATTGTGGCGAAAGGGCTGTGCATGGTACCCGAGGAAAGGCACCTCTTTCCCCGGATGTCGGTGCTGGAGAACCTGGAGCTGGGGGCCTACACCTCGCATGCCCGTAAACAACTGGCTGAGAGTTTTCAGTGGGTATACCGGCTTTTTCCCGTTCTGGAGCTTCGAAGCCGGCAAAAGGCCTACACCCTTTCCGGTGGGGAGCAGCAGATGGTGGCCATAGGAAGGGGGCTCATGGCCAGCCCCAAGCTTCTCATGCTGGACGAACCTTCCCAGGGGCTCGCCCCCCTTCTCGTGGATCAAGTGTTCCGGACCATCTCGAAGATCCGTGAGGAAGGGATCTCCATTCTACTGATCGAGCAAAACGCCCAACACGCCCTCCAGCTTGCAGATCGGGCCTACGTCCTGGAAACGGGCAGGATCAGTCAGGAGGGCCTGGGGAGGGATCTCTTGAAAGACGAAGCGATCCGCAAGGCCTACCTGGGATTGTAGCCTGGACCCCCGCCAAGAACCTGCGGAGATCGGAAGGAATCGGATCATGGGATCGGAGGAGGCACTCAGAGACAAGGTGATCCTGGCGGTGGATGACGAGCCGGATGTGCTGGAGGTCTTGAAGGAGCACCTGGATATGTGCGTCCTGCACACGGCGCAGGATCATGACACGGCCATCCAGCTGCTCCAGAGCTACACATTCGACCTGGTCATTCTGGATATCATGGGCGTGGACGGGTTCGGCCTGCTGGAGCAGTGTGTGGCAAGGGGCCTGCCCACCGTGATGCTCACGGCTCAGGCCCTCACACCCGAGGCCCTGAAAAAAGCCATCCGTCTTGGGGCCGTATCCTTTCTGCCCAAGGATGAAATCACCAGGATTGACGAACACCTGCAAGATGTGGTGACGGCCGGCGGCAAGCCTGCCTGGCGGAAGGTCTTCCAAAAGCTGGAGCACGTGTTCAATCAACGCTTCGGACCCGACTGGAAGGAAGAGGACCGCTTTCTCCGGGAGTTCATGGAGGAATTGAAGAAGACCTCTTAGCATGGGACCGCTTTGGGGATTCGCATGCTTCCCCCATACTGGTGAGGGCGGTACTCCCCAAAAGAGCCGGGCCGCCGAGCATTGCCAGGTAAAGCCGCGGCGTGTCCATACGGACTGTGGGTGGTCCGTCGCTTTGCCGGGGAGTCCTGCCTTGGAATCGCCCCTCGAAAGCATCGAACAGATCCTGAAGGAACTGGAGGCGGCCCGCTATGTCGCGGATCACTCCCTGGCGACGGTTCTATTCCTGGCAAACCTTCTTCAGAAACCCGTTTTTCTGGAAGGAGAGCCCGGCGTAGGTAAAACGGAGCTGGCCGTTGTTCTGGCAAAAATCCTCGACACAGATTTGATCCGCCTTCAGTGCTATGAGGGGTTGGACGCCTCGAGTGCGATCTATGAATGGAACTACCCCAGGCAATTGCTACACATCAAGCTGGTGGAGCAGAAAGAAGGGGCCACGGAAGAACTGGAGCAGGAGCTCTACAGCCGAAAGTTTCTCATACGGAGACCTTTGCTCGAGGCCATTGTCCGTTCCGAGGAGCGGACTCAAGTCCTTCTGATCGATGAAATCGATCGTTCCGATGAGGAGTTCGAGGCCTTTCTATTGGAAGTCCTGTCGGATTTCCAGATCACCATCCCCGAGATCGGGACCATTGGGGCGAAAAATCGCCCCATGGTGGTGGTGACCTCCAATCGGACCCGCGATGTGCACGACGCCTTGAAGAGGCGTTGCCTCTACCACTGGATTGACTTCCCATCGGTTGAAAAGGAATACCGGATCATCCTCACAAAAGAACCGGAGATCGAACGCCGCTTGGCCGCAAGTCTCGCCCGTTTCATGCAGACCCTTCGAAAAGCGGATTTCAGAAAAAAGCCCGGCGTATCCGAAACCCTCGACTGGGCCCGCGCCCTCATGGGTCTGCACGTGCGTTGCCTGGATGAGGGCGTTGTGATGGACACCCTCGGGTGCGTGCTCAAGAACAAGGAAGACATCCGCAAGTTCAAAGAAGAAATCCGGCCAGCAGAAAAGGAAAACGGCGACTTCCATGAAGGATGGCCCCCAAGTGCGGATCCATGACTGCGAAGGGAACAAACCAGCCGACGTCCGGGCCGAATCGTGTCCCTCAGGGATTGGCTGCTTCGGTCTTGGCCTTTGCGGATTTCCTGAGAAGAAGGGAGTTCCGGGTTTTTCCCACGAGCGTTCACGATGCGCTCAAGGGGCTGGCAGGCATCGACCTCGGAATGCGCTCTGATTTCGAGGAGGTCTTGAGGGCCACCCTTGTGAGCAACCGGGGCGAGTGGCGGCGGTTTCCCGAGCTCTTCCATGAGTTCTGGGATCGGAAAGAGTGCGAGGGCGAAGCGGACCGCCAGCCCCCGCTGCACCCTGATACCTCCCGGGGGGCGCGGTCGGAATCGGTTCAAAGCGGAGATGCGCAATCGGATGTCTTGGGAGAGGCCGACAAGGAGGCGGAAACGGAGTATACGGAAGGGGCGATGTACAGCGCCGTAACCCGGGTGAAGAACAAGGATCTCGGGGAGCTTCATCCGAAAGACATCCACATGGCGCAGCTCGCACTGAGGCAGATCGCCCGGTCCTTCAGGCGGGAGCGATTCCGGCGGAAAAAGAGGAGCCGCCGCCCTGCGGATCTCGACTTTCCTCAGACCCTGAAAAAAAGTATCAAAACAGGGGGTTGGCCGTTCGAGCGGTATTATAGAAAGCGCAAGCGGAAGCTGAAGCGGCTCGTGATCCTGGCGGATGTGAGTGGATCCATGGATCGCTACACCCGGCTGGTTGTCCCGTTTCTCCTTGGCCTCCGCGACATGCATTCCAGAGCGGAAGTCTTTGTCTTTTCCACCTCCCTGACCTCCCTCACAGCCCTTGTCAGGCATCTGCCTCCGGAGGAGGCTCTGAATCGCTTGGCCGGAGCCTTTCCTGCGTGGTCCGGGGGCACCCGGATCGGTCTTTCGCTACGTCAATTCCGCTGGAGCGAATCGGGCCGAAAGGTGAGCCGCAGGACCGTCGTGCTCATACTCAGCGACGGGTGGGACCTGGGGGATCCGGAGATCCTCCAAAATGAAATGGCTGAACTGAGCCGCAGGGTTCACAAGATCCTCTGGTTGAACCCCCTGGCGGGAGATCCCAATTTTCAGCCCATCTGCAAGGGCATGCGTGCCGCGCTTCCCTATGTGGACGCGCTGCTCCCTGCGGGCGACTTGGCAGGTTTGCAGCGAGTTGCCGCTTTCCTTTTATCACCGGGTGTGTGATCACTTGAAGGATCAGGGCGTCCGCGTGGCCTTTGTGGCCCGCATCGAATTGAGTGTGCTCGGCGGGGAACTGCCTCTCAGCACCATTGCCTCGCAAATCTATCAAAAACGCCCTTAGAAATATCCATGAAAGGCGGTTAATGTCCTAAAAAAAGGCAATGTCCCACAGAAGTCAGGGGATGACTATCCGGCCCAGCTCCATGTCCTGTTCGAGTACCAGCCGGACGCACTGGGGTTTTTCGAAAAGTTCAAGCACGAAACCGCGAAGCTGTTCTACGGTGAGTACCCGGCCCAGGCCGGCATCAACTACATGTGTGCATCGAGTGCGCCAGAGGGGACGGTAGTCGCAAACCCCTACTCAGAACGGGTTCCCGGCGACTGCGTCGCCGGGAATGCGCGGCGCTAACTTCGTTGAGTTGCCTGGTCCCGGCGCCGCTAGCGCCGGAACCAGGCAACTCAACCCGACTGCGCGCGCCGTCTGGGCTCAGGCCTACGGCCTGGCCCAGCCGCGGTGCTCGCGGGTTAGCGCCGCGCATTAGGCGGTTCGTTTTCGAGAGCGGAACGACCCACCTCCACACCTGGGTCACTGAGGAGCGGAACAGCTATCCGGATTTCAAGAGGGCGTTTCACCGGAAGCCGCCTGGGATTTCCGGTGTGGCCATCGTGACCGTCACGGATGAGACCGGCGAGAGCGCAACGGCCTACTGCGGGGACGTCATTTTCGAAAAGAACCCTGATGGGGCTCGAGTCCAAAGCCGAAAGGGTCTCAAGGCTCGACCGCCTCCCATAGCCTTCACGGAGAACACCGGGAACTACTGGAGGAGCATCCATGACACCCTGGACACAGAAGACATCACCGTGGGGGTCGTCAACGCCAGGCATGTCAACCAGGACCGTCGCATCGCCGTAAGTGCGAACGCATCCTCGGCGACGCGTCCTTTGAGCTGGTCTGGTCTTCACCCGGCGGCAACATGCAGCGAGGAAATGCGGGCACCTGAATGGAGGTGGGGGGACACCTGCTTACGGGACTTTTGGCGGCTCCGTCAATGTTCGGTGGAAAGCTCTCGCTCCAGCCTGCGTCCGTAACTGGACATGGTAAAAGAGCCCGCAAAGTAAAGTAAGGCAACGAAAATATATGCTTCGGCACTGAAACCCATCCATAAAGGATCCGATAAAACTGATTGTGTTGTGTTCAGGAGATCATAGAGTGCTACTAATACTAATAAAGAAGTGTCTTTAAATGCAACAATAAGAATGCTTACAGTTGGAGGAATTACTGTCTTCAATACTTGAGGCAATACAACAAATTGCATCTTTTGGCGATAATTCAATCCGATGGAATCCGCCGCCTCGTATTGGCCTTGATCCATGCCCTGAAGGCCGCCGCGAACCACTTCAGCGATATAAGCGGAGCTGAAGAGGATGAAGGCGATTTGGGCACGAATAATCTTATGAATAGTGAGACCTTCCGGGGTGAACAAGGGAAACATAATCGCAGCCATGAAGAGAAGGCTGATCATGGGCACACCCCGGATGAGCTCGATGAATATGATGCAAAAGGATTTTACAGCGGGCAGTTTTGACTGGCGTCCAAGGGCCAGGAAGACGCCGACCGGATAAGCAAAAATCATGGTAGTGATCGACAACAAAAGAGTCAGCGGCAAACCGCTCCACTTGGTTACCTCCACGTGAGGCAAGCCCAATATCCCCCCTCGCATGAAAAGGGCCATGCAGATGAAGCCCGCCACCCAGGCATAGAGTAGAGGCTTACTCCAGTTTTTTCGGTTCCAGCTGAAAGCCACAAGCACCACGAGAATCAACATGGTGGCAATGGGTCGCCACAAGAGATCTTGAGGGTAAAACCCAAACAAAATGAATTTGATGTTTTGGCTTATGATGGACCAACAAGCGCCTTCAGCAACTCTGCAGCCTTCCGGCGAGGTGTTCCAGGCGCTGTCCAGAAACGCCCACTCCACAAAAGGCGGCACAATTTTCGCTAAAAATAGCAAGGCCAATATGGTCAGGATGGTATTGGAAACGCTGCTGAAAAGGTTTTCCTTCATCCACCCTATGAACCCTTTATTGGTCAAAGGAGGAGCGATTTCTTGGCCTTGACTCCCGACATTTTTATGAATATCACCCATCCTGTCCCTTATCTCTGCACCAATGCCGTTTTGCGATTATACCAGTTCATAAAGGCCGACGTTGACAGGCTGAAAGCAAGGTAGACGATCAAAATCAGCGCAATCCCTTCGACGGCCTGACCGGTCTGATTAATGGTCGTGCTGGCTACGGCGACAAAATCAGGGTATCCGATACCCACGGCTATGGAACTGTTCTTGGTCAGATTCAGCATTTGGCTTGTAAGTGGAGGAATCGTAACCCGTAGTGCCTGTGGAAGAACGACGAGCCGTAAGGCCTGGAACGGTCTGAGCCCGATCGCCATAGCGGCCTCCACCTGCCCCCGGCTCACGGACTGAATCCCCGCCCGCACGGCCTCGGCTATAAACGCCGA
>CAYYVD010000056.1:0-19155 GCA_964475045.1 uncultured Desulfobacterales bacterium | reverse complement strand
GGCCACACCCTCTCGCTGACCCCCGTGGGCCGGGAGGCGCTCCTCGGAAAGACCTCCTTCGTTCGCTACGAAGACGTTTCCGTGGCCCTGTTCTTCGAGTTGGAGCGCCTGATCCTCGACCGGCTCGACCAAGGAGCCCACACGGTGGCCGAGCTCGAGGAGATCGCGGCTGGGCACCTGGACGCCACGCCCGGTCAAACCCTGTTCCACATCCTGTGGCTGATGAAGCACGGGGCCCTCTCTGCCTCTTCCTTCGGGGAGTCGCAATGAAGGCGCTGGCCTTCATCCGCCAGCACTCCTTCGCCAAGTACATCATGGCGGATATCGCCGTGGCCTTTCGACATCTCGGCTGGCCCGTGCACTGGATGGACCTGGAGGAGCGGGTCCGGCTGGGATCCAACGGGACCGGGGGGTTGGAAGGCCTCGTACAGGGGATCCGTGAAGAGGTGGAATCCCTCGATCCCGCTCTGGTGCTGTCCTACGGCCTGGAGTACGTATGCGAAGGCGAGGAGGTCTTCGGACCGGGCGTCGACGGGACCTTGAAAGGGCTGCTCGAGCGCCCGTCGGTCCACTTCTTCTTCGACTTCGACCGCCCCTTTGACGAGAACGGGCTGGCCGAAACCGACCCCGCACTGCTGCGTCAGATCCAAGGGCCCGGCTTTCTCTTCTTCTGCTGGGATCGAGAGGCCTTGGCCCGCATGCACGCCCTCGGGGTGCAAAACGCGTTCTACTTTCCCATGGCGGTCAACCCGGCCGCCTTCCATCGTGTGGATCCCTCCTCGAAGGCCCTCCAGTGCCATCGGACGAACATCGTGTTCGCCGGAGGTCCCACCCCGGAGCGCATCGCCCACCTGGAGGTCCTGGCCGACCTCGGTCTCACCATATACGGCTACGGCGAGGATGCGTGGAAGGCCAACGCCACCCTGGCCCCCTGCTGGCACCCCCCGGTCTCGGACCGGGAGACCCTGAACCGGCGCTACAACGCCGCCAGGATCAGCGTGAACGTGACCCGCCCCCACGGGTTCACCAGCCTGAACATGCGCGTCTACGAGGCCATGGCAGCGGGCAGCCTCATGCTCACCGACGAGAAGAGCGACGCCCGGGAGCTGTTCGAGGAGGACCGGGAGATCGTCCTCTACCGCTCCCCGGAGGATCTGAGGGCCAAGGCATTGTGGTTCCTGGAGCACGACCGGGAGCGGCAGGCCATCGCAGAGGCCGGGCGGCAACGGGTGCTTCGTGAGCACACCTATGACGCCCGGGCCCTTGAAGCGGCGCCGTTGATCGAGCAGTTCTACCGGGAGCACCTCCTGTTTCAAAGGATCGACCGGATGGCCGAGCAGGACGCCGCCCATGCCTTCGGCATGCTCAGGCAGGATGCCTTGGCCGACGCGGTCCGTCTCCACGCGGACCACTACGCGTTTCAGCTTGCCTCCCTGGCCCGCCGTGCGGGGCAGCCCGCTCTGGCAAGGACCTATGCGGATACCGCACTCGAGGTCAACCCCGGTCACCTGGGGAGCCGGCGTCTGCTGCAGGAGCTGGCCGACGGATCCTCATGACCTCAGCGGTCCCCGTTCCCTGGCGGAAGCACCCCCTGAAGACGGACGTCCTGGTCGTCGGAGGCGGAGCCGCCGGCATTCGGGCCGCGCTTGCTGCCGCCGGGACCGGGGTCTCGGTTCTTCTGGTCTCGGACCCTGCTCCGGCCGGCGGCGGCAGCACCTTTCAGAACGTCTCGGGCGGTTGGGGCATTCAGGCCCTGATCGAGGAGGAACGCACCGAGCCCGCGCTGGAGGCCTTCCATGAGGACATTCTTCGAGTGGGGCTCGGACAGGCGGATTCAGTGCTGGCCCGCATCCTCGTGGAGGAGTCCGGCCCTCGGGTGCTCGATCTCCTGGACATGGGGGTGCGGTTTCGGGCCCAGGCGGGCCGGTTCCTGCGCGTTCGAGGCTGCTTCAGCAAGGCCGAGCGCGCCCTCCTCACCCAAAGCATGGACAACGTTCGGGATGCGTTCCTGTCAGCGGTTCGACGCTCCCCCGTCAAAACCATCACGGGAACGGCCGTCCAACTCCTCGCGGCGGACGGGCGTTGCTGGGGGGCCTGGATCATCGAGCCTCCGGAACGACTCCTTTGCGTGGTGTCCCCCGTTACGATCCTGGCCACCGGCGGCGGCGCCGGCATGTTCCCCATCAGCCTGGCCCCGCCCGGACTGACCGGCACCGGCTGCGCTCTGGCCAGGGAGGCCGGTGCCGCGCTTCGAAACATGGAGTTCATTCAGTTCATGCTGGCCCTCGAGCGGGAAGGGGCTGTCCGGTTTCTCCCCCTGGCCGACCTGAGACACAGGGGCCGCTTGAGATTCGAGCAGGGAGAGGATCTTCTGGACCGGGCCCTTCCCGAATCCCGGGACCGGGCCTCTGTCATCGCGGCTCGAACGGTCCATCACCCCTTCAGCAGCCGGGACGTCTCCCGGCTCGTGGACCTGGCCGTGGCCGAAGAGACGGTCCGGGATCGCACCGTCCTCTGGGGCGGCCCGGAGGAGGACGGCGGACCCTGGCACGTGGTGCACGCCGCCCACGCCTTCAACGGAGGGGTTCGCATCGATGCGCACGCAGCCTCCACCCTGCCCGGCCTGTTTGCGGCGGGGGAGACCGCAGCCGGCCCGCACGGAGCCGATCGCATCGGCGGGTGCATGATGACCGCCACCCAGGTCTTCGGCGAGCGCGCCGGACGCTTCGGGGCCGAAGAAGCCCGTCGCGCGTCCAGGCGTCCGGATCGGTTCGACGAGCCGAACCTTTTGGCCCGGTGGAGCCCGAGGCCATTGCCGGCGGGGAGCCTGTCCGAGCTGCGGGCTCGAATGCAGTCCTGCCTTGAGGACGGAATCGGCGTGCTTCGGGACGCCGCCGGCCTGAGGCGGTGTCTGGATCGAACGCGCACGCTTCGCAGGGAAGCCAACCAGATGACCTGGCGCACCCTGGAACAGGGGGGGCGTCTTCATCGGCTGGCCTGCGCCCTGTCCGTGGGCGAGGCCGTGGCCGAGGCCGCCCTAGCCCGTCCCGGCTCCCTGGGAGGCCACATGAGAACGGATTCCCCACCCGACCCTTCGTAAGCCCACCCCACCCACTGTCCCCTCCTCATCACACTTCTTTTTCCCACATTTCATTCCCGATCTCTCCCGTCCGATCCCTGCGATCCAATCCTTATTCGTGGCATGGATATTGCTCTTTACAGCCCCAGTACCGGCTTGCGGCCGGGTGCCATGAACCTCGGCCACACCCGGGTCGAACGACCGCATCACGGATCAGGACCAAACCATGCCCGAGCGTGCATTGAACCGGTCGCTCCTGCTGGAGCGTCACCCCCACCTGGCTTCGGCCCTGGACCACCAGGCCGACATTTCCCGCGTGCGGGTCTGTGCGACGGAACACGGCTTCTCCAACATGATGCTGGAGGCGAATGACGGAGAGGATCGTTGCCTGTACCATCCGCAGGACCTGTGGCGGCAGGTGGAAAGCGACCTGGAGGGTCGGCGGTTTCGGGCGGAGGACGCCACCCTGCTCATGGGGCTCGGGCTGGGCTACCATGCCGAAGCCATCGCCCGCCGCATGGAGATGGACCACCGTCTGTTCGTGGTGGAGCCCTGCCCGGAGGTGCTCCAGGCGGCCTTGGCGCATGGAGATCTGGGTCCGCTGCTATCGGACGACCGGGTGCACCTGTTCGTCGGTCCGGAGCTCGTAGGGCTCTATGACGCCCTGGAGCATCACCTCCTCCGCATGGTCGCCGGGACGCTGCACGAGCTCACACTGAACGGGCTGAGGCAGGCCTTTCCCGATGCGTACAGCGAAGCCGAGGACCGGGTGGAGAAGATCCGCCGCCACCTGGAGCTGAGCTTTCGGTTCAACATCAAGAACGAGGGGTTGCTGGAGAACATCCTCGAGAACGCGCCCCTGCTGGAGGGCTGCGGCGACACGGCCGCTCTTCGGGAAATGCTCAAAGGGACCCCGGCCGTCGTGATCGCCGGCGGTCCGTCTCTCAGCCGGAACATCGAGGCCCTTGGCGAGGCCAAGGGAAAGACCTGTCTCATCAGCGTGGACACCGCCTTGAAACCCCTCCTGGACCAAGGCATTCAGCCGGACCTCGTGGTGTCGTCGGATGGCTTTCCGCAGAACGCCCGCAAGATGGAAGGGCTTCCGCGAGATCTCCGGATTCCCCTGCTGTTCGACGTCGGAGTCCACCGCGCAATCCCTCCGTGCTTTCGAGGACCCAGGTTCGTTTTGTGCAGTCAGAACGCCTTGTCCTCCTGGCTCATCGGACTCATGGGCTACCAAGGTAGCCTGGGGCGATCCACCTCCTCCGCCCATCTCGCCTTTCACGCGGCCCGGTGGATGGGTGCGGACCCGGTGGTGTTCACCGGCCTCGACCTGGCCTTTCCGGACGGCGATCACCATGTCCAGGGCGCGGCCTTCACCTGGAAACCCTCCGAGCACCAGACCTTCGTGGAGGTCCCTGATGTCTGCGGCGGGACCGTCCGCACCCTTCCGAGCTTTCGGGCCATGATCGGGCTCTTCGAGCGGGAGATCTCGGCCGGTCAGGTGCGGTGCATCGACGCCACCGAGGGTGGGGCCCGCATTCGAGGCACCGAGATCGCCGGCCTGGCGGACGTGATTCGAGCGTTTCGCTCTCAACCTCCTCTCTTTCTAGAGAAGCGGATTCGCGAGGCCTACCGCGGTCCCTCGTCCCGGCAGGTCTCTCTTCTTCGGCAAGGGCTTCTGCGCCTCCAGGACGAAATCCGGAATGCGTCGTCCCTTGCGCAGGAAGCCCTTCCCCTGCTCTCGCGTGCTCGAGGTCTCCTGGCCGAGGGCGGCCCTCTGAAGCCCGGCTTTCAGGAGACGGCCGCCCGCATCCTGGAGCTGGATCGGGAGCTGGGGAAGCTGTCCCTTTTCGAGGAGGTAATGATCGATTTTCGCCCGGAGCTGCTCGCGTTTCAGTTCCTTCAGGGGTACCGCATTCAGCGTACGGCCGAGCAGGTGGAATCGCTCGACCTCACGCTCGAGTCCCTGGAGCATGCCTTTCGGGACGCCGGGCACTGGTCCGGCATCATGCAGAAGGGTCTTGACGTCCGGGAGATGGCGCCGCTGCAGGATCGGCCGTTCACGTCGGCAGGACCCAATGGAGAGCTTCAGCGGTCATGAAGGATTCCCTGCTCGTGGTTCAGGTCAGCCCTTACGTCACCAAGCACGACGGGGACTATCAGTACCGGATCGAGCAGCCCGGGCTGGCCATGGCCCGGCACCCCGGGGTCCGGGTGATCAACGTGCGAACCACGTCCCCCCGAGTGTATGATCTCGCCCGGACTGCCGACGTGCTCATTCTCCATTTGCTTCACGACCCGGACCTGCTTCCCGTCCTAGCCGAACGAAAACGCTCGGGCCGCGGGACCGTGTATGAGATCTCGGACAACTTCATGGCCCTGCCCCGGCACATCTCGGGCTCCTTCAGCTTCGGTCAAGCCACCCCGCTCTCCTTGACCTTTCAGCTCATTCGAAGCTCCGACGCCATTCAGGCCGTGGGCGACATCCTTCTCCAACGATACGGGTTCCTGCATGAGCACCGGCTCCGGTTCGAGAACCACGTGATGACGCCGGGGCCTCCGCCGCGTCCCTCCGGGGATCGAATCGTGCTCGGCTGGGGCGGATCCGTGGGTCACACCGAGGACCTCCGATGGATCGCACCAACGGTCTCGGAGCTCCTGTGCGAGCGGGAGGATCTCCGCTTTGCCTTCATGGGCAACCTGGAGCAGTTCGAGGAGGTCTTCGGGTCGATGCCCGGACGAAACCGCATGCACCACACGCCGCCCGGATCGCTGGAAGACTACTTCCGGTTTCTGGAAACCCTGGACATGGGCCTGGCACCGCTCCTGGACTCCCCCTTCAACCTCTGCCGGTCCGACGTCAAGTTCGTGGAGTACGCCTCCCGCGGGGTCCTGCCCATCCTGTCGGACCTGGGCCCGTACCGGGAGCACGCCGAGGACGGGGTGAACGCCGTGCGGTTTCGAGACCCCGTCCACTTGAAGTCCCTGGTGCTCGACCTGCTGGGCGATCGCGGCCGGCTCGAGCGCATTCGGCAGAATGCCCATGCCTACGTGTCCAGCCACCGGATCGAGGAGGACAACAGCCGGCGCAGGCTGGAGGCCTACCGGCGACTGGCCAAAGGAGAAAAGGCCGAAGCCCGGCCTGCGGAGCGGCTCGTTCGAGTTTCCCAGGACAGCGACCTGTACGAGCCCGAGGCGCCCCGGGCCGAGAGAATGACCCTCGAGGCCATGGACCAACAGACCGAAGGTCGGAGACAGGAGGCCCTGCGGCTATGGGAGGAGGCCGCCCACGAAGACGCAGCCCACCCCCTTCCCTGTCTCCTGCTGGGCGAGGCGCTGGCCCGGGACGATTCGGCCCTGGCGGAGATCTGGGCCCTCGAGGCCCTGAGAAGAAACCCGGATTCCCTTCGGGGCCTGTACCTCCTCGGCACGCTGGTTCAACGGCGGGACCACCGGGGAGCGGAGCGCAT
Organism: uncultured Desulfobacterales bacterium; assembly: GCA_964475045.1. Lineage (GTDB taxonomy): Bacteria > Desulfobacterota > DSM-4660 > Desulfatiglandales > HGW-15 > JAIPEI01. The sequence goes on along the minus strand of CAYYVD010000056.1, from coordinate 12,603 downwards.
CTTCGAAAAGGCGGTCCGCCTGTCGCCGGATTTCTCCCTGGCCTGGCGGGCGCTCGGCCTCATGAGGCAGGCGGAAGGCCGGTCCGACGAAGCGCTCGGGCTGCTGGACCGGGCCCTTCAGGGAAACCCCTTCGACGCGGAGGCGGCCGCCGGCCTGGGATCCCTCCTGTCGGAGATGGAACGGCACACATCGGCAGCAGAGGCGTTCCACGTGGCCGTCGGCCTGATCCCGGACAACCCCGTCTACACCCTGGGCCTGGTCAAGGCCCTGATCCGGTGCGGCGACCGGCCTGCCGCGGCCGAGGCCTGCAGGGAGTTTCTGGAACGCAATCCCGGCCATGCAGACGTCCTCAAAACCCTTGAAGCGGTCGTGAGTCCCCTGCAGGAAGAGCGGCCGGGTGCATCCGGGACCAAGACCTCGTCCAACGCCTCTCGAGCCCTCTCTTGACCATCCACGGAGGACGCCCCACATGAACCACGGCTCCGGATCCATGACCATCGTGCAGCTCAGCCCCCAGGCCGATCGAAGCATCGGGGACTACGTCTATCGCATTCAGCAGCCGGCGGAGGCCCTGGGCAGGATCCCCGGCATTCGGGTGGTCAACCTGACCAACACCTGCCCCCACACCCGGGAGCTTTGTCTGGCCGCGGACGTGCTGGTGCTCCACCTCATCGGGGAGCACAACCTCCTCCCCGTCCTGGCCAAGCGCAAGGAGCTCGGGCTACCCACCGTGTACGAGATCTCCGACAACTTCCTGGCCCTGCCCTCCTGGGTGCCGTTCCGACGATGGTTCACCGATCCCGCAAACCTGGCCACCACCTTCCAGCTCATTCGCATGGCCGACGCCGTGCAAGGGGTGAGCGGGTCTCTTCTCGATCAGTTCGCCTTTCTGAACGAGGATCGAATGGTCTTCGAGAACCAGATCCTGGACCTCCCGCCGCTCGAGCCCGCCGGCCCCGGTCCTGGTGTGATGGGCTGGGCCGGTTCTCTGGGACACACCCGCGACGTGGCTCGAATCGCCCCCGTGGTTCTGGACCTCTGTCAACGCCACGAGGGCCTACGATTCGCGTTCATGGGAAACCGCGACCAGTTCGAACAGGTGTTCGGCCCCACCCCCCCACCCGCCGTCAGCCACCGGGAGCCGGGCTCTCTCACGGACTACTACGCCTTCCTGGAAGGGCTGGACATCGGGCTCGCACCGCTCGAGGACACGGCGTACAACCTGGGTCGATCCGACGTCAAGTTCATCGAGTACGCCTCGCGGGGAGCCGTGCCCGTGGTCTCCGACCTGGGCCCGTACCGAGCCCATGTGGTGCACGGCGGGAACGGGTTTCTCTTCGAGGACCCCGATTCTCTCACCGGCATTATGGAAACGCTCCTGGCGGACCCAGACCTGTGTTCTCGGGTGCGAGAGGCGGCCTATCAATACGTTCGGACCGAACGCCGGGAGCACCGGCACGCCTCCCCGCGGGCGGCCTTTTACGAACGGCTGATCAGGCGACCGGCAACGGGGTCCTTTCCCTGGCATCTCCTCGAGAAGACCTCGAACACATCCGAGGTGTATCGACCCGTCCCTTCCACGGGTGAAGCCGCCTTTCTGAAAGGGACCTCGGCCGCCTCTCGAGGACGGCGACAAGAGGCCCTGGACTGCTGGCTCGAGGCCGTCCGGGAGGAGCCCGGGTACGATCTCGCCCATGTCAGTGCCGCCCGGGCCCAGAAGGGGGATCGAAGCGAGGGAAGGGCCCTCGAGCACTATCGAGCCGCCCTTTCCGCCAACCCGAACTCCCTGCAGGCCTTCCTGCACCTGGGCCGGGCCCTCGAGAAAACCGATGCCCCGGAGATGTGCAGGGCGTGCGAGCAGGCCCTGGAGGTCTTCCCGGATTTTGCCCCGGCCTGGCACCTCCTGGGGTGCCTGGAACGGGACCAAAGGCACCCGGACGAGGCGGTGGCGTTCTTCAATCGCGCCCTGGAGGCCAACCCCTTCTATGCGGAGGCCGCCTATGACCTCGCCCGGGCCTTGCAGACCCTGGACCGCCGCGAGGAGGCCATGCAGGCCTATCAGGTGGCTCTGGAGCTGATCCCCGACCGAGAGGACTATCAGCTGGGACTGGTTCGTCTCCTGGAGGACATGGGCGACCTGCAAGGGGCGGTCGAGGTCGCCGAGGACTTTCTGAGGATGTCGCCCGGGAACACCCGGGTCCAGGAAGCCGCTCTGACCCCGCAGAAACCGCCGGCCGTGGAGATGCCGCCATCATGAAGGCACGAGTCTCATAGGAGCGAGCGTCTGCAGGGGCACACCCTGGACCGAGCGAAAAGGACACCCATGGCCCAGATCTTCTACTTCTGCCCCGATATCCCAAGGCCGTCCGGCGGGGTACGCACCATGTACCACCATGTCCAGCACCTGGTGGACGCCGGGTACCCGGCCGGCATCCTGCACAACCGAAGCGGGTTCCGCCTGGAGTGGTTCTCCAGCCGGGTTCCGGTCACCTACTGGGAGGATTCCCCCCAGATCCTGCCGGAGGACTGGGTGGTCGTGCCCGAGGTCCCCATCGACCACCTGAGGGCCCTCCTCCCCCATCCATGCCACCGGGTGGTCCTTTGTCAGAACCACTTCTACGTCTTCGAGGCCCTTCCTCCCCGGCGGCAATGGCGGGACTACGGCGTGGAGCACGTGCTGGTCAGCGCTACCGAAATCCACGCGTTCGTGAAGCACGTCTTCGACCAGGACGCCGCCTACGTCCCCTACGCCATCGACCATGACCTGTTCTTTCCCCGGCCGGACGCCCGGCGGCTTCAGATCGCGTACATGCCCCGCAAGGGGGCTTGGAACATCCGCCAGGTCCGAGGCATGCTCTGGCATCGTCGTCCCGACCTGCGATCCATTCCATGGGTTCCCCTGGAAGGGCTGGAGGAGAGGGATGTCGCCCGCGTGTTGCAGGAAAGCGCCTTCTTCCTGTCCACGAGCCAGCGGGAAGGGTTCGGGCTGCCTCCGGTGGAGGCCATGGCCACGGGCGCCATTGTCGTGGGGTTCACGGGCGGGGGCGGGCTCGAGTATGCCACCGGGGAGAACGGGTTCTGGGTGGTGGACGAGGACGCCATCGGTCTCGCCCGCACGCTGGAGCAGGTCCTCGAAGCACATCAACACAACCCGAATGCCCCGAAATGGGAGGCCCTGCGCCGGGCCTCCGTCCAGACTGCACAACAGTACCGCTTCGAGCGCCAGAAGGAGCACCTGCTTGGGTTCTGGTCCTCGGTCTTCAAAGAGCACGACCGGCGGCCCCATACCGCGTCCAGGCGTCCCCTGGAGGGCGGTTCGAGCCCCTTCGAAGCCAATCTCCACGTTTTGTCCAGGCGCCACCCCCACCTCGCCGCCCGAATGCGCTCCGCCGGAAGACCGGGGCGAGCTGATATCGAGGGCACGCAGGAGGAGGTGCGGCAGGCCCTGGACAATCTCTCTTTTCGAGCCGAGGACGCCTCCCTCGTCCTGGGGTTCGGTCTGGGAGGCCATCTCGAGGAGATCTGCAGGCGTATGGAGATGGATCACCAGGTGTTTGTGGTGGAGCCTTCCGAGGGGTTCTTCCGGATGGCCCTCGAGTGCAGGGATCTGAGAGCGCTCCTGGAAAACGATCGCCTCCACCTGGCCCTGGGGACGGCCTCAGACGCCCTGGAGACGGTCCTGAAACCGCATCAGCTGAGGATTGCCGCAGGCGGTTTGAACTGGATCACCTGGGAGCCTTCGGCCCGGGCCTTCCCGGAATCCTATCAGCAAGCCGGGGATGCGCTGAAGCGCTGCGTCCACGCGCTGCAAGCCGATTTCTGGTATTGCTCCCGTCACCCGTCGGTGCTGGAGAACACCTTGACCTCCCTGCCGCGTCTCCTGGAAACCACAGGGGTGGCGTCCCTGCGAGGGACCTTGGAGGGCCTGCCCGCGGTGATCGTCGCGTCGCCTCCTTCCCCCAGCCACGAGGAGGCGGTGCAGGCACTCCAAGGCCGGGCCTTGGTCATTGCCGCCGAGTCCGCCCTCGCCTCCTTGCTCCACCGGGGCGTTCGACCGGATCTGGTCGTGGTTTCGAGCCCGGAGGAAACGACGGCGCATGCACCGCCCTTTCCCGAAGGCCCCTCGAGCATACCGCTGGTCTTCGACCCGCGATCGGCGGCGAGCGTGGTGAACCGGTTCAAAGGACCCGCATTTGCCTGCATCAGCGAAAACAGCCTGAGCCGTTGGATCGCCCACCCCCTGGGTGACGCCACGCCCTCGGGCAAGACCACCTCCGCAGACCTTGCCGCCTTCCACGTGGCCCGTGAGATGGGGGCGGATCCCATTGTGCTGATCGATTCGCGCCTCGGCCCATCCCATGGCCGAGTCGACACCGAGGACCCGGAAACGCGGCTCGCCGTCCGAGCCCTCGAACGCGAGGCGGCCCGCACCGAGACCCGCTGCATCCTTCTTCACGAAGGGCATCTGCGCATCCGCGGGGCCGAAACGCTCAACCTGGAGCAGGTCCTGGAGGAGCTTCCTGAGGGCAATCGGGGTCCCGTCCCGCTTTGCCTGCGCACAGCGCCGTCCCCTGAGAGGGAGACACAGCGAAAGACGTTTCTTCGGGAGATCTCTGCGCTGCACCAAGAGGCCTCCACGGTCCGGCGGCTCGCCGGGGAGGTGCGTCCCCTCATCCAGACGGCCAGACGATCCATCGAGGCGGAGTCCTACGCATCGCCCGCGTTCCAGCAGGCCGTGACGCGCATTCAGGCGCTGGACCAGCGCCTGGGTGAACTCGCACTGTTCGACCGGGTGATGAAGGACTTCCAGGCCGAAACCGTGGCCTACCAGCACCTGCAGTCCTATCGAATCCAACGGGCCGAAAGCCGGAAAGAGACCCTGGCCCTCAGTCTCGATTCCATGGAAAGGGCGTTTCGGGACCTCTGCTCCCTGGCCGAACGCATGCTGCCATGGCTGGCCGGTCTCGCCGGGGTGCAGGAACCACACCCTCACATGGGGGAGGCGCATGTCTCGAACGCCCCATGAACTCGTGATCGCCCACCGCTGCTACGCGCAGGGCGACCACGAAGGGGCCCTGCAGCTCTGCGGCCAAGCCCTGGAGCGGGACACAGCCTGCATTCCCGCCCTGCAGCTGGCCGCGCAGATCCACGTTCAGCAATCGCAGTATCGCAGGGCCCTCGAGCTCTTTCGCACCTGGTGCTCTCTGGAGCCCGAAAACGAGCACGCCCACCTGTCCGTGGGGGTGGCCTGCGAGCGGTTGGGAGAACACGAAGCGGCGGAGCGCGCATACCGCGCCGGCACACGGATCAACCCGAAAGCCCACCTCCTGCACTTCAATCTCGGAAACTGCCTGTTGTCTCAGGGAAGGCTCGGCGACGCCCTGGAGGCCTACCGCCGGGCCGTGGGCCTGGATCCGGACAATGCGGAGTACCTCAACAACCTCGGTCTGGCCCTTCGAGAAGCCGGGAGCCTGGAGCAGGCCCTTCGGAGCTTCCAGGAGGCCGCGACCGTCGACCCTCGATATGCACTGGCCCATGCCAACCTGGGGTTCACCTGCGACCTCCTGGGGGACACCGATGCATCGGTGCGACATTACCGGGAGGCCGTCTCCCTGGATCCGGAAAACACCGAGGTTCGTCTGTGCCTGGCCCAATCCCTGTATGCCCGGAAAGCCTACGAGGAGGTGGTTCGAACCTGCCGGCAAGCCCTCTCCTTTCCCCCGACCGATGAGCGGATGCCGGCGACGCTCGGAAACGCCCTGTTTCAACTGGGGGATTTCGAGGCGGCTCTGTCGGCCTTTGAACAAGCGATTGGTCTCAACCCGGCCAGGCACGACATCCACAACTTCATCGCGAACATCCACTACAGGCAGGGCGACTTCGAAAACGCCATCGCCTCGGCCGAGACGGCGCTCAGGTTGAAGCCCTTCTACGAGAAGGGACTCTCGGACCTCATCGAGTATGCGCTGGCCGCAGGCGATCCGGATCTCGCCCACGCAACGGCGGTCCGCGGCCTGGATTGTGTATTCCAAGGAACGATGAACCTGGACCTTCTCCTGCACGCCCTGATCCGAGCCTTTCGAGAAACCGCGGACTGGGAGCGCTGCGAAGCATTGAAAGCCCACATTCGGGAGATCCGGGACCCATCCCGTCTCACCAACCCCCAGGCCGTCCTCCTGCACCTTCACTACGACAATCCCCTGGGCCCGGACCGCTTGTCGTCCTGGCACCGGGCCTGGGCTGCAAGCGTCGAGAAGGAAGAACGGAGCGAATCGCCCCGGGTCCATGCCCGGGCCTCCCGCGGAAACCGGGTGCGCATCGGGTATGTCTCCCCGGACTTCAGGCGGCACTCCGTCGGGTACTTCATTCGAAACATCCTGCGCGCCCACGACCGATCCCGGTTCGAGGTGCTCTGTTACGCCAATCGAAGGCCCGACCCCTCGGACCCCGTCACCCGGGAGATCATGGAGCACAGCGAAGGCTTTCGAGAGATCCACGCCTTGGCCGATGACGAGGCTGCGGAACGAATCTCCCGGGACGGCGTCGACATTCTTGTCGACCTGGCCGGACACACCCGCGGCAACCGCCTGGGGCTCTTTGCGCGCAGGGCGGCTCCGGTTCAAATCACCTACCTCGGATATCCCGACACGACCGGGCTCTCGACCATGGACTACCGCATCACGGATCGTCATGCCGACCCGGAGGGGCATGGCCTCTGCTCGGAGAAGCTGCTGTTCATGCCGGAGTGTTTTCTGCACTTCGGGACGTTCCCCCACCAGGACATCGATGCGACGTGTGCCTTCGAGAAAAACGGCCACGTGACCTTCGGCAGCCTGAACAGCCTCAACAAGATCACCCCGCGGGCCGTCCGGGCCTGGGCCGGGGTGCTGCACTCCGTTGAGAACGCCCGGCTCCTGATCAAGTCCTACAGCCCCATGACCCGGAGGATCGTCCAGCGCATCCTCGCGGAGTTCTCCAAGCACGGGATTCCAGAGCATCGGCTCTCCATTGCGGGAGCCACGGCCTCGGCCGTGGACCACTTTCGCTTCTACAACGAGGTGGACATCGCCCTGGACACCTTTCCCTACAACGGGACCACCATCACCTGCGAGTCCCTGTGGATGGGCGTCCCTGTCGTCACCCTCGTCGGCGGGCTCCACTGCCAGCGGACCAGCTACACGATTCTTCGCAACCTGGAGCTGGACGCGCTGGTCGCCGGATCCGAGGAGGCCTATGTCGGCATCGCGGCGGCCCTGGCCCAGGACCTCTTCGAGCTCCGCGCCTTGAAGCAGGCCCTGCCGGACCGCCTCGGGGACTCGATCCTCTGCGACACCCCCCGCTTCACCCGCCAGCTCGAGGCGTGCTACACCCGCGCCCTTGCGAACGCCTGAAAAAATCCTTCAAGGTTTGTGCCTCTCCTCCCGATAAAAAGGTCAAAGGCCGAAAACGGGTTTTGGAAAGGGGGGATGACCAGCAGGAAAAACAGCGGCCTCCCCGACACAGGGCAAGGATGCCCAACCACCAACCAATCAAGGAGGATTGAATCATGGGACTTCGAATCAACACCAACATCGCGGCATTCAACGCACACCGTCAGCTGGAAAAAAATGACGCAGCCATGGGGCAGTCCCTGGAGCGGCTCTCTTCCGGCCTGCGCATCAACAAGGCCAAGGACGACGTCGCCGGTCTGGCCATTGCCAACTCGTTCCGGACCGAGGTTCGAGGCCTGCGCAAGGCCCAGCAGAACGCGGCCCAGGCCACGTCCATGCTGCAGACGGCGGACGGCGCCGCCACCCAGATCGAAACCATCCTCGAGCGTCTCAAGGAGCTGGCCACCACCGCGGCCTCGGACAACACGGACAGCGCGGGCCGGGCGAGCCTGAACGACGAGGCCAACCAGCTGCTCTCGGAAATCAACCGGATCGCCACGGACACCAAGTACACCGGCACCACGCTGATCAACGGTGAAGGCGGGACGCTGGACTTCCAGATCGGCTCCGCCAACGGCGGCACGACCGAGGACCAGATTCAGATCAACTTCGGAAGCGTCAACTTCTCCACCACCAGCCTCAAGGTCAACGGCATGAACCTCACGGACAAGACCAACGCCCAGTCGGCCATCGACAACGTGGACAAGGGCGTGAGCGTCGCCGGTGCCGGCATGGGGACCATCGGTGCGGCCCAGAGCCGGCTCTCCTTCGCGTCGGCCAACCTGGCCAACACCATCGAGAACCTGGCCGCCTCCGAGTCCACCATTCGCGATGCGGACATGGCCTTTGAGATGGTGAACTTCACGCGGAACCAGATCATGCTCCAGGCGGGCACCGCTATGCTGGCCCAGGCCAATATGGCCCCGCAGAACGTGCTGTCCCTGTTCGGCTAGACCGGGACCGGCTAGGCTCGAGCCCACAGCGCCCGGGCCTTCCCAGACACACTTCACGAGCCGCCTTCAGGATGTCCTGGAGGCGGTTTCTTTTTCGAGGGATCCTAGCAGGAGCCACCCATTTCAGCGAGCCGGAGGTCATCCAATGGCAAGGCTCTTGCTTGTGTTCCTTCGCCGAGGGGTTTTGTGTGGGACGAAGGGCAGGTTTGAGGGGCGGGGCGGGGCAAGACCAGATCTCAAGGAAAAACCTCGAGGACCAGGTCCCGGCCAACGGCCTGATACAACGAAGATCTTCCTTTTCTGTGGCCTCGGGTCCCTTCGTCCTGGGTCGAACCGCGCCGGTGCCCGAGATCCCGGCCGAGCGGTAAAACTGTTCAAGTCAGGGGCAAAAACAGCCGATACATGGAGTAAGATCAGGGAAAGGGGATACCAACCGTGTCCACGGCAACCATCAGCGGGCTTTCTTCCGGCATCGACTGGCAGGGCATGATCGACCAGCTTCGGCAGGTGGAGTACAAACGGATCAAGCTCATCGAGCAGGAAAAGGCCACCCACCAGAGCAAGCTGGAGGCCTGGCAGGGGATCAACACCAAGCTCCTCTCCCTGAAAACCGCGGCCGACGAGCTGAACGCGCGGTCCGACTTCGATCTCTTCACCACGTCCCTGACCTCCAGCTCCGACACGGACGCCTCGGATCTGCTGAGCGCCAGCGCCGGGGAAGACGCCGCTCCCGGAACCTACGACATCGTGGTGAACTCGGTCGCCTCGGCCCAGAAGCTCTCCTCGGGCAGCTACTCCAGCGCGACCACCGAGCTGGGCCTTTCCGGGGACATCGTGGTCGGGGGCCGGTCCGTGAACATCAGCACCACGGACACGCTCAACGGGATTCGGGAGAAGATCAACGCGGTGAACACGGGCACGGACGCCTCGGGCGTCACCGCATCCATCGTGGACTACGGCACCGAAGGGGTGCGCCTCATTCTGACCAGCGACGAGGCCGGCGCGGACGGCATTCAGATCCTGAACGGAGGAAGCGCCGACCTCCTGGGGTCCCTCGGGTTCGTGGACGCCTCCGCCAAGACCGCCAAGAACGCGGTCGCCGGAGGCCACCGGAGCGACGCCATGGCGTACGCCGACCGGGCGGTGGGTGGAAGCGACGTGCTCAACCTCACCAGCGCCCAGAGCGGGACCGTGGACATCACCATCAACGGGACCACCCAGAGCGTGGCCGTCGACCTGTCCACGGACTCCCTCAACGACATTCGCGACGCCGTTAACATGGCCTTCAGCGGAACCTTCGCCTCGGACCCGGCCTCGGTGGTCTCGGAGACGGACGACGACGGAACGACCACCTACCGGCTTCTCATCGAGGGCTCGTCCATCACGTACACGGACTCGAACAACGTGCTGGAGACCCTGGGCGTGCTGGAGCGGGCCGGGGTCTCCGACGTGCGAGGCATGACCGGGGACGTGGCCAACACGGCCTCGGGTGCCGCGATCACCGGGTCGACCACCTTCGACGCCGTGGACGGGTACATCGACATCAGCACTGGAGACACCATCACCCTCAGCGGGACGGACACGAACGGTGCCGCCGTGAACACCGTGTTCTCCGTGCACGACGGGTCGGCCTACAAGACCCTGGACGACCTCCTCACCGAGATCGAAACCGCCTTCGGAAGCGTCACCGCCTCCATCACGTCGGACGGCCGGATTCGAGTGCAGGACGACGAGATCAGTGACACCGACCTGTCCGTGGCCCTGACCCCCAGCAACAGCTCCCTGAGCCTGGACTCGGACAACGATCTAGGGGCCATCGACACCCTTCGAAAGCGGCAGCTTCAAGCCGGGGAAGATGCAGAGATCACGGTGGACGGCGTGACCGTGACCCCGTCCTCCAACGCGGTGGACGACGTGATCGAAGGCGTCACCCTGAACCTGAAGGAGGCCGACGCCGGCACCACGGTGACCCTGAACGTGGCCCGGGACAACGAGGCCGTCCTGGAGAAGATTCAAGGGTTCGTGGACGCCTACAACGAGGTGATCGGCGCCATCAAGGCCCAGACCAGCTATGACGAGGAGAGCGGCGCCGGGGGGCCGCTGTTCGGGGACGCCTCCCTCCGGACCCTCCGCTCGACCCTGTCGAGCATCGTGCTCAACAAGGTCTCGGGCGTATCGGACAACTATTCGACCCTGGGGCTGGTGGGCATCTCCGTGGGCTCGGACAGCAAGCTCAGCGTGGACCAGAGCGAGCTCGGGGACTACCTGGAGACCAACTTCGAGGATGTGCGAAGCCTGTTCGCGACGGACTGGTCGTCCACCAACAGCCACATCACCTACGGGTACCACACGGACGATACCCAGGCCGGCACGTACAACGTGAACATCACCGGTGTGTCTCCTCTGGACGGCTACTTCGAGAGCGCCGGGGACGCAGAGGCGAGCAGCACCTATCTGAAGGGCATCTCAGGAGACGTCGAGGGGCTTCGGATCGGGTATGCCGGCACGGCCACGGGAAACGTGGGTACGTTCACGCTCACCTATGGGGTGGCCGAGCTCTTCAACCGCACCCTGGGGGACCTCACGGACAGCACGGACGGGTTCGTGGCCAACAAGGAGGAGTCCATTCAGGGGACCGTGGAGCGGCTGGACGACCGCATGGCCGACATGGAGGAACGGATCGACCGTGAGATGCAGACCATGACCCAACAGTTCATCGCCATGGAGAACACCATGCGCGCGCTGCAGAGCCAGAGCAGCTGGCTCTCGTCTCAGATCGGAACCCTGTCCTCGGGGTGGCGATGATGAGCGTAGCCGGCTCGAACGGGGTTTCCACCCCCGTGGCGCGTCACGGAGGACCGCCGCGGAAGACGTTTTCGCCCGAGATGCATCGGGGCGATCGAATGAACACCCATTTCAAGGACGACCAAGGAGGGGAGGCATGAACTACGGACGGATGCTGGGGCAGTACGAGCGAACGAGCGTGGATTCGGCGAGCAAGGGCGAGCTGGTGGTGCTGTGCTACGACAAGGCCATCCAGTTCCTCGGCATGGCGCGACGCTACTACGAGGACGGTGAGTACGAAAAAAAGGGAATGGCGCTCCAAAAAGCCCTCGACATCATCAACGAGCTGCAGTCCTCCCTGGATTTCGAGAACGGCGGTCAGATCGCCCTGAACCTGGATCGCATTTACAGCTACCTGTCCCAGAGGCTGCTGCTGGCCGACTACAGCATGGATCTGAGCATCTTCGATGAGGCGGTGAAGCACCTCACCGGGCTCAAAGAGGCCTGGGAGCATGTGGCCCGCCAGGACGCGGAGAGAGAGGCCGAGCCGGTTCCACCGAAGCGGTCCAGTGCTCGGGAGTCGTCCCGGCTGGCCGCGGCATGAGCTTCCTGAAGCACGAGCGACCATCACGGAGGATGGAGAGGAGGTGAGACGAATGGAAGCCGTCGGCTCCATCAAGAGCAGCGAGATCAAGGGCGTCGAGGAGGTGGCGTCTGTCAAGCAGGCCGCCTTGAAACGGCAGGAGGAGTCCAAGGAGCAGAAGGCACACTCCTTCGAGTCCCGGAAACCCGCCGAGAAGGCGGCCGCAAGGGAGGAAGGCCTCTCCAGGATCGAGCGCATCGCCGAGGCCATGGACAAGTACGTTCGCTCCATTCAGCGGGACCTGGACATTCAGGTCCACAACGAGACCGGGACGGTCATGGTCAAGGTCCTGTCCCGGGAAACCGGTGAGGTCATTCGGGAGATCCCGCCCGAGGAGCTCCTGAACCTGGCGTCCAAGATGGAGGAGGTGGCCGGGGTGCTCCTCAACAAGAGCGCCTGATGTCCCGAGGGACCTCTCCGGCCCGAACCCATGAGCCTGCATGTCCTCATTGTCGACGACGACAAACGCATGCGCTCCGTTCTCAAGAGCCTTCTGGCCGAGGAGGGGCACGAGGTGGAGACGTGTGCGGACGGGCTGGAGGCGATCTCCCGATGCGGGGAGTCCGCCTTTGATCTGGTCATCACCGATCTGATGATGCCCGGGGCCAGCGGGATCGACGTGCTCAAGTCCTGCCGGCAGTCCCATCCCGAGACCCTCGTGGTGCTCATCACGGGGTTTGCCTCGCTGGAGACGGCCATTCAGGCGATCCGGGAAGGGGCCTACGATTACATCACCAAGCCCTTCAAGATGGAGGAGATGAAGATCGTCGTCAAGAACGCCGGCGAGCAGAT